>CAZZBH010000001.1:0-96479 GCA_964652605.1 uncultured Planctomycetaceae bacterium
GCGACAGCGACACGATCTACCCCAACGGCATCAGCACCAGCATGCCGCGCGACGTGCAGGACGCGATGGTGCGCACGATCCCGGGGCTGGAGCGCGCGCGCATCGTGCGCTACGGCTACGCGGTCGAGTACGACTTCGTGCCACCCACGCAGATCGACGCCACGATGCAGACCAAGCTTGTGAGCGGCCTGTATCTCGCAGGGCAGATCAACGGCACGACGGGCTACGAAGAAGCCGCCGCACAAGGCTTGATGGCGGGGTTGAACGCGGCGCTGACCTTGGGGGGCCGCGACCCGGTCGTGCTGCGCCGCGACCAGGCATACATCGGCGTGCTGATCGACGACCTGACCACGCGCGGCACCGATGAGCCGTACCGCATGTTCACCAGCCTGGCGGAATACCGGCTGCGCCTGCGCACAGACAACGCGGACCGGCGCCTGACGCCGCTGGCGATTGAGCTCGGCATCGCGGACGCGGAGCGCCGAAAACGTCTTGAGAGCAAGCGCGCCGAGTATGCCCGTGGCAATGAGCTGCTGCGCGCGAAGCGAGTCGATGGCAAGACGCTGTACGACTGGCTTCGCACGCCGCAATTCGAATGGGCGACGGCGGTGCAGCACGAGCCGGCGCTGGCGCAACTGGACGCCGAAGCGGCGCACACCCTTGAGATAGACGCCCGTTATGCCGGGTACGTCGAGCGCGAAGACGCTGAAGTCGCGCGCCTGCGCGAGCTGGAGGGCATTCGGGTCCCGACCGGCGTGCGCTTCGACGCCATGCAGAACTTGCGGAAAGAGGCGCGCGAGAAACTGTCACGCGTTCAGCCGCTGACATTGGCGCAGGCGTCACGCATACCGGGAATCGGCCCGGGCGACGTGTCGGTCCTGCGCGTGTACCTGAAGGCAGGCGTGGGCGCCGCGGAATGAGCGATGGACGAGACGGGCACGTACATCTGCGACCACTGCGGCGAGGAGATTGAGGTGTCGCTGGACCCCTCAACCGGCAGCGCGCAGGAGTACGTCGAAGATTGCCCGGTATGCTGCGTGGCGAACGTCCTGCGCGTGCAGTGGGATGAAGACGGCCGCGCGATTGTGGAAGCGCAGATCGAATGACAAACATTGCCATCGTTTTCGCATCATCCAGCGGCAACACGTTCGAGACCGCGCGCCTGGCGGCGGCTGCCATGATGGAGCACGGCGCGAAGGTGGCGACGTACAACGCCGCAACGTTCAAGGCTGACGTGCTGCTGGAAGCCGACGGCATCCTGCTGGGCGAGCCGACCTGGGGCGACGGTGGCCACCACGCTGACTTTCTGCGCTTCGACCAGAGCATGGCCGAGATGCTCGTGCCGCAGCGCAAGCTGCAAGGAAAAGGCGCCGCGGTGTTCACCGGCTGTGACCGCGCATACCGCAACTTCGGCCGCGCAATCGAGCTGATGGAGGAACGCCTGATCGAGTGCGGCGCAAGCATTCTGCAACGCGGCCTGAAGATCGAGCTGCGCCACAAACCCATCAGCCGCGCCTTCACGCAGCAATGGGGCCGCGACTTTCTCAAACGCCTGCGCGCAGAGCTGCCGCCACAGCCGCACATCCCACGCATGACGCAGAAAGACGTGGACAAGATCATGGGCGTCAGCGAACAGGAACGATGGAACCGCGACCACGGTGGCTTGGCCTGAACGACTCCGGGATCTCTGAAGTGGGTGACCGCAGAGAGTAGGGCCTGTGTAACTTCTGTACAAATGTGACAAAAGCGTTGCCAGACGCGACCGCAGGCGCCCCCTGCAGATGGCGGTTCTGACCGATTGGCCCGCCTTTTGCATAAGCCCATGATGTTTGCGGCGTGCGCTGTTGGAAGGTGGGGCAATATGCGAGGTTGCATCCTGCTGAAGGCGTCAGTCGTACGTCTTCTGGAAGTGCGCATGCTGCGGGCGCTGTTGGTGCTCGCGGTGATTCTTCTAGCCGCCGAGCTTGCTTCACAGCATGGCTCCTGGGTGAAGTCACAAGAAGTGACGCCCTGGGTGGCCCGATCGGGACACGCGTCCGTCGTTTTTGACAATCGCATGTGGATCGTTGGTGGTTCGGGACCCAGCAGTTCGAACGACCCTGCCGGCGAAACCTGGTCGTCACCGGATGGCGAGACCTGGACACTGGAATCCGCAGCCGCTCCTTGGCATCGGCGGATCGAGCACGGTGTCGTGGTGTTTGACAACCGGATGTGGATTCTGGGCGGCAGCACGGGTCACATGAGTATGAATGACGTGTGGTCCTCGCCGGATGGAGTGAACTGGAGCGTTGAGTCGAGCTCTGCACCGTGGCCCCCACGCCACAGGCATGCGTGTGTGGTGTTCGACGGACGGCTCTGGGTGATGGGTGGCATCGACACCACCAATATCTTCACCCATTTGAATGACGTCTGGTCGAGCAACGATGGGGTTAACTGGGTATTGCAAACACCGTCCGCCGCGTGGCATCCGCGCTCAGACCTTGCGGTGGTCGTTTTTGGAGATCGACTTTGGACCCTTGGCGGTGTTCAGGCTGACGACCTCTGGTCGTCGCAAGACGGCTCCAACTGGACGCTCGAAGTTAGCGCCGCGCCCTGGCTGCGACGCTGGAACCACGCCGCGGCCGTGTTTGACGGACGAATCTGGATCACCGGTGGACAAGGCTATGACCCGGCAACGCACGCAGCAGGGATTGTCACCAGCGATGTGTGGTCGTCCGGCGACGGCGTGAACTGGCAGCAAATGACGGTCGCGGCGGCTTGGCCGGACCGGCGATCGCACTCGATGCTGGTGTTCAAGGGTCGGATGTGGATTGTTGGGGGCCACTCACACAACGGCGGCACGGACATTTACCATGACGATGTCTGGAGCACGTCAACCGGAATAGGTGGCGGGTACCCCATGCGACTCAGTATGGATGCTGATCACCTGTTTACTCACAATCAGAAGCTGTTGACCCCAGGAATCAAGTTGGACTGCCGGGGCGGAACGGCGCCGTACACGTGGTTTGTAACCGGCAGCAACCTTCCCAGCGCGCTCGTCGTCGGCAGTTCCACGACTTACCAACTCGAGATTTCAAACAACGGCGGCAACGTCAAGTCGGGCACGTATGGGTTCGACATCCGGGCAGTCGATGCAGCCGGCGAGTTCGTGATCCAGCACTTCACCGTGGTAGTGGCACCCGCGTCCCGACACAGCCCTCCACCGAACACAGACTCCACTACGGGCCAGAACTTGGCCGCGGGATTGGCGATTTCATACTTTGAGAGCGGCGGGTGCGCGGCGGGCGCGACCAAGGCAGGCCCTTGGGGGGCACTGCTGTCTCTGGTGTTGATGATTGAGGCGCATCGGATTCGGCGCCGAAGCCAAGTATGCGGATCGCACCACGGGCTCAAGCGGGCAGGAACGAGGTAGCCGCGGCTTCGAGGGTTGGCTTGCGCGATACAGATTCCGCGATTCGCAAGTCAAAGCTATTGGCACAATTCTGGCCTCCTGTCATGTTGGCTAGACAGTCACCGCCAGAAAGGTCCTGCGAGCATGCACTTTTATCAGCTGCCAGAAAGGACATAGCTTGAGCGCTGCGACTGCGTTCGAAGAGAGGTGATGGTTGATGAATGCTCTGCAACGCCAGTCTGTCGGCGTCTGCCACGGCGCTTTGCCGTATCTGGCTGCATTGAACGAGACCATGAGCAGGTGCCTTAACCGCTGCTGAGGATGCTGAAGATTCTGTGTCGGCCCTGGTGCGAGGAATCAACATGAGCAAATCTTGGGTGACAGGTTCAGTCAAGCTGTCCATTCTTTGCGCGGTTGCGGTTGTCGCGTCTCACACAGCTCACGCACAGCAAAGCGGGTGGGTCGAGGAGACGCAAGGCGCACCTCTGGGGGCGCGAGTCGGGCATGCGTCCGCTGTGTTTGATAACCGCATGTGGGTGTTGGGAGGAGCGGGCTACCAGAGCGACGTCTGGTCCTCCCCCGACGGAGTCACGTGGACGCTGGAGACCAGCGCGCCAGGCTGGGATGGGCGCCAGCATCACACGGCGGTTGCGTTCAACAATCGGCTGTGGGTTATGGGCGGACAGGGGACCGCACCTCCGGCAGGACCAGGACATCTCAACGATGTCTGGTCCTCACCCGACGGGATCACCTGGACACTCGAGACAGGCGCCGCCGCTTGGGTGCCGCGCGCATTACACACATCAACCGTCTTCGACAACCGTCTATGGGTCATCGGTGGCGAAGACGGCGCGAGCATGATTGACCTGTCGGACGTATGGTCCTCGCCGGACGGCGTGGTCTGGACCAAGGAAACTGATTCCGCCCCTTGGGGCCCGAGACGCAGCCACGCTACAACTGTGTTTGCCAACCAGCTTTGGGTTCTAGGCGGTCTGGCGTCCGGATTTGGCGGAGCCCCTAAAGGCGATGCCTGGAGTTCGTCGGACGGTATCAACTGGTTGCTGGCAACGAGTTCCGCGGCCGGTGGGCGCGCGGGGCACACCGCGTTTTCGTACCTGGGCTTCATCTGGATGGCCGGCGGGAACGGCTCCTCACCTGCTGAAATCAAGCATCACAACGATTTATGGTACTCGGTGGATGGCGTGAATTGGACTCTGGAGGGTGCCGGTCCCTGGAGCGAGCGCCAACACCACACTTCGGAAGTGTTCGGCGGGCGGCCGTGGATCCTGGGCGGAGGCCTCAAAAATGGCCCGTTGGCCGCGGACTGTGTTTGGTCGTGGCGGCAGGGCCCGCCGGTGATCACCTCCCCGCTTGGTTCAGCCGCCTACTCAGGCAGCTTCTGGAGCTACACGATCACTGCAGAAGGTGCACCTGCACCCACGTTCAGTGCCGTGGGCATGCCTGCATGGATGAGCCATCATGGCAACGTGCTATCCGGAGTTGTTCCTGCGCTGCATGTTGGTCAGTACTTCTCCGTCAGTCTTACGGCAACGAATCTACACGGGGCCGACTCGCGGGTGCTGCAGGTGGCAGTTACAGAAGCAAAAGACCCCCAGATCAACACGCCCAAGGGTTGCGCGTCGCTGCCCGGCGGAGGCGGCGGGCACCTGTGGTGGGTCGCGCTCGGTTTCGTCCTTGCAGCCCGGCTCAGGCCAGTGAAAGCTACTTGTTGGCGCGCTCGCGTACTACTCCGCGCTTGGATTCGCGGAAGAACTTGACCCAGTGCTGCACCTGGGCGCTGGCTGCGTACTCTGTCTCGAGCTGCCGCAGTGCTTCTTCATACGGGGTGCCGCTGCGAAACAGCAGCTTGTACGCCTGTCGCAGCACTTTGATCTGCTCGTCTTCAAATCCGTTGCGCTCAAGCCCGATCACGTTCAACCCGTACACCGCACAGCCGTAGCCGCCGACACGCACATACGGCGGAATGTCGAGGCCGCTGACACTGCCGCCGGCGATCATGGAAAGCGTGCCGACACGCGCGAACTGGTGAATCGCGACCAGGCCTCCGAAGACGACACGGTCCTCTACGCTGACGTGGCCGGCCAGGTGCACCGCGTTGGCGGCAATGATGTGGTCGCCGAGCATGCAGTCATGGCCGACGTGGCAGTAGGCCATCAGGAAGTTGTTGTTGCCGATTGTCGTGGTCTGGTGGCTGGTCTTGGTGGTGCCGCGCGTGAGCTGCACGTAGTCGCCGAAGAAGTTGCCATCGCCGACGACGAGCTTTGTCGGCTCGCCCTTATACCCGGTGTCCTGCGGCGGCGCCCCGAAGCTGCAATGGTTGCCGATGCGGTTGTTGTTGCCGATGCGCGTGGGGCCCTCGATTACGGTGTGCGGGCCGAGGCGATTGCCGCTGCCAATCACGACGCCGGCGCCGATTACGCAATAGGGGCCTATGTCGTTGCCATCGCCGATGTCGGCGCTGGGGTCAATCACGGCGGTCGGGTGGATGGGCATGTGCGGCGTTCAGTATCCGGGCTGCCGTGGACTTTCGCGTGGATGGCCTGAAATTGCAAGGGTTGCGGAACAACCCGCAACCCTGTGGGTCAGGCCGCAAGCAAGCGTTCACCGCCTTTGCAGGATGCTGAGGATGGCCGTGAGCTGAGTCTTCTGCATTTCAAGCTGCTCTTTGATGGCGTTCATTTCTTCGGGGCTGCCGCCACCGCCTTTGCCGCCGCCGGCCATGATGCCTTCGCCGACTTCGCGGCCGAGGTTGATCAAGTCGCCGTACCAGCGCGACTCGGGCAGACTGGTGACCAGCTTTTCCGCAAGCTCGCGGGTCGCCTTGCTGACGGCGCTGAGGTGCTTGATGGCCTGTTCCATCTGTTCAGCGGCGTCGCCGGCTAAATCGACCTTCATTCCGTCCTTGCGCGTCTTGGCGACTTCTTCGCGCAGGTTTTTCATTTCGTCGCGGATGCGCCCCAGCATGTCGGTGACGGGGCCAAGGTCCATGTTCACGGTGACTTTAGCCGGCGCACCGCCTGCAACGACGGGCGCGCCTGCGGGAGCGCCGAAGGCAGGCTCAGCGGCACTGTCGTCGGCGATTTCCGCCACCTCGACGGTGGCGGGCTTGGGCACCGGCCCTGTGGCTTTGCCAGCCAGCGCCGAGCGATCCTCATGGGTTTTGGCGTTGCTACCCTTGAGGCGCTTGGACAGGCTTGCGAGCTTTGCCAGGTCCGACATTTCGTGGTCCTTCCGTGCGGCTGGGGGCGGGGCAAGCAGCCGCGCCCGGCGTTAGCCGGGCGCGTGTTTGCCAACCGCGCCCGGAGTCTATTCTTCGTGCATCAGTGCCGCAAGCAGGCAGCCCTTGCTGGTGGCGTTGAGCTGGTCTTCCGCGCGGCGGATATCGCTGACCTTGATCGGGAACTTGCTGGCCATCTTGCCGAATTCGTCCTTGAACACCTCGACGAAGCCCCCGACCTTGGAGGTTCCGCCCGAAACGGCAATGGGAACCGGCTTGGGGAAGTTGGGGATGTCCTTAGTGACCTGAAACTTCTTGATGATGGTTTCGAGCGAATACTTGATCAGGTGGCGGTAGTAGATGACGATCGCCTCTTCCTCGGGCGTCTTGGGCGCGTTGATATCCACGCCGCGCTCCTTGATCGCGGTGATCTTGCTGGCGGCGCAACCCATGACCTGTGCGGCTTGCTGGTCAATCCAGTCACCGCCCTTGCTGGTCGAAAATGCCACCACGTCGATCGAGCGGAATGCAACGCAGATGTTGACCATGCCGCCGCCGCAGGAAATGCCGATGCCGGTGAAGTCGTCGTCGCTGAGCTCGCTGAAGACAATTGCTTTGCCTTCGTTGAATGGCTGGCCGCGATAGCCCAGGCGCTCAAGCAGCCCGTTTACGATGTTGGTGTGGTAAACAATGTTCATCGTGCTGTCCACCGGGTCGGCGGGCACGGAGTAGTAAACCATTTCGCCCTCGGCCCGCGGTGGGCCGAGAATCTTCTTGAACAGCTCGACTTCCATGGGCATGGCGTCGGCGTCTGTGGGGCTGATCAGCCCGTTTTTCATGGGCCGGCGCATTTCGCGGTTGAAGATGTTGGCCAGCTCAAACGCGTCTTCGCCGATGATGAACAGCTTGTTCTCGCGCTTGATGTAGGGCACACCCTGGCCCTTGAGCATCTTCAGCGTGTACGGGTCTTCGGGCACGTCCAGAAATGCGTTGCGCGCCGGGAAGAACTCGATGCTTCCCTCTTCGTCCATGCGGGCCGCGACGAGATTCGCCGTTCCCACGTCCAACCCGCGCCCGAGCGGCGCTCCACCCTCATCACTCACGGTCTTTGCCTCCGGCTGTGAAATTGTGCACTGTCGTACTGCGCCCTGCCTGATTCGCGGGACCGTCCCGCAGTGCGTTCACTTCGCTTCTCGCGCTTCAAACCCGGCAGCCTGACCGTGTTCTGCGCGCCTTCGACTGGTCTGTGCCTTGCCTGCGAACTGAGCGCCGGCAACGACTGTCCTTATCTACCTCATAACTCTATGCCACAATGTTGCTTATGGCAACGTCCGATAACACTTCAGTTCTTGTGTCGGCGGTCGCCTGGGTCGATTTTCCGCGCTGATGTATGTATCAGGCGAAACGCCCATGCGCCAGTAACATCTTGCGGAGACGTGCATTTTGTGCGTCCCAGTCGCACCCACCTGCCACTCACGCAAACCGTGCAGACGTGGTCTCGTCGGCCCGCTTCGCCGCAAATCGCGCCCTCATGGGCGGCGCTACGTACAAGTACACCAGGATCACTGCGTACTCAGCATACTCGATCGCCATGTTCGTGAAGCGGTCGGCGTTGCTGAGCATGGTGAAAGTCTGCAAGGCGCACACCGCGGCCATCACGGCGTAAATACCGGCCATCAGGTGCGGAAGCGCGCGCAGGCGCATTGCATAGCCGGCAATGAACACGGCGCCGGCCGCAAGCATCAGCAGCCACTGCACCAGAAGCATCCAGCCGGGCAGCTCCGGGTTGGTGTAGGGCGTCCAGGGCGGCTGAGCTACCGCCAGCTCCACCAGTCCGCCCGCGCCGATCACGATCAGGATGCCGTGCACCGCAAGCAGCACGGCGGCAATCAGCCATGACAGCCAATTGCCCGCGCGCGTCCGCTGTGCGCTCATGTCGCGAGTCTCGCCATCACGGCAACACCCAGCGCCAGGCAGCGCTCGTCCACGTTGAAGCGCGCGCTATGCAGCGGCTCGTGGATGCCGGCGGCTTTGTTGCCACTGCCAAGCAGAAAGAACGCGCCGGGCGTGCGCTGCAGGTAGTAACTGAAGTCTTCGCCCCAGGTCTGCGCCTCGAAGTTGGTGCTGACGTTGGGCTCGCCCAGCACTTCCGCGGCGGCTTGTGCCACGCGCTGCACGCCGCTTTCGTGGTTGACGATGCTGTCGTACCCGCGCACGTAATCAAACTCAAAGCGCAGCCCGTGAGCCGCGGCGACGGCGCCTGCCATGCTCTCCATCTGGGCGATAATCATCGCACGCACCGGCTCTTCATATGTCCGCACGGTGCCCATCAGCTCGGCTTCGTCGGGGATGATGTTGTGCGTTGTGCCGGCTTTGATGCGGGTCACGCTAAGTACGGCTGGCCTTCCTGGCGCCACGCGGCGTGAGACCAGCGTCTGCAGCATGCCCACAAGCTCGGCGCAGGCGGGGATCGGGTCCAGTGCCTCGTGCGGCCTGCTGGCGTGGCCGCCGCTGCCGATGAGCTTGACGGTGAAGATGTCGGCTGCGGCTGTCAGCGGTCCTGCGCGTGTCGCCACGGTGCCGACTTCCATGTGTGGATTGTTGTGCAGGGCATACACCTCGTCCACTCCTTCGAGGGCGCCCTTTTCGATCAGGCCCTTCGCGCCGCCGGGTGGCAGCTCTTCGGCTGGCTGAAAAATGAAACGCACGCTGCGCGCCAGTGAATCACGACGCTGCATCAGCACGCGCGCCGTTCCCATCAGCACGGTCATGTGCGTGTCGTGTCCGCACATGTGGGCGACGCCATCGTGGCGCGAGCGATACGGAATGTCGTTCAGCTCGTGAATCGGCAGCGCGTCCATGTCAGCACGCAGCGCGACGCGGCCCTTGCCGGCGGGCGCGTCCAGATCAGCGACAAAACCCTCACCCCAGAGCTTGCGGACGTTCAGCCCCAGTTTGCGCAGCTCGTTGGCGCAATGCTCGCCGGTCTTGAATTCGTGCAGCGAAAGCTCCGGCATCATGTGCAGCGTGCGTCGCTGCTCCACAAGCCAGTCCTGGATGTCCTCTGCCGCCTGCACCAGCTCATGGGACATATTGCACCTCAGTGGCAGGATAGCAGGCGCAGTCAGCAAACAATACCGCAGCACGCATTGCTCAGTGGCCGCCTTTGCGGATGTCAGCCCGAACGGGCCTTCTGGATCTGATCGGTTACGGCTTGCCGCTCACGGTGATGGATGTTGCGCAGGGCATGGTCGTCGTGGATACACGCCTCGACTTCGGCATGAATCTGCGTGACCTCATCGCGTGTGATCTTGAGAATCGTTTCGCTGAACACGTCCGTGGTCTGCAGCGCGCGCGCCAGCGTGCGCACCGCAAACACCAGCGGCAGCGCGCAGAACATGCGAATATCCCGCTCACCGGCTGGCACAGCCAGCGTGTACTCAAGCGCCTCGTCAAGCCACAGCAGCGTCATGTCGGCCAGGCCGGCAATGACTTCGCGCCCTCGGGGATCAGCGGGGTTGTCAAGAAGGGTCTGCAGGTCAATGCCGGCGGCGTGAAACAGTTTGTGCGGCACATAGGCCACGCCACGCTGCATGTCGTCGGTGACGCCCTTGATGATGTTGGTGACCTGCAGCCCCAGACCAAAGCTTACTGCATGCTGCTCAAGCTGCTGCTTGACGGCAGGTGTCACGCTGGGGCGGTCGAGCGCCCACTCGTTGGTCAGCAGGTTGCCGACGGTGCCTGCGACATAGTAGCAGTAGCGCTTGAGATCTTCTTCGTCCATCAGGCGCAGGCCGTCGCCGCGCCGCTCGCGCCGGACGGTCTCAGCCATTCCGCGGGCCATCTCGGTGATGCTGTCGCCCATGGCGCTGCGCGCACCGGGCCGAAAGGCGTGAAAAGCGGCCAGCACCCTGGATGAATTGCGACACAGTTCGTGATCGGCGCCGGTTAGAGACTCGTCGTCAAACATGGCTTGCACGCCGCGCGCGCTTTCGGGCCAAGCCAGCGGGTCAAGAAAGCCTGTGGCAACAGCATCAAGCATGCTCGCACGTTGCTCAGCGGCTATCGACGTGGTGTCTTCAATGGTGTCGAGAATACGGCAGATCAGGTACGCAACGCCGATTTCGTCGCGCAGGGGCTCGTGCAGCAGCTCAATCCCCAGTGCAAACGTGCGCGAAACCTGCGGCAGCACGCCCCGGCAGTAGTCGCGATGTTCGGTGTCAGCCTGCATCCGCTCTCCGCGCGGGAGTATAGCGGCATGGTTTGTGTGGCAAAGTGGCTGGGTCAAGCCGCGGTTGTGAGGCTTGGCTCGGGGCCGACGGCGGCGCTCACGCACGGCACTTCGAGAACAAAAGTCGCGCCGCGTCCAACGCCCGGGCTTTCCGCGCCAATGCTTCCGCCCATTTCGCGCATGGTGTTGTAGCAGAAGTGCAGGCCCAGCCCCTGGCCGGCATCCTTCGTGGTGAAGCCGCTTCGGAAGAGTTGCGAGCGCATGGCTTCGTCGAAGCCCTGTCCGTTGTCGGTGATCGCAATGCGAAGGTTGTTGTCACGCGCGCTGACGGAAATCTCCAGCGACGGATTCGCGGGCCTGGCTTGCTCGAGAGATTCCATGGCGTTCTTGACCAGGTTCGAAACGACCTGCAGCAGCCGGATGCGATCAATCTCGACTTCCGGCAGAGGCTCGAAGTGGCGGGCGATGCGCAGGCCCATGGCCCGCACGCGGTGCTGCTGCTGCGCAAGCGCATCGTCAATCAGGTCGGGCAGGCGGGTGACCTGGCTTACGCCGCCGGCGCGCGCGTATTGCTGCTGCGCGTGCAGAATCTCGGTGATGTCAGACAGGCGCCGGTTCATGGTGTGCACCAGCTTCTGTTTCTCCTGGCGCTCTGACGACATCAGGCAGGCAAGGCGGCGCAGGGCCTCGACCGTCGGGCCGTTGTTCTCCTGCTTCTCAAGGTGCTGCGCGATCTGCAACAGTGCCGCCGAGCGGTCAGGGTCAAGGCGCCGCGCCAGTACCGTGGCGCCGATGGCCACGCTGGTCATGGCATTGCCGATGTTATGCAACGCGCCGCGCGCCACATCGGCCATGCCGGCGCGCCGTGCAGCCGCCACCAGGCGGGCGTTGGCGCGGGCAAGCTCTTCATCCGCGCGCTTTTGCTCTGTCAGGTCGCGAACGATGGCCGAATAGCGCATCTGGCCATCGTGCTTCCAACTTCCGACCGACAGGCTTACCGGAAACGCGTGGCCGTCGCGGCGGCGGGCCACATACTCAAAGACGCGGCCGGTCAGGCGGCCGCCCAGACGCCCGACGAGAGTGGCAAAACGCCCGCTGCTGCCGCTTTGCAGCAAGCCGCCGGCGTCGCGCCCCAGCAGTTCTTCGCGCGGGTATCCGAACAGGCGCTCTGCAGACGAGTTTACGCTCTCAATCAAACCGTCGGCGGTGATGGTCAGGATCGCGTCCGGCGTGGTTTCGAACAGAGACGTGAGCCGGGCCTCAGACTCGCGAAGCCCCAGCTGCGTCTCGCGCTCTTCCGTGATGTCCTGCGCGATCAGGCACAAGCCGACAATCCGGCCCGCGCGGTGGATTGGCCCGACCAGCGTGCGGTACCAGGCAGGCGTGCCGCCGGCGGATGTGCCGCCGGTTTCGTATGTCTCGGCGACGCCCGTCTCCAGCACGCGCTGGTACGCCGCCATGACTCGATCTTGATTCTCTTCGGCGATAAAGGTCAGCGCGTCCATGCCGATCGGATCCATATCGCCCAGCTCGTCACGGATGCGGTTGATCCAGGTGATCTTCAGGTCAAGATTGAGCGCGATCACAAAGGCGGCGCTGTGATTCAGCAGCTCATCGAGGTCCCGCCAGCCCGCGTAGCGCTCGGCTTCGCGTTGCAGGACATGCAGCAACAGCCTGGGGTCCGTGCTTGTCAGCACGTCCGCTGCCCCGCGCGACATCCAGTCAGCGACCACGTCGTCATCAGCAGCCTCGTCCAGCAGGACGAGCGGGAGGCGCGCTGCACGGCAGGTGCGGTTGGTCAGAAAGTCCTGTGCGGCTTGGCCTGGAATACCAAGGGCAACGTCTGCCGCCGTGCAATCAAGCCGGTCCGACGACGCAACCCACTGCACATCCCCAAGCGGGTCGTGCGGTGGTTTGCATCCAGGCAGACATACGACACGAAGCATCTTGGACCCAAGTGAGCCAATCAATCAAAATCATATAATACATCAAGATGCTTGTCAAACTTCAAACCTCAGGAAAAAGCAGCACGTAGGTCACCCCAAGGCCGGGGCCGGCGGATGCCACCTGGAAACGAACCTGGTAAAGGCCCGCGTCGCGGGCGATGCGGTGCGAGCGCCGGTGAACGCCGTTATGGGTGAAGCGCACAGCCACACCACCGGGTTCAGCGACGACGTGCACACGCAGTACGCGCGGGTGAGGTCGCAAGGCCAGCTCGGCCAGACAATGATCCAGCAGATCCGCGACCAACCGCGGGCCGTGAAAACCGGGCAAACTGCATTCATCAAAAGTTGTTGTGATCTGTACGCCGTCTTCCGCAACGTCTGCCGCGCGGGCGGCCGTGGCGTCGTTGATGGCGCGCATGGCAGGCACCTTCAGGGCCGCGCCTTCAGTTTCCGCAACTGGCAGCTTCCTGATGATTTCGTCGATCGCCGCGACGAGGCTTGAGTCCTGAGTGGTTGTCGCGCGCAGGCTGTTCAAGGCTGCGCGAACCCGTTGGGCGTCATCGGTCTGGATGGGCTCATCGGGCCAGTGGCTTGCGATGCCGAAGCCGTTGCGAAGCCGGAAAGACTCCAGCATCTGCACGCGTCCGCTGGGCGGCACCCAGCGTTGTGGCGAGGCTGGCGCTCTTCTAAGCGCCTCAAGTACGGTTTTGGACAGCAGGTCTGCAGCTGCCTGACCAACCAGTTGGTTTCTGCTGGGCATGAAGTGGCTGGCAAAGGCCTCGTTGACGTACACTACGCGGCCGCGAGATGACACGACGGTCAGCGGCATCGGTGCCGCCATTGCGAGCTCTGCGGCGATGTCGGCGGTTCTGGTCCTGGTTCTTCTGGTGCGCTTCTTCATCGATCTTGCATTTCCGCAAATACGTCAATTACGCACATCATTGTGCGATTCAATGCTCCTGTCAAGATTGTAGATAATTGATATTTATTGGAACGTTGGTGGACGTTGTCAGACGTTGTTGTACGACTTTCATTTCCCGTAACCGGCAGAGTTCAGGCTGGGCGTGGCACCGCTGTGACGACCTACGAGTCTGCAAGAACGTCGCGATGCCAGTCCGTGCACAGCTTGCGATGCCGCCCCGCAAGCTGCCCCCTTTACAGCCTTAGGCGCCGGAATATCATTCCCGGCCCAAACGGGCGGCAGACCCGCCCGTAAGGCGGGTGTAGCTCAGGCGGGTGTAGCTCAGTGGTAGAGCATCACGTTGCCAACGTGATGGTCGTGGGTTCGAGTCCCATCACCCGCTCCAGCCTTTTTCGCGGTCGCGTTGCCCTTGCCGGCGGCGCGACCGCGTTGCTTTGGCAGGCCTGCACTACCGGCTGATCAGTTCGCGGATTTCGTCCAGGCGTGCTTCGGGTGTGCGGCCGGTGCGCTCCGCCAGCCCGATTACGCTGCGAATCACCGACTTGTATGCCGTCCGCGCCTCGCCTTCCAGAACCGCCAGGTGGCGCTGGATGGTGCCTACGTCGCCGCGCACCACGGGGCCGGTCAATGCCGTTGCCAGGTCGTGCTCCTGCACATTTTTCAGCGTTCCCATCACCAGAGGCAGCAGCATCTTGCCGGCGTCATCCTCGGCGATGCCCGCGTCCTTCAGGATCGAGCGGCCCGTGTCCAGCAGACCCAGCAGCGCGTTGCTGGCGAGCACCGCAGCGGCGTGGTAGGGCACCCACTGCTGATCCGCAAGTTCAACCGGGTGCAGTTCAAGCCGCGACGCCAGTTTACGCAACGCCGGCAGCAGACCCGGGGTTCCGGTGATCGCAGCGTAGCTGCCGGCGATGTGGCGCCGTCCGGACGCAGGCGGCAATGACTGCAGGATGTGGAACACGCCGGTCTGCGCGCCGGCGTCGGCCAGCGGCTTTAGTGCCGCGGGGCCGCTGGCGCCGCTGGTGTGCACGAACATGCGCTGCTCGCCACCCGGAAGCCCGGCAAACCTTGCCGCAACTTCAGCGATCGCATCATCGCGCACGGACAGGATTACCAGACCGCCAACCGGCACCTGCGACAGGAAGTCGGCCGGACCTTTGTGCAAATTCAGAGTGCTGCCCCGGCTGGGACTGCCGCGACCGCCAATGCAGACGGGGATGCGCAGCCGCTGAAGCTCATCGGCCAGCGTGCGGCCCATCCGCCCCATACCGAAGATGCCGACAAAATCGAGGCTCACGCCGTGATTGTAGCTTGCACGCCGGATCAGCGCATGCCGGCGAGCTTGCCGATATGCGCGTGCACGTCGTAGCTCAGAACTTCGTTGCCGAATGCGTTCTTCCACTGTCGTACGCGCTCGCGCGATACGCCGTATTCCTGCGCAATCTTCTGGCCGGACTCACCGGCTTGCAGCATCTTGAGGAAGCGCTTGAAGCGGCCCTTGCCATACTGACGGATGAAGTTGCGGGCCACGGTGACGGACTCAGCTGACGGTTGCGCGGCGGACACGTGGCCTCTCCCGGGTCATTGGTGGTGCATCAGCATCCCGCGCATCTCTTGCCGTGTCAAGGGCGGTATCCTGCCCGATGTCCGTTGAAACTCTTTGCGTTTTCGCATACTCTTGTCGCGGCCGGTTGCGAGCAGGGGGCAACAACATGGCAGGACAGGCGGTTTCTGTCGGGCTGGGTGCGGATCGTGCAACCCGCGCCGAATCTGCATCGGGATGGATTTTCAGCCCGGGATGGGACAAACGCTGGATCATCTTCCCGGCTTTGCTGGCGCCGGTGCCGCCGCTCGTTTATTACCTTTCGATCTACCTGCTTGGCCGCTTCACGGCGCTGGATGCCGCCACACGCGTCGGCGCTGCCGAAGACATTGTCAGCCTGTTTGTCATGGTGCTGGTGGGCGGCCCGCACGTCTGGGTTACTTTCACGCGCACCTGGCTTCACCCGGAGTTTCGGCAGCGCGAGCGAATCTGGTTCTATGCCAGTTTTGCGGTCGTGCCGACCGTGGCGGTGATGGCACTTTCCAGCGAGTTCACGCGCAAGCTGCTGCTGACCGGGTTTTTCTTCATCGCCAGCCTGCACATCATTCACCAGCTTTCGTACGTCATCCGTTTCTACCAAGACCGCGATGCGGCAAAGCCCAGCCTGAAGTCGCGGCTGATTGACATCGGCGCGGTCGTCTTTCCGCTTTATCCGCTAAGCACCTTCCGCATGGTGATGGTGAATGAAGGCAGCATGGCGTTTGCGTGGGCGACGCAGATATTCGGCATTGACCAGGCACGCGCGCTGAAATTCAACATCGGCCGCGCGCACCCGATTCTGCCGGAGTTCATCCTGTCGGACTGGTTCTGGATGCTGAACCTGGCGGGCTTCATTGTCTGCATGAGCTTGTGGGCCGCAAAGTCATTCCGTGAACACGCCGATGGCATTCTGCACAAGCCCAAGTTCATGCTGATCTGCTGCGCGATCGGCGTGGGGTTGTTCTGCCCGCTGCTGCCCAACCTGGATTCCGCCTTCCAGGGCTTCAACCTCTGGCACAGCCTGCAGTACATCGCGTTGACCTGGTTCATCATGCGCACGCAGGTCAAGGGCGGCAATCGGTTGAACCCGTTCGTCCGCTGGCTTAGCGCCGACGACAACAGCGGGCGGCGCTACTACGGCGTTGCGTTTGCCATCGTGCTTGGGTTGATCGCAGTCATCCTTGGCGTGGCGCTGATCATCAGCAACGTACAGGGTGTGGGCATGCTGGGCGGCGCGGGCGAAGTCGGCTCACTGGGCTATCGGCCCGGTGCAATTCTGCAGGCTTACTACCTGTTCGGGTTCGGTTTGCTGCTGACGCACTACTTCCATGATGCGTTCTTCTTCAACATGCACACGTTCAGCAAGTCTTCCATCAATACCCGGCTGTAAGCTTCAGTTATCGCGCGGCTGCGTGTCTTCCGGCGCCGGCAGCACGGCGGCAAGCCGGCCCGCGAACTCGATCAGGGCGTCGGCCGTTGCTTCGCGCTGGGCAGTCAAAGCCAGGCTGATCTCGCTGGTTTCTGCACCGCCCACTTTGTGCAGGCCCGGTGAATAGGTGTAAAGCACGTTGCCGCTGTCCATGTCCACCAGGTCGATGCGCCCGGAAGTGTGCGCGATCGGAACGTCCCCGGACTTGCTGACGTTCAGCACCAGGGTTCCGGTCAGTTTCAAAACATAGGGTTGTGCGCCCGACGGCGCGCCACGCGTCACTTTCAGCCCGCGCAGGGCGGCCCATGACGTCAGCTCTTTGATGAAGTGCGTAGGCGATTCCGCGGCCGCACCGGTGCCTGTTTCGGTCACGTCGAGGATGACTTCTCCCTGGTCGCGCGACGGCAGCATGATGGTCCAGTGCCACATCGGCATCAGGATGCCCGTGCGGCGTCCCAGCGCTGTGTCGATATCCAGCATGGCAAACACCTGGCCGGAGTTTTCGCCGTTCGGCGCGACCTGCAGCACGCGGCAGGCCGCATTGCCCTCGACGCTGAAGACCTCGTCGCCGCGCAGCGCGCCGCGCAGGTTGGGCGCAAGCTGCCATGCCACCGGCACGCCGCGCGGAGACTCGCCGCGATAGCGCGCGAAAAGCCCCAGTTCTTCGTGCACACCGCCCCGGATCAGCGCCCGCGAGCCTGAACCCGACTGCGAGACGCGCATCAGGTTGGGTAATTCCCACAACCGCTGGGCCGTGTCTTCGGCGGCCCCAAAGGCGATGCGGTCGATGCTGCCGTCCACGATCAGTTGCAACGCCACGACCCGCGCGGCTTTGAGGAAGAAGGCACCGGTAAGCTCAATGCGCGATTGCAGGGTGCCGGCTGAAGGCGGCGAGGGCGTTTCGTTAAGTTCACGTCGTGCCTGCGGCAGCAGGCCTGTGGCCCAAAGGCGCAAGTCATCGCGGCGGATCGCGCAAAGTGCAACGTTGTCGAAGCCCGTGGTGGCGTACTCGCGGCGGACACTGTCGCCCAACTCCTCGAGACGAATCCAGGCTGCGGGCGCGCGCACGATCTGCATCAGCTGGGTCCCGCGCAGCAGATCGGCGTATTCTTTGAGCGGCCAGGCGGTTATCTCGGTTTCCAGCTTGGACTGTGCCAGCGCGACAGCCTCCGAGCGTGAGCGGGCCATGCCATAGGCTGTAATAAACCGCTCCGGGGGGTAATCCGGGTGCACGCCTGTCAGGGCCCATTCCGGCAGTCTGACGTGGCGCATAGGCACGCCGCCACGGGGTTCAGGCGTTGACGGGCATGCTGACACCGCAAGCGCCAGCCCCGCCAGCAGGAGAAGTGAAAGTCGATTCACGGTTGATTTCAGGGGACAACACGGGGACGCCATCGTCATAATGTCCACAATCGTAAAGTAAGCAACCGAGAACTCACTGCCTGCAGGAGCATGCCATGCAGATGAAGCGTTGGATTGTCGCGCTGGCCGCCGTCATCGTCGTCGTGACAATCGCCGTCGCCGAAGCCGACCCACCGGTCGCGCCCAACATGGACAGCATAAGCCTTGACGACCTCAAGCGCGACGTGTTCTTTCTCGCCGACGACGACATGCGCGGCCGCGAGACCTGCCACCCCGAAATCGACATCGCTGCGGGCTACATCCGCAAGCGCATGCAGCGCGCCGGGGTGCAGCCCGCAGGCGAGGCCAACGGCTACTACCAGACCGTGAAGTTCGTGCACCGCGAATGGGTCGAGAGGCCCGAGCTTTCCATCACGCGTGGCGAAACGCGCACCAGCCTCGCCTATAAAAAGGACTTCGTCGCCACCAGCGGCCCAAGCACCGACGCCGAGATCAGCAACGCAGGGGTCGTCTTTGCCGGCTACGCAATCAAGGACGAAGAGCAATCTTACGACGACGTGGCGGGTCTTGACCTCAAGGGCAAGGTTGCGCTGATCCTGCGCTTTGCGCCATCGACCTGGAATCGCGACGGCCGCGGCCGTCGCTTTCGGCGCAGCAGCTTTCTGCAGTCGAAAGAGCGCCTGTTGCGTGAGGCAGGCGCAGTCGGGATTCTGATGGTCACCGGCCCCGATTCGCAGGACGGCAACGACAACCAGCGCGATCTGCCGTCGCCGGAGGCCGCGGAGAAGTCGCCGCCGTTGCGGCTTGCCGGGCCAACGCGCGAGGCTGGTGACGTGCCTTTCCTGCACATCACGCTGGGCGCCGCGGATTCACTGCTGGGCGGCAGCGGCCGGCTGCTGGCGGCGCAGCGCGCCTTCGACAAGGGTGATTTCAGCCAGCGGCCTGACCTTGCGAGCGTGAGCGTGACCATCAAGACGCGCTCGCGCGAGGTGCACCGCGAGTGCCGGAATGTTGTTGGCAAGATTGAGGGCGAGCTGGATGAGTGGATCGTCTTCGGCGCGCACCATGACCATCTGGGCGTCGGGTACTTCGGCTCGCGCGACCGGCCACCAAAGTACGGCGAGGTCTATAACGGCGCAGATGACAACGCCACCGGCGTCGCATGCGTGCTTGAGATTGCCGAGGCGCTCGCACAAAGCGGCGTCAAGCCGCGGCGCGGCTTTTTGTTCATTACGTTCACCGGCGAGGAAAAGGGCCTGCTTGGCGCGCGCTGGTATGTGCGCAACCCGATCGTGCCGAACGAAAAGGTCGTGGCCATGATCAACATCGACATGATCGGCCGCATCGCGGACAAGAAAATGACACTGCAGGGTGCCGCCTACAGCCCGCTGCTCCAGCGTCTATGCCAGCAGTCCACGGTGCTCTATCCCTCGCTGGAGTGGACGCTGTCTGACCGCCCGCCGATGCCGGCGTCGGATCACTGGGCATTTTATGGCGAGGCCGGGGTGCCGATCATCTTCCCGTGGGGCGGCAGCAACAACCTGTACCACACGACGCAGGACGACCCGGAGACGATCAACTACGAAGACATGCTGACGGTCGTGAAGATGCTGTACACGTTCAGCTGGCAGTTGAGCAACGACCCGGGCAAGCCCGGCTACAAGGGCCCCAGACGCGAAGCCCATCGCGAAGACACGGGCGCGCCGGAGTCACCCAAGGAGCCCGCACCGCGGCCACCGGCGCCGAAAGAAGAAGAGTTCAGCGGCGGAGAGTAGTTGCGGAGTGAAGTGCAGGTTGCCGCGACTCGAGGCCAGGTGCTCCGCGGCTACCCCCGGATGCCGCTGTCGCGCGGTGTCGGCCGGTAATCGCGGCTTTTACCGCGCGCGATGCTGAGGGTGCTCCATGACTTGCCGACCTGCTGCCGGGCCAGCGTGACCATCTGGCCGACGTGGTAGCCATAGTGCCCGACCTGGCGCACGAGCGCGTCCAGCACCGCCATCTTCTCGCCGCGAATCGTCACGTCGCGCATGACGTCGCCCGGCTTGAGCGCCTCGAGCGTGTCGAGGGTCAGCTTCCAGCCGTCTTCCCAAAGCTGCCGGACGCGGTCGGGTGAATCGGTTGCCGGTTCGAACTCGGCGTCGCGCTTGCGCCAGGGCTTCTCGCCGTCGCTTGCCAGGAAGTCAGTCCAGCGGGACAGCATGTTGCCGTGCATGTGCTGCACGATGATGGCGATGCTGTTGGCTTCGTCGTCAGTGCGATGGAACAGATGCGACGCGCTGACCTGTGCCAGCACGCCGTCGCCCAACGACTTGATCTGCCTCATGCGCGCGATGGTTGCGCGAAGGAACGCGTGTTCACTCACGCCGCCCTCCGCCTGCGTCGCGCCCACAGCACGCCCGCCGCGAGCAGCAACGGCAACGCGCTGGTGCCGGTGGCGGTGGCAATGCACCCGTGTTCGCGGTCTTCCGGGCGGTGATAGTCGAAGTAGTAGCGATCGAAGCTGATCACGCCATCGGCGTCGGCCTCGGCGTCCAGTTGCAGAGTCACGTCGATGTGGCCGCTGCGAGGTGCGTACTTGTGCGTCACGTCGATGAAAAACGTGTCGTCGCGCGACGCGCGAGCGGTGTAGTGGAAATCCAGGACATGGTCGGCACCGTTGTCGCGCCGGTTGGTCAGGATGCGCCGGCGCGAGTCGAGCACCCGCACACGCGGCGCGTTGTCCAAGCCGCGCGCGATGATGTTGATGCGGATTTCAGCGGCTTCGCCGTACTCAAGGTCAACACGATAGCGGACGGTTTCGTAGTCGCGCAGGAACTGGCCGTCGCTGTACTCAAGGAATACGGCAGCATTGGCTGAGGCGGCCCCGACGACCGCGAGCAGGATCAACAGGAAACGTCCCATGGCACACTCCGTTGCGAAATGAGCGACCCCTGCGTGCGCGATTGTAGTGCAACGCAGTGGGAAGTTGAAGTTGGAAGCACTGCATTTGGTCCACGAAGGACACGAAGTTCACGAAGTTCACGAAGTACGGCAACTGCAGTTGCAGTTAACTTGGTGCTGCTTCGTTTCCTTCGTGGATAACCGCAGTTGCAGTTGCCTGTAACTTCCAACTTCAACTGACTACTTTTTCGCGGGCTTCAGGCCTTCCGCGTGGGCGTAGCTGGCTTCTACCCAGCGGGAGAGCTGCTTGGCGGTTTTTAGCGCTTCCATGTTTACAAGCACCCACCCGCTTTGCGACTTGCCGTTGTGCGCGAACTGGGTGCAGTGCTTGAGCTCGAGGTGCTTTTTCAGCGAGTCCTTGTCGCACAGCGCGATCAGCCCGCCTTCGACCGCGCCTATGAACGGCCGGCCATTGAGCACGTAGACGCGGCCGCCGAACTGGTTCTTCTCGGTCCACCCGGACTTGCGTTCCAGCACGTCCCGGATGCGTTCGAACAACCGCTCGTCATAGGCCATTGTCGTCTCCGCGCGCATTATCCGTGGTTGGGTTCGCCGCACAAGTGGCGCTTGGGTGTTGGGTCTTGGGTGTTGGGTCCAACGACACTGCGCAGTTGACCCAAGACCCAACACCCATCACCCAACACCTGCCCTACGGCTTGTACTCCCAGGGCGGCACGTCGGTGTCCGGCTTGGGGCCGGGCGAGTCGCGCGTGACAGCCCACGGCGGCTGTACGGTGGCTTTGGGCGTCTCGGGTTCAGGCTCCGGCGGCGGCTCGGGTTCAGGCTCAGGGGCCTGCGCTTCGGGCGGGTTGGGTTTGCGCGCGTTCAGCCAGTTGAGCAGCACCCACGCGCCGAACCCCGACGCACCCAGCAGCAGCACGAACACGAGAATGGTGGCGGCGGTGGGGCCGGGTTTTTCTTCGGGGTTGGGTGAGTCGATGGAAGTTTCCTCGAGGGGCAGCTTGCGCGCAACTTCGCCCGTGAACGACGAAACGAAATCGCGCAGGTGGCGACGCGCGGTCTGCTCCGCTAGAAGCGGGCCGAACACGCCGACGCGCACGGGCTGTGGCGAAAGCGGAAGATCGACCCAGATCATGACCTGCTGGTTGGCGCCGGCGCCAAAGGTGCTGCGTGCGCCGTAGACGTGGGTCTCCTGCCAGCGCTCGCGGATGAGCGCGGCTTCGGGGTCGCTGGGGAAGTCGGGCACTTCGTCGGCAACAACGGGAGGCTCGCGGTACGCCACGCCGATCAGGAACTGCGGCGCGCTGCCCGGAGAATGCGCGGAGGCGTAAACGTAAGCGGTTGTGATGCGAGGATCGGGCAGCGAGCCCTGCCAAGGCGCGAACCCGCTCGGCACTGTGAACGAGAACCCCGCGGGGTCAGCTATCACCTCGGCAGACAGGCAGGCGCTTCCCGTGAGAAGCAATGCAACGGCAAGATAGTTGATTCGCTTGCGCATCGGGAAACTCGGAGTCAGGGCCGTGTGACGGACTTGAGGGTCCACGTTTCCGTGCCGTTATTTCCCCACAGTTCTCGCTCTATCTTTGCGTACACGAGGGGCATGTCCTTGACGGCCCATAGGGTCTGCTGCCTGGCGCCGGTGTAATGGGTATTCGACGCCGACTTGAACCGTTTGCAGACGTATTCGGAGCCGTTGGCTGTGACTTGCTTCGACTCAACGTCCGTGGACTCTCTGTTCAGCTGGATCCAGCGAGTGCCTTCCTTCCAGTGACGTGCAACTGTTTCGGTTTTTTCGCCGTCCACGGTTTGCACCGTGAACGTGTTTTCGTCGGTGCTCGTGACGCTGCACGTGACGGTGCGCGCAAACTTGCCTTCGACATCGTAGACCCATGATGTTCCGGGCTTCAGAAACCGCTTGGCTTCGGACTCGGTCCAAGGCGAGCGGCACCACTCGGAATCACGCTTTCGATTGGCCTCCTTGGCGGACAGCAAGTTGGTCAATGTTTGCTGCCAGTGGCGCACGGGCACCTGAACCTCGGCGAGTTTTTCCTCTTCAACCAGGATCAGCCCCGGGTAGTCGGGGGAGAGCACAAGGGACTGCATGGCTTTGCCGTCCTGGTACTCCCAGATTCGCGCGGTCATCTCGCGGCCGTCTGCGGTGATGCGGGTGTCCCTGTCGGTGAGTTTGTCGGTGTCGAAAGCAGCGATTCGGTCCGCGATGGCGTCCCAGCGGACATAGCGCCGAACGGGCGCTTGGTGAAAGTATCGCCACTCCTCCAGCGTATATCCGTTTTCGTCAGTGTTGATGACATCGGCAACCGGGCAACGGATGAACGGGCCGCTGCCGGTATACACCACGGGGTACCAGAAGTAGTTCAGCCGCATACCCGGTTGAATGAACTTCTTCGCCTCTTCGGCGCTCCAAGGCAGTTTGGGTGGCGCTTCGTCCGTTGCAACGCTGATGTTAGGTGACGCCACGCAGGCGGCACCAAGAATCACCAACGCAACGAGCCATCGATGCATGGACGCATTGTATCCACAGCGGCCTATGTTTGCAGCACGCCGGTGCGTTACTCGGGCAGGTCGGGGTTGTTGGCGGACATGGCTATGGCCTGGATCAATGCTTCGCGGGTTTCTTCCGGCTCGATGATCGCGTCCAGCCACAACCGGGCGCAGTACGCGGGCGCTAGCACGACGGCTCAGTACGGCAAATAGATGACGCGACCGTCCCAATCTGTTGGCGAACTTGCGCCGTCGGCAAGCGAGATTTCTTCGATCGCCGTGGCGAACAAGAGCCGCTTACGCAGCACTGCCACGCCAGGCATAGGCAACCCGTCGGCTACGCGCGCATACGCCGCGTCGCGAATCGTCGCTCGGTCTGCTGTAATCAGCACCCGGCTGTTTTGCGCCGCCCACGCCAGCACCGCGTCGTCGGAGCGCGTTCGCAACCCAACGTCTTGAGCACGAACCAAGTCCAAATGCGGCCGAACAAGTCGAAGTCCCTTCACAAGCCGACCGTCCAGGTTTTCGTCAGTCAACCAGCGGATCACGGCGCGGCCTTACGGCGGGCCGCGAGGCGGGCGCGCAGATCATCGAGATCCGCATTGCGCGCGTCGGAGTCACGCTCGGCGATATCGCCAAGCTTCTCGCGTTCGGCGACGTACTTGTCCACTGCTTCCCGGTGGCGAAGGTAATAGGCGATTACAGCGTAAACGTCCGCAAGCGCGAGCGTGTCGTAACGCTCCACGATCTGTTCCGGCGTCGCGCCTTGATGGTACGCGTCGATGACCAGTTCCAGCAGAATCCTGCTTTTGCCGACACGGAACACGCCCGCGGGCTCCTCGCGGAGCGGCGGCGCTTCTGGTTTCGCAACGATCAACGTGGCGGTCATGACGCAATTGTACCATCTATGAGCCTATGTCTGTAAGACGCCGGTGCGGTACTCGGGCAGGTCGGGGTTGTTGGCGGACATGGCTATGGCCTGGATCAATGCTTCGCGGGTTTCTTCCGGCTCGATGATCGCGTCCAGCCACAACCTGGCTGCGCCGTAGGCCGGGGCCATGGCGTCGGTGTAGCGCTTCTTGATGTCGGCTAGCAGTTTGCCCTTGTCTTCGTCGCTGACTTCTTTGCCCTGCGCCTTCAGCTTGCTGATTTGCAGGGTGAGCAGCGTGTTCGCCGCCGCGTCGCCGCCCATCACCGCGTAGCGCGCGCTGGGCCATGCTGCGATATAGCGCGGGCGGTACGCGCGGCCGCACATGGCGTAGTGGCCTGCGCCGAAGCTGCCGCCGACGATGATGCTGAACTTGGGCACCACGCTGTTCGCCATCGCGTTCACCATCTTGGCGCCCTTGCGGATGATGCCGTTGTGCTCGCTTTCCGGCCCCACCATGAACCCGTTTACATCGTGCAGAAACACCAGCGGCACGCCGAGCTGGTTGCAGTCCATGATAAACCGCGCGGCTTTATCGGCGGCGTCGTGGTAGATCACGCCGCCGGTTTCCCAGGGCTTATCCTTGTGGCGGATCGTTTCTTTCTGGTTCGCGACAATGCCGACGGCCCAACCGCCGATGCGCGCATAGCCGCAGATCAGCGTCTTGCCGTAATCAGGCTTGTATTCATGGAACTCGCTGGCATCGACAATGCGGGCGATCACGTCGAGCATTTCGTAGCCCGCGTTGGCGTTCGCCGGAATAATCCCCCGCAGCTCTTTGGGGTCATACACCGGCTCGCGCGGTGCCTCGAAGTTGAACGGCGCTTTCGGCCGCGCAGCCATCATGCCGACCAACGAACGAATCTTGTCGATGCACTCTTCATCTGTTTTGAGCACGTAGTCCGCAGTGCCGGACTTCTCGGCGTGCACGCGGGCGCCCCCTATCTCCTCGTTAGTAACATCAGCCGCCGTGGTCTTGGCTGCGCGCGCCAGTGCAGCCGCCGCGAGGTACATGCCGCTGCCTTCGGTCATCAGGACGTGGTCGCACAGCACCGGCAGGTACGCGCCGCCGGCGACACACAGGCCCATGACTGCGGCGATCTGCGGAATGCCGGAAGCGGTGATGCGCGCGGCGTAATCGAACACTTTGCCGAAGTCGTCTTTGTCCGGAAAAACCTCATCCTGTAGAGGAAGAAACACGCCGGCTGAATCCACGAGGTAGATCAGCGGCAGGTGATTTTCCATCGCCACGCGCTGCGCGCGCAGCACCTTCTTGCTGGTCATGGGGCAGAACGCGCCGGCTTTGATCGTGCTGTCGTTGACCACCACCATGACGTCGCGGCCCTGCACCTTGCCGACGCCGGTGATGACGTTGGCGCTGGGGATGCCCCATTCGTCGTACATGCCCAAGCCGCCGTACAGGCCGTACTCGAGAAACGGCGTGCCGGCATCCAACAGCCGCACCACGCGCTCGCGCGGCGGCAGCAGCCCTGCATCCTGTTTCTTGGCAATCGCCTTCGGGCCGCCCCCCTGGCGCAGCTTGTCGGCGAGCTTGCGGTGACCGTCACATAACGCGTTCATGGCTTCGACGTTCTTCTTCCAACCGTCGGAGTCCATTCGTGCCTTGCTGACCTTGTTGGGGATACGGTCAGCGGGCACCTGAAAAGCGGCTCTTGTTGCTGATTTCACGCTCATGTCGCCCTGACTTTGCAAGGGCGGGATTGTATCGCGTGCTTTGGCCGCCGCAACGCGGATCATACTTGCGCCGTGTGAATGGCGCGGTCATCTTGCCGGGCATGGATGGGCACAGACAGGCTTGGCATTGCATCGGCCCGCAACAGGTGCTGGCTGCGCAGGCTGTGACTGATTCCGGCCTTGCAACAGCCGACGCCGCTGACCGGCTGGCGCGGTACGGACCCAACGAACTGCCCCATAAAAAGCCGCCACCGTTCTGGCTGGTCTTTATCCGCCAGTTCAACAGCCCGCTGATCTACATTCTGGCCGCCGCGGCTGTGTTCTCGATCGTGGCAACCGAATACGCCGACGCCGGGTTTATAGCGGCGGTGCTGATGGTGAACGCTGTCATCGGCAGCATTCAGGAGTGGCGGGCTGAGAAAGCCAGTCAGGCATTGCAGAAGCTGATCGTCACCCGTGCCACCGTGATTCGTGACGGCGAAAGCCTTGAACTGCCGGCCCGCGAGATCGTGCCCGGCGACATCGTCATGCTCGAAAGCGGCAACCGCGTACCTGCAGACTTGCGGCTGCTGGGCGCCCACGGGCTTGAAACAGACGAGTCGCTGCTGACCGGCGAATCCCTGCCGGTCCTGAAGGATCCCGCCTGGGTGGGGCATGAGCGATCGACCCTGGGCGACAGGCGCAACATGTGCCACGCGGGCAGCGTCGTCGTGCGCGGGAGGGGCCGGGGTGTGGTGGTCGCCACCGGCGCGGATACCTCAGTAGGAGAGCTGGCGCTGGACGTCAGTGCGCCGGGTGCCGGCAAGCCGCCGCTGCTGGTGCGCCTTGAGCGGTTCACGAAACTGATCGGCATCCTGGTGCTGGGCGCGGCGCTGATCGTCGCGCTGCTGGGTGTGCTGGTCCAGAACAAGCCGGCAGGCGAGATGTTCATGGCAGCGGTCGCGCTGGCGGTCAGCGCCATCCCGGAAGGCCTGCCGGTCACATTGACCGTAGTGCTGGCGATTGCGACAGCGCGCATGGCGCGGCGCGGCGTGGTGGTGCGCAAGCTGGCAGCAGTGGAAGGGCTGGGCAGTTGCACCCTGATCGCCAGCGACAAGACCGGAACCCTGACTTGCAACGAGTTGACCGTCCAGCGCGTGATGCTGCCCGACGAGCACGAGCTTGAAGTAACCGGCGTAGGCTACACGCCCAGGGGCACAGTCGAGGGCGAGGGCGGCGAGCCGCTGGCTGCCCTGGCGCGCGCCTGCGCCTTGTGCAACGAGGGAAGCCTGCACCGCTCCGGCGATGAGTGGCACTGGCGCGGCGACCCGACCGACATCGCATTGCTGGCGTTCGGCATCAAGGCCGGTGTCAGCCATGAGACACTCGAGGTTTCTCTGCCGCAGGTCAACCAGATCCCGTTTGAGCCTGAGCGCAAGTATGCCGCCACCTTCCACCGCGACGGCCCTCGCACCCTGTGCTGCATAAAGGGCGCGCCGGAGCGCGTGCTGGAAATGTGCGCGTGGAAAGACCGCAACGCAGAATCGGCCTTGGCCGAAGCGGCTTCGCGCCTTGCGGCCCGGGGTTACCGCGTACTGGGTGTGGCGCAGGCGCACGTGGCTACGGTGGATGAAAGCCAGGCACCGCCCGAGCCTGGCGGGCTGAGCTTTCTCGGCTTCGTCTGCATGATCGACCCCTTGCGCGAAGGCGTGAAGCAGGCCGTCGCAGACTGCCGCAAAGCGGGCATCACGGTCGCGATGGTTACAGGAGACCACCCGGTGACGGCGCTCGCGATCGCCAGGGACCTGGGGATGGCCACCGAGACGTCGCAGGTGCTGACCGGCGGCGAGATTGAGGACATGGCGGAAGTAGAGCTGCGCGAGCGCATGAAACTCACGCGCGTGTTCGCCCGCACGAGCCCGCAGCAGAAGCTGCGCATCGTGACGGCAGCGCGACAGGCCGGGCACTTCGTGGCTGTCACCGGCGACGGCGTCAACGACGCGCCCGCCATGCGCAACGCCAACATCGGCGTGGCGATGGGCAAGTCAGGCACGGACGTTGCCCGCGAAGCCGCAGAGCTGGTGATCAGCGACGATAACTTCGCGACCATCGTTGGCGGGGTAGAGGAAGGGCGTGTCGCCTACGACAACCTGCGCAAGGTGATCTTCCTGCTGGTAAGCACCGGCGCGGCCGAAGTCGTGCTGGTAATGCTGGCTGTTGGCACCGGCTACCCGCTGCCGCTGCTGCCGGTGCAGTTGCTGTGGCTGAATCTGGTCACGAACGGGATTCAGGACAAGGCACTGGCCTTTGAACCCAAAGAAGGCGACGTGCTGGACCGACCGCCGAAACCGCCCAACGAGAGAATATTTAACCGCATCATGATTGAGCGCCTCCTGCTGTCGGCTGCCGTCATGGGCGTTGCCGGGTTTGTCCTGTTTGCCTGGTTGCTGAACGCCGGGTGGGAGGAAGCGGCGGCGCGAAACGTGGTGCTGCTGCTGTTTGTGCTGTTCGAGAACGTACACATCGGCAACGCTCGAAGTGAAACGCGAAGCCTGTTCACCTTGTCGCCCTTTAAGAATCGCTTCCTGCTGTTGTGTGCAGCTGGCGCGTTCGGCCTGCATTTCGCGTGCTTGTACCTGCCGCCGATGCAGAAGCTGTTGGGCACGCAGCCCGTCGATCTGGGCACCTGGATGCTGCTGGGCTGCATCGCACTGTTGCTGCCAGCCGCCATGGAACTTCACAAACTGGCCCGGCGCCGCGCGCGTGTGGCTGCATCGGCCCGGGGGTAAATTCACCCGGTGACTTGAATGCCGCCCCGTGCAGGCGCGTAGCCGGATCCTAACGGCTGGGCAAGCGCGCCACTCGGCGACATTCTGCGACTATCGGTGTTGGTGCGCACGACACGGTGTTGGCGTGAACCGCGTCACTTCGTATCGTGCTATGGGGGTTCGGGCTTGGCAGACTTCGACAACCCGGGGCAGGCAGGTGGTCGCGTGGGATTGCGGGCACGAGGTCTTTTCAGGCGCGGATCGCCGCTGCTACTGATGCTGCTTTTCCTCGCAGCGAGCGCGGCGTGGATTCTCATAACAGACGGCATCGTGGAAGCGATGGCCGAAGGCAACGGCGTCGCCGAGGCCTCGCGCTGGCAGACCGCCAAGGGCATGGCCTATGTGTTCGGGGCCGGCGCGATCCTGTTTGTGCTGTTGATGCTGCGCGAGCGCAGTGTCAGGGCAGCCGAGGCAGCCGAAGCCAGAGAGGCATTGCGTACCGCGCTGCTCGCGGATTCCGGCTTGATTGGCATCTACACCTGGCATCCGGGTGGCACCATCCATGATCCGAACGACAAGTTCCTTGAAATCACCGGCTACACGCGCGAAGACTACGCCAGCGGGCGCTTGATCTGGCGCAGCATGCTTCCGGAGCAGGAAGTACAAAGATTCAAGGCACTCGTTGAGCAGATCGACAAACACGGAAGCATCGACCCGACCGAGCTGCAAATTTGCCGCAAGGACGAAACCGTCGGCCACATCGTGATCTGGGGTGCGCGACTTTCTGACGGCACGGGCTTTGCCGCTGCCATTGATGTCACGCCGATCCGCCAGGCGCAGGAAGCCGCCCGTGTCGCCGAGCATCGCTACCGGTTGGTCGTCGAGTATTCAAGCGATGCCGTGGTGCTGTGCGACGGCAACGGCCGGGCGAGCTTCGCCAGCCCCGCCATCGCCAAACTGACCGGTTACACGCCCGAGGAATTCGGCCAGGTTGACTATAGCACCTGTATCCACCCCGCAGATCTGGACAAGTTCCTGGCGTCGCACGCGCGTGCAATGGCATCGCGCGGTGGCACCAGCAGCGTGACACACCGCTTTCGGCGCAAAGATGGCGAGTGGGTGTGGCTGGAAACCACCAACATCAACTGGATGGATGAGCCGGGAATCAATGCACTGGTGGGCAACGTCCGCGACATCACCGAGCGCGTCAACCTTCAGCACCAGTTGAACCACGCCTCGCGCATGGAAGGCATCGGGCGGCTGGCGGGCGGCGTCGCGCACGACTTTAACAACCTGCTGACGGCGATCACGGGCTACGCGCAGTTGCTTGAGGCGCGACTTGAGCATGACTCGGTCGCCAGTTCACAGGCGCAGCGCATTCTGGACGCGGCGGGGCGCGCGACTGAGCTGACCCGGCAACTGCTGGCGTTTTCGCGCAAGCAGATTCTTCAACCCGTAGTCATGGACCTCAATACGCGCGTAGAGGGCATGCAGTCGCTGCTTCGCCACATCATTGGCGAAGACATCGAGCTCAAGATCAGCGCCCACAAAGACTTGAAGATGGTCCATGCCGATCCCGCACAGCTTGACCAGGTGATCATGAACCTTGCCGTAAACGCGCGAGATGCCATGCCCAAGGGGGGCAGACTGACAGTCGAGACGCAGAACGTGTTGCTCGATGAAAGCTACTGCAAGCTGCACCCCGACGTCCTGGCAGGCGAATACGTCATGCTGACGGTGACCGACACCGGTGTCGGCATGGACGCAGCCACCCGCAGCCGAGTGTTTGAGCCGTTCTTCACCACCAAGGGCCCCGGCAAAGGCACGGGGCTTGGCCTTTCGACAGTGTACGGCATCGTGCGGCAGTCGCGCGGCCACGTCTGGCTTTACAGCGAGCCCGGCAAGGGAACGGTCTTCAAGGTTTACCTGCCGGCGACGGAAGGCAAAGACCAGACCAGTCCTGAGCCAATGCCGGAAATGCCTGTCGCCGGTAGCGAAACCGTGCTGGTTGCCGAGGATGAGGATGCGGTAAGGACGCTCGTGACCGAGGTGCTGTCCATGGCGGGCTATAACGTGCTGCCCGCCGAGAACGGCCAGAAGGCACTGGAAATGCTGGACGGGGATACGCCGTCGCTGCTGCTGACCGACGTTGTCATGCCCGGGATGAGCGGCGCCGAGCTTGCCAACCGCGTGCAGGCAAGCCACCCCGACATCAAGGTGATCTATATGTCCGGCTACACCGACGAAGCCATCGTCGATCAGGGCATGCTTGCGGAAGGGGTTGAGTTTATCCAGAAGCCGTTCAGCCCGAACAACCTGCTGCGCCGTGTGCGCAGTGTGCTCGACCCGTAACGCAACTAATTTGCATTACCAGTTGACGCTAACGCAAGCAGCTTGCATAAACCTCGCCTCAATCAGGAGGGTTCATGCAACGTCTGCTTGTCTGTTTCACCATCATTGCCGCGTTGCCGCTGGCGGCGCAGGACACCGATCAAGAAGCCCGCATCGCCGAGCTTGAGCGCAAGGTCGAGCACCTCTACGAGGACCATAACCACGACGACCAGCCCAGGGCGCGTCTGCTTGACCTGTCATTCAACCTGATGGCAGCGGGCGGCACCTCAACTTCAACCGACGCCGAGATTCGCAGGTTGCAGGCCGGAAATCACGACCCCCGCCGTCGCGGCTTCACACTGCAACAGGCTGAGCTTGCGTTTGCCGGCGCAATCGAGCCGTGGTTCGCGGGCGAGGCCTACCTGGTTGCGCGCGAAGACACTGTTGAGCTGGAAGAGGCGTTCCTGCGCTCGCTAAGCCTGCCGTGGCTTGAGCTCAAAGCCGGCTACTACTTCACCGAGTTCGGTCGCATCAACCGGCTGCACCCGCACCAGTGGCGCTGGGCCGATCAGCCCGTCGTCACGGGGCGGCTGCTCAGCCCGGAAGGCATGCGCGGCGCGGGTTTGCGTGTTGCGCTGGAGCCGCCATTGCCGTTGCGATGGATCGTGTCCGTACAGAACGCGAGTGATGCGTCCATGATCAGCTTTCTCGGCCAAGGCCACGACCACGGCGCAGAGCACGAGTCAGAAGAGGAACACGACGAACACGGCGAACACGAAGAAGGAACCATCGGCGGATGGCCGCGGCATGAACGACCCGTGCGCGCGCTTGGTGATCTGCTGTATTCAACGCGCCTTGAACTGGGCGCGGCAACGGAGGCCTGGGACTTTCAGTTCGGCCTGTCCGGCGCCTATGGCCCGAACGCCACGGGCGACACCGGCAAGACCTGGCTTGCAGGCGCGGACCTGCTGGTTCGTTGGGGCAACGAGGATCTGTTCGCCCAAGTCGAGGGAGAGCTGATTTACCGCTACTTCCAAGCCGATCGCGCGGCACACGAAGATGAAGTGCTGGACTCAAACGTACTTAGCGACTGGGGCACGTGGGTTGAGTTCTATGCAGGCTTCGGCGCGTGGCGCGCGGGCCTGCGACTTGAACACGCGGCAGGCTTTCGCTCCGGCGAGTTGCAACGCAGCGAAGACGCCATGCGGGACAATCGCTACCGCATGAGCCCGATGGTAGGGTGGCAGCCAATCGAGATGGTGCACGTGACTCTGCAGTACAATTTCGACTACGCGCAGCACATCGGTGGCGACACAAGCCACAGTGTGTGGCTTGGCATTCGCCTGCTGTTCGGCATCCACAAGCATCTGCACTAACACGCGCGGCGTGCGTCGTATCGTGCCGCTGCCAGGAATGCAAGCAGAGCGAGCAGCGCGTACCACGGATCGGCTGGACCGCTGCTGCACGAGCCGCCATCGTTGGCGCTTTGCGTGGCGTCTGGCGAGCGGCCGACGATGATCATGAATGTCTGCACACCGTCGGGCGCCACACTGTTCGAGGCTGTCAACGTTACGCTGACGGTGGTCTTGGCATCGCCGTTGGTCGGTGTGCCGCTCAGCTCTCCAGTAATTGCGTCGAAGTTCAGCCACGCCGGAAGCGTGCTGGTTACACTCAGCGAAGGCGTCGGCGTGCCCGTGGCCACCGCGGTGTAGGAGTACAGAGATTTCGGCGTCGCGGACGTGACCGGAATGCTCGTGAACGCAGGAGCCACGCCGAACACATCAATGGTGAAGGTCTGCGTGGCATCAGGCGCCCAGCCGTTGCTGAGCGTTACCGTGATGGCAGGCGTGGGCCCCACGTCTGCTCCGTCGGGCGTTCCGCTCAGCACATTGCCGTTCAGCGTCAGCCAGGCCGGATTACCGGCGACGCCGACCGTCGGCACGGGCTCGCCTGTGCCGGTAATGGTGTAGGTGTACAGCTCGCCGACAGTCACGGTAGTGCCCGGTGTGCTGGTGATCGCCGGCGGCACGCCCACGACGCTGATGCTGAAGCTTTGCAACGCGTCGGGGGCCCAGCCGTTTGTCGCACTGATGTCAATCTGGGGGGTGCTGCCGGCATCCGCGCCGGTCGGGGTGCCGCTCAACTCACCCGTCGTTGCGTTGAACGCCAGCCACCCGGGCAGCGTGCCGACTGACAGCGTTGCAGCAGGCTGGCCGCTGGCGGTCACGACGTATGACCAGGGCACGCCGGCGGTCGCCGTCAGCGGCGGCGTGCTAGTGATCTGCGGCGGAACGCCCTGCACGTCAATCTGGAAGGCCTGCGTGTCCACGCCGCTGGTGTTTGTAGCAGTCACGGTGATCACCGGGCTCAAACCGATATCCCCGACCGCCGGCGCGCCCGTAAGTGTGTCGCCGGTGCGCGTCAACCACGCCGGCAGGCCCGAAACCGCAACCACAGGCGCCGGGTAGCCCGATGCGACAATGTCGTACGTGTAGGTAGCACCAACCGCGGCTGTCAGCCCGGGCGTGCTGCTGATCAGTGGCGGGCCCTCGTAGGACCACACGTCAGCCACGTTGGCCGCGCCGTTGTAGCCGGTCATGATCCAGATCTTGTTGTCCATGACCGCGCACGTGCCGTAGCGGCGGCCTACCCACCCAGCCGCCGGGGACTCTTCTGTCCAGCTCACTCCGTCGCTGCTCGTCCACACGTCGCTGTAGCTTGTGCTGCTCCAGCTTCCGCCCATGACCCAAATCCGGTCGTCGAACACCTCCACCATGTGACCGTAACGCGTCGGCCACATGGGTGCCGCCGGCGCGGGGATCACCTGCGTCCAGTTGTTGCCATCGGTGGACCACCAGATGTCGTTGCCACCTCCCAGGCCGCCGAAGATCCACATCTTGCCGTCAAACACCGCGGCTTGGTGGTGGTAGCGCGCGGGCCATGGCGGCGTCTGCGACTGCACCCAGGAGACTCCGTCAGTGGACGACCACACATCTGCCATGCCGGCGCCATTGTATCCGCCGAAGATCCACAGCTTGTTGTCGTACACCACTGTTGCGTGCGCGCCGCGCGGCGGAAATGCCGCACTGGGCTGGTCCTGCGTCCAGTTGATGCCGTCCGGCGATGACCAGACCTGGTTCAGGTTCGTGCCGTCAGCGCCGCCTATCACCCACAGCCGGTTGTTGAACACCGCAACGGTGTGCGAGCGTCGCGGTCCCCACATCGGCGTGCCGGTCTGCACCTGCACCCAGTTGATGCCGTCGGATGAGCGCCAGATGTCGTTCAGGAAGGTGCTGGTGTACCCGCCCAACATCCACAGTTCGCCGTTGAACGTGATGGTCTTCTGCATGTGACGCCCCGTCCAGGGCGGCGACGGGTTTTCCTGTGTCCAGACCCCGGGCTGAGCCAACAGCAAAGAAGGAAGGAGCAGCAGCACCGCAAGTGGCAACGCGCGCATGATCGACCTCCGACTGTGAATTGAGGCTCAGGCTAGTACGCGCGAGGCCCGCGCTCAACTCTCATCAAACGCCAATTTGCGTCGGCAGATCCAAGCTGCACCCAATGCAGCCAGCAAAGCCACTATGAGAATCGATCGGCCCTGCGTGCCGGTGCACCCGTTGCCGTCGCTGTCGCTTTGCTTGGCGTCCGGCGAGCGTGCCACCTCAATGTCAAACGACTGCACGCCGTCCGGTGCGACGCCGTTGGTGGCTGTGAGCGTGACGCTGACCGTCGTCTTGGCGTCGCTGTTGGTCGGAGTACCACTCAGTTCTCCCGTCGTGGCGTTGAAGTTGAGCCAGGCCGGAAGTGTGCTGGTCACGGCGATTGACGGCGTCGGCGTGCCGGTGGCGGCTGCAGTGTAGGTGTAGAAGGTGCCCGGGGTTGCCGTCAGCACCGGTGTGGTGGTGAATGTCGGTGCCAAGCCGTTGACGGTGATTGTGAAGCTCTGCACGTCGTCGGGTGCGACGGTGTTGGTGGCAGTGATATCGATCTGCGGCGACACACCGATATCGCTGCCGGACGGCGTGCCGCTCAGCTCGCCAGTGCCGGGGTTGAAGCTCAGCCAACCGGGGAGTGTCCCCGCCGACAGCGTTGGTGCAGGGATGCCGTCTGCCGTGACGGTATAACTGTACAGGCTGCCCACTGTCGCCGTGGTGAGCGGCGTGCTGGTGATGGTCGGCGCCAGGCCGGTTACGTTGATGGTGAACGATTGCACGTCATCGGGTGCCCATCCGTTGGCGGCTGTGATGTCGATGACGGGCGCGGTCCCCACGTCGGCGGCGCCAGGCGTGCCGGACAGCTCGCCGGTGGTCGGGTTGAAGTTCAGCCATGCAGGCAGCGTGCCGGTTGAAAGTGTCGGCGCGGGCTCGCCGGTCGCCGTCACATTGTAGGTGTACAGCGATGTTGCCGCGGCGCTGGTTGGTGGCGTGCTGGTGATCAGCGGCGCCACGCCCTGCACGTCAATCTGAAACTGCTGCTGGTCAAATGCAATCGCGTTGCCGGCGGTGACGGTAATCTGCGGCGTAAGGCCGATATCGGCGGCGCCGGGCGTGCCGCTGAGCGTGTCGATGTTGTCGAACATCAGCCATGCGGGAAGGCCGGTGGCCGTGATGGTGGGTGTGGGGTTGCCCGTCGCGACGACGGTGTAGCTGTACGCGACGCCGGCCGTGGCGACGATCGGCGGCGTACTCGTAATCTGCGGCTGACCCAGGCTGAACGACCAGACGTCGTTAAGCGTGACCGCGGGCGAGCCGGTGTTGTCGTGCCCCCCGAGGATGAAGAGCCTGTTGTTCATCACCACGGAAGCATGCTGAACGCGCACGCCCCAGGGCGCTGCCGCGGTTTCTTGCGTCCAGGCCACGCCATCGGCCGAGGAGTACACGTCGTTTTTGTAGGTGCCGTCCGTGCCACCCATTACCCACAGCCTTCCGTCCAGGACACTGAGCGTGAACCCGTGTCGGGCGGTCCATAGCGCCGACGCTGTCGCCTGCGTCCAGGTCTGGCCGTCTGTCGAATACCACACGTCGTTGCCGAGGATGTTTCCCAGCAGAATGCCGCCCATTACCCACATCTGGTTGTTGAAGACCTCCGCTCGAAATGCGCGGCGCGCGGTCCAGTTGGCGGCGGCGGTAACCAGCGTCCAGGTGGACCCGTTGGTTGAAGTCCAGACATCGGCGACATTGCCGCTGACAGATCCACCCATCAAAAACATTGCATTGTTATGAACCAGCACCTGTGCGGCGGTCCTGCCAGACCAATTGGCAGCGGCTGTCACCTGCGTCCAGTTGATGCCGTCAGGTGAGGACCAGACATCGTTTTTGTTAGCGCCGTCGTTGCCGCCCATCACCCACATCAAGCTGTTGTAAACCACGGCGACGTGCTGCTGGCGGGCGGTCCACATCGGACCTGTTGTCGTGACCGACGTCCAGGTCACTCCATCAGACGACCGCCAGATGTCGTTGCTGGGCACAGCGGGTGCCGCGGCCGAAGTGTTGCCTCCCAGAACCCAAAGTTCGTTGTTGAAATGCACAACGTCGAACAACCGCCTGGCAGGCCAGCCCGCTGCGGCTGTCTCCTGCGTCCATGTTCCGGTCTGTGCCGGGAGGATGGTCCCGCCCATCAGCAACGCGAACAGCGCAAACGACAGCAACGTTCTCCGTTTCATCGCAAACCCCTTGTGCCCGGCACCTGAACTGTGATCCGAAACCACTGTAAATAATGTGTGCCATGCACTGGACAACTTTCCCTGATTGCTGTCCCCTATCTGTGACGCCACGCCCTCTGTCACATATCCGAAGGCAACCAATGCCTGCGACTTCCGACCTCGCAACCCTTTCCGACCGGCTTCGACAGATTGCCGACCACTTCGGCCAGGCCGAGATGGCACGCCGCACCGGCGTCTCGCGACAGAACGTCAACCGCTACCTCAGGGGCACGCAGCCGTCACTGGCCTACGGCACCGAGCTGGTCAACGGCCTGGGCGTCAACCCCGCCTGGCTGCTCACCGGCGAGGGCGTCCCCATGCTGGCCGACATGGCTGCCGGCGCGGGCAACCTTGCCGGCGACCTGCTGGATGTGGTCAACGCGCTCAACGCGGTCACGCGCATGCGCATTGGCTCGCTCGGCGGCAAGCACCACCTCAAGACACTGCGAGAGCTCGGCGATGCCATGGCACGCTACGACGAACTGCGGTCACGGCTGAACCGTCACAGCGTGCCCATCCTGCGCAGCATGCTCGAGGAGCTGCGCCGCGCTCTCGAGCAACCCGACATCGAACTCGCCAAGTCGCTGCGAAACACCGCCGAGCAGCTAAGCCGCTTCTGCGACGACGAAGACCTGGCGCTGGAGTTCACACTGCTCAACAGCCGCCTGGAATTGCTCGAAGAAAACGCCCCGCGCGCGCTTGAGCTTACACGCAAGGCAATCGTGCTGATGTTCCACCAGGGCGGTCTTCTGGGCGAGCGCGAGTTTGAGGTCGTCGTCGAATCCGTCACCGCGCTGCACAAATGGGTGCGCTTCGGCGAAGCCTTGCGCGTCGCCCAGGCCGCCTTCGCGCTGGCGGCGCCGGAAACACGCCGCAGCCAGGCCGCGCTGTGGCTTGAGGCGTTGATGGCAAGCATGCAGGTACACACCGGTGAGCTGAACAATGGCCTGGCTGCATTGTCGCGCGTGCGCGCCGGGCTGACCGGCCTCAACGGCCTGCGCACCGACGGCATGATGGCGCAGGCGTTGTTGTATTCGGGCGCGATCGACGTGGACGCGGCAGTCGCATTTGGCGGCGATCTGCCCGAAAAAGCCGAGAGAATTCTGGGCTTTGCCGCCTCAATGGAAAGCCTGCGGTCACTTGAACGCTCAGCCGCTTACTGGGACCGCCTGCACCACGCGCACGGTGAGTTCTCTTTCTGGATTCATCCTGTCAAACTGATGCTGCGCGCCCTGCGGGGTGATTCGCGGCGGCTTGACCAGGACGTCCGCGAGTTTGTCGAGTCTGCGCCGGGGCTTGATTTCCTGCGCCCGTTCACGCCGACGCCGATTGTCGGTGCGCAGATCTACCGCCTGAAGGGTGATCGCGCCAACGCCCGCAGGTTATTCCTCCAGGCGTGCAAGATCATCGACACCCTTCCCGACTGGTTCAGCATGACCGTAATGTGGAGCGCACGCCACATGCGCAACGCGCTCGATCTCGGCAACAACACCCAGAAAGCACAAGCCCGCCAGTTCTTCGCACAGCACGTAGAGCAAGGCTACCGCTGCTTCAGTCCATTAGCCCAGTAATTCCGTGCCATCGAAAGTGGCATCGGCGTCCCGCCGATGTAGTGCCATCGGCCTCTGGCCGATGCGCGCCCCGCAGGGGCCGTAGCAACAGGCCCCGCAGGGGCCGGCAGAGCTTAGCCCGGCCCGTGAGGGCCGGGTCCGGAACGCCTCATCCCCTCTGAGGCCCGTCAGGGCCGACAGAATTGCCACGTTGTCCAACACCCCAGCGGCGGCGGGCTGCCAGTGCGGCGGGGATCAGCAGTAGCCACCAGATTGCTGGGCCTGTGCTTGTGGCTGTGCAGTTGCTGCTGCTTGTGCCCGGGTTGGTGTCTATTGGCGGTGGGGTTGGGGCTGGGTTTATGGTCAGCGTCAGTTGCTGGGTGGCTGTGGTGGCTGTGTCTGTGGCCTGGACGGTGAAGGTCTCGGTGGTGGCTGTGATGGGGATGCCTGTGATCTGGCCTGCGGCGCTGAGTGTCAACCCCTGCGGCAGGCTGCCCGCGATCACACTGAATGTGTAGCCGCCCAAGCCGCCGGTGGCTTGCAGGGCCTGATTGTAGCTCTGGCCGACTTCGCCGTCGGGCAGCGTGGTCGTGGTGATCAGCAAGGGCGGCGGCAGCGCGGCGACAGCCAGTGTCACGTGCACATCGACGACGTTGGTGCCATCGGTGATCTGCACGAGGTAAGTGTGCGTGCCCGCGTCGGCGGCCGTCAGTGTCCCGGCAGGAGCGACAGTGAGAGTGCTGCCGGCAGTGAACGCGAAGCCTGCGCCGCCGGCTGGGTTGCCCATACCCGGAAACACCGTGCCCAGGCTGACCGCTTGCCCGGTGTTAGGATCAGCCAATGCAGCCAGGTCAATGCTGTGGCTGCCATCGTCGCCTTCGGTAAAGCCCGCGGTGTAAGGATTGCCCGGCGTGCCGTTGCCGCCTGCGGCGCCGGCGATGGTGTGCGTGGGCGGGAGGTCGTTGTTGCTGATGTAGAGTGTGACCATGACCGGCGTGCCATTCACCGCATCATGGAACTCGACACGGAATTCATACAAGCCGAGCGGATTGACGGCATCCATCATGCCGGTCCAGGCAAGTGTGATCGGCTGTCCGGGCGGGGGTATGACAGGCGTGTTCACGCCAACGAGCGGGGTGAACTGGGCGATGCCAGTGACGGTGATCTGGTTTCCCTCAGGATCGGAGAGTTCAAGCTCAGCGTTAACCAGAGGATCGCCGGGGTCCACCGCATAGTAATAGGGACCGCCGGCAACGCCGGTGAAGCCGGAGCCGGGCGCAGGGGCCGCTACCGCCGGTGCGTTAACGATGCCGTTGCCATTGACGGTAAACGTGTAGGGGTGGTTGTTGACGTCGTTGTTATCTATGGATATCTGCAGGTCAAAGGGCCCCGGTGCCGCGGGCTCAATGTAAATGGTGAAGGTTGTGCTGCCGTTGAAGGGGATTGAGGTCAGCCCCGGCTGCGACTGCACGCTTGCCGCTGCCAGATTTGCGCCGGGAGTCAAGATAACGGGCGGGTTGCCTGAAAGTAGAAGATCCGCGGCGTGAGTATTGCGGATGGTGAAGTCCCGGGTGCCGCCGTGCACAAGCACGTCGCCGACTTGCGCCGCCCCGGCATTGGCCACGGGCGCGGCGCCGGAATCAACACGCATGCTGGGCTCAGGAAACTCATGCGCCCCGGCGTCATAGCGAAAACCCATGGGACGAGGGTTGCCGAAGATGTCAACGGCAACGCTGCCGAGGGTTACAAAATCCCTCGCCGGCGAGCCTGGCTGCAAGCGCAGATCCTCAAATCCCGGCGTGGTGTTCATCAACAGCGGATCAGCATTCAAGCCGTTCAAGTCCCGCCCCGACGCCTGCCACTGCGCCCAGGTTTCGTGATAACTGCTTACCCAAGCAGGCGGAGTCAAGTGAAAAATATTTCCATCCACACTCTGCGGAAGGGCGGTCGTTGCGATGGCGGCATCCATGCCGTTCAGCTGACAGACAATGTTGTTTTCGAATGTACCCCACGCATTCTGGCCGATATGTTGAATGCAGCGACCAACGTGGGCGACAATTGTATTGTGTCGCACAATCCATTCCAACCCGGGGTTATTGTTGTAGATGCCATAGTGATTCACCCCGTATATCCAGTTGTTTTCAATGATCACGTTGTGCATATTTGGATCGGGGCTGTGAATAGACAGCCCTTGCGTTCTGTGACCGAATATCCGGCACCGGGAAATGCGTATGAATTGCGCCCCTCCACCATAAGCATCAGTTGACCACAATAGGCCGCTGTTGCCCCAGCTAGGCCCGGGACCGATTGTCAGACCCTCAAGAGTCGTAAACGATATGTTGTGGAAGCTCAGAGGTGCACTACTCCCGAAGCCGCCATAAATATGCTGCAAGGTGGACGCGCCGGTAATCTGCGGAAACTCTCCCAAGGCGGCCCGAATGGTCAGCGTATTTGTGGCGCTCAGTCCCGGCACCGTCATCGGCGAACCCAAGTTGTCCCGCCCCAGCGCGTAGGAAGGCTTATTCAGAGCATCGAACGGACCCCCGTCATCGTATACGTCCATGACAACGGGTCCGCTGATGCCAACCGCTTCGAGATCATCAAAGAAGTCGCCGATATCGCCGTAGTCGAATGCATTGCCAGGGTTGCCGTTGGCACAGGTGTAGGTGCCGCTCAGCTGGGCATGCGCTACTGCGGTGCATGCCGCAGCCGTCAACACCCAAAGCAAGAAGCAACGAGTCATGGTTGACCTTTGGTTGCCTTCGAACGCCGAAGGCAACTCACGACACCAAGTCACCAGGTGCCCCGCCGCTTGAATCCGGCACTTCCGAACACCCTGGTCGAACCAGCCGCACGCCGATGCGTCGAGAGAAGAGCGACACTGTTACTTTAGTCGGAGGCTGCTTCGGCGCAAGCGAATTTCCGCACTTCTCGCCGAGTTTTCGGTGTGCGAGACTTCGCGCTCTTGCGGCGGGACAGTGTCACGAGGGCAGGCCGACAGGCTTGCCGGTGGGCTAGTCGCGGGTCAGCAGGTTTACGCGGTAGGCGTTTTCGATGCTTAGTGCGGCGAAGGCTGTGGCGTACACGTTGCCGAACAGGGCGCCGTAGGTGTCGTTGGGCTTGTAGCCGCCCCGGTGCTGGTCGTCGCGCTGGTGTTCGATCAGTGTGTTGGCCAGCGCGTTGTTCCAGCCGGTGGCCCTTTCGCCGCCTTGCTGGTGGTGCAGCGCCATGGCGAGACTGCCAAAGAACAGATAGCGCGCGTCGGCGTTATCGCGGCCGGCCTGGCTCAGGTCCGGCAATTCGCGTCCTACACGGGCCACGTAGCCGGCAAAGCGTGAATCCAGCTCATAGGCGGCGTTCGGGTCACGGGCGAACAGGCACAACGCGGCGCCGGCGGCTGTCGGCAGCATGTCGCCGGCCAGCACTTCTTCTTGATCTTGCAGGATGTTGGTTGTGCGGGGCGCCATCTCAAACCAGCGCATGAAATCATCGACGCGCTGCCGGGGCACGTCGGCGGGCGGCACGTTCACGTTCACCGCGGTCTTCAGCGCCATGTAGGCCCATACACTGGTCGTCAGGCTGGCCTCGCCGCCTAGCTTGAACGGAAAGCCGTCACTGCCGCGCGCGCGCACGCCGCTAAGCCATGCGCAGGCCTTGCGCAGAGGGGTGCGAATCGCGTTCGAGCGCGTCAGCCCGTATTCCTCGGCCAGCACCAGGGTTGCCATGGCGTGCACATACACGTTGTCGTTGCCGGATGGGCCGATCTGGCCGTTGTCGCGCTGTGCGCTGACCAGCCATTCCAGGCCGCGCCGGACGTTGGCGTTGTAGCCGATCGGCGAGTAACGGCTTGAGTGCCCGTCGCCGAGGTAGGCGAGCAAGGCGGCGCTGGTGAGTTCAATGCGCTGGATCTCGCGCAGGTCGGGGTCGCGGTAGATCTCGCGGGGGTCCACATCAACGACCCACCAGTAGCCATCGGGGTGCTGGTGCATCTGCAGGTAGCGCAGGGCGCGATCCAGAACATCGAACAGGTCTTCGCGGCCGAGATAGCTGATCTTTTCGTCGCGCGGGCCGGTGCGCAGTCGGAAGAAGCTGGGCACGCCCTCGCGGCGCGCCTCGGGCGAATCGAACTCGACGCCCAGCGACGATTCTGCGGGTGCGTCGTCTTCGATCGGTGCCAGGTCATGCTCGGGGTTCGGGATTTCGTCGTGCGTGGTCAGGACGGGCTCTTCGCCGGCTGGCGACCAGGTTTCGGCTTGGGTAAGTGCACCGTCCTCACTGCCGGTGATGCCGTGGTCGTCGATGCTGCGCTCGCCGGGGAGCTCTGCCCCGACGTTGGCGCGGCCGCTGCCCAGGCCGATGGTCACGACCTCTTCGCCGACAATGGCTGGTCGCGCAAAGACGAAAAGCATGATTGCAATCGCCAGCGCGTGCACTGAAAGCGTGACGGCCATGCTTTTGCGGCTTTGTTGCAGCCCGCGCCCCAGCTCGCGTCCCCACTGGTACTCGCGGGCGTCCACGCGGCGTGGTGTCTCGCGCACGCGGCGGCGGCTGCTGAGCAATATGCGCTTGAACAGCCGGCGCCGAAACGGGTCAGCGGGCTGCACCTGCGGCAGCACCGGCGCTGCGGGCTGCTGTTGTGCAGTCTCGAACAGCGCGACCTGCAGGCGCCGGCGGAACTCGTCGCGTACCGGCACCATGGGCAGTGTCGCAGCCGCGACGCGGCTTGCCGCCGCTGCAAGCGCGGGCGAAGGCTCGAGCATGGGCAGGCTGGCGGCTGTGGCCCGGGTGCGGAACTCGACGCGCAGTGCGCGCACCCACTCGGGGCGTACCGTCAGCTCGGGCAGTGCACGAGTGCAGAACGCGGCCCGCAATGCGCGCACGAAGCTGACGGACGGCTCAAGCCGCGGGATGCTTGCGACAATGCCGCGGACGGTAAACTCTGTGCGCAGGCCGCGCATGAAGGACTCGCTGCCGTCAACCAGCGGCAGCAGGCTAAGCCAGTCGCGGGCCTCAAACTCGCGGCGCACGGCGACGATGAAGTCTTCGCGGGCCGGCGTGGCGTGGTCAGCCGTCATGCCGGGAAAGCTGCGCAGTACGGCGTACGTGCGCTTGAGGCGCTGGAACTGGTCGAAGTACGCGGCGTCTTCCTGCAGGCGCGCGCGCACACTCGCGGCGGCGGAGGGCTCAAGCTCGCCGCGAATGAAATCCACCAGTTTTCCAAAGTCTTGCATGGTTGAACCCGAAGGCCCGTGGATACAGCGCGGCCATCGCCGAGCGCACCCGGAGCCACCCCATAGAACGGCATTCTGTGGCACAGGTTCAACGCAAACGCCATCAATCGGTGACAATTCGGGGACGTTCTAACCGGTCGGTTGGCAGGTTCGACGCGCACGGCGTAAGCTATGGCAGGATAATGAGATAGAACGAGCCCCGGATTAGAGCTTCTTGGCTACCGGGATGCGCCGACCTGCGCCGAAGGCACGCTTGCCGATGCGCAGCACGATCGGCGACTGGCGGCGTTTATGCTCGGAGCGCTCGACCAGCTGCACGATTCGGTGCACCAGCTCGCTGTCTTCGCCGCGCTGGATGATGCTTTCGGCAGACAGGTGATCGTCCAGGTACAGCTCCAGGATGCGGTCAAGCACGTCGTAGGGCGGCAGCGAGTCCTGGTCGGTCTGGTCGGGGCGTAGCTCGGCGCTGGGCGCTTTGGTCAGGGTTGCTTGCGGGATTTCAGCGAATCTCCGCGCCATCTCATACACCCGGGTCTTGGCCACGTCGCCGATCACCTCAAGCGAGCCGCACATGTCGCCGTACAGCGTGCTGTAGCCTACCGCCAGCTCGCTGCGGTTGCCGGTTGCCAGCACAAGGCTGCCTTCGGCGTTGCTGCGCGTCATCAACAGCAGTCCGCGAAGGCGCGCCTGGGCGTTCTCCTCAGCCAAGCCACCGGGAAAGCCGCTGAGTTTGCGCTGCAGCTCGAAGGCTTCGTCGATGTTTACCAATTCAAAGCGAATGCCGAGTTTGTCCGCCAGATCGCGGCTGTCCTCGACGCTGCCGCGGCTTGAAAAGCGGGTGGGCATGCTGATGCCGGTGACGTTCTGCGGGCCGAGTGCTCTGGCGGCGATGCAGGCGACCAGCGCGCTGTCCACGCCGCCGGAAAGCCCGAGCAGGGCCTTGCTGAAGCCGGTCTTGCGGAAGTAGTCGCGCACGCCCAGCACGAGCGCGTCGATTTCGTCGGCGATGTCGTCTTCGTGCCACGGCTCGGGCCCGCCGGATTCAGGGTCAGCAATGAAGACGGTGGGTGCAAACAGCGGCAGGCGTGCAACAGTTTTTCCGTTGCGGTCGCAGGCGATACTGCCGCCGTCAAAGATCAAGTCGTCCTGTGCTCCGACCTGGTTGACCAGCAGGCACGGCAGCCCGGTGCGCCTGGCTGTGGCCGCCACAAGTTTTTCGCGCAGGCGGTGCTTGCCGGTACCCCAGGGCGACGCGCTGACGTTGATCAGCATCTGCGCGCCGGCACGGGCGCAGTCGGCTGCGGGATCGCCCTCATAGTCTATGCGGCCGAGCAGGGTAGCGTCGGTCCAGATGTCTTCGCAGACAAGCAAGCCAATTTTCGTGCCGCGGAAGTCAGCGACGACGGGCGCCGCGTCAGGCTCAAAGTATCGGCGTTCATCGAACACGTCATAGGTCGGCAGCAGCGCCTTGTGCTTGACGGCCAACAGCTTGCCGTTGTCGCAAAGCACGGCTGCGTTTCGCAGCGGCTTGCCGTGCGGGTTGTCGTTGGCAAGCGCGATTCCAAACAGGATGCCGATGTTGAGCTCGCGCGAGAGCGCAAGCAGGCGGTCGCGCGCCTTGAGGTTGCGGGCGACAAAGTCGTCGTAAAGCGCAAGATCGTGCGGCGGGTAGCCTGACAGCGCAAGCTCGGGCGCGACGCAAAGGTCGGCGTCGTGGTCGCGGGCGATGCGCACGGCGTCTTCAATGCGGCGCGTGTTGCCGTCAAAGTCGGCGACAACCGGGTTGAGCTGAAGCAGCGCGACTTTCATTCGGCACCTGGACGGCAGCACTAAAGCACGAAAGCGCAAAACATGAAGGGCGGGCAGACCTCGGGTGAATGGTTGTCTTTCATTGCGAGTTCGTGGTTCAATGCGGCCCAGGACATTCAGGAGCAGGCATGATCGGATACTACCCCATCAACCCGGCTGGCAATCCGTCAGAGGACGCGTTTGGTGCGCGGTTTTTTCGCACGCAGTTCTATGACCGCATGGCGCAGGTGTGCTCGATCGACGACACGACGCCGGTGCTTGAGGTAGTGCTGACATCGGGCCAGGTGCTGGATGTTTCGCACATTGTTGAGTTGAAGGACGACTACATGCTGGTGTGCGCGTTTGTGGACGCGCATGACTGCGAGAACACCTACCAGGCCTACGTTCGCTACATGACCATCTACCGCATCAACGTGCTGACACGGCCTTCCAACGAGCGATCCATCGGGTTCAGCAATCGCGAAGTAAGCGGCGACCCGGGCGACACGCCGGTCATGCCGCGCCACGTGACGGAAAACTCGCGCGATGGCAAGTCACCGAAGGCCTAATCACTGAAGTCGAGCCAGCCTTGCAGCGGCGCGCGTCGCACGCGCAGTTCCACATCGCTGCTTATCGCATCGGCGCCCAGGCGTCCGCCGTCGAGATCCACACGTGTTACCATGCGCAGCGGGCGTGAATAAACCAGCGTGCCGGTAAAGCGCAGCACCGCGGGGCGCCCTGCGTGATCGGCAGTAACGCGCCAGTCCAGGCTGATGCGAACTTCGCGGTCATCCAGATGAGTAACGGCGCAGGTCAGCGAGTTGCGCTGCAGCTTGAAGCCCATGGCTTCGATCAGGGCGTTCAGCCCTGCCAGTTGCGGGCCCTCTAATGCCCAGGACTGTCCGCGCGTCACCGGCTCAATCGGCAGCAGGGCTGCGTCGAAGCCCTCGATCAGGAACTTGCGGCCGCCGGGGTTGAGGTCACCTACCAGCACGCGTGCATCCACCGATGCGCTGCGCTGCGTCAGCTCCAGCGTGCAACCCTCAAGCTCGCCCGACTGGCGCTGCGGTTGGCCGCCGTTGGCGACTACGGTTGTCGTGCTTGCCTCCCAACTGCGTTGCACCGCTAACTGTCGCCCGGAAGCATCGACCGACAGCACGCGGGTCAGGGTGACTTCCTCTGAGTTGATCACCAGCTCGTCGCTGGCGGTCTTTTCCTGCACGCGCAGCGTGCGGGTCGTGCGATAGCGCTGCCCTGCCTCGTGCGGGGTGGCCAGCCTGACAGTTTCTTCGCGTGTTTCACCGCCGTTTTGCGTGGCTGTCGGCGGCGCCTGGTTGCCGCCTGGGTTCGTGCGGGGGTTGGAGCAGCCGGCGCCGACCGTAAACAGCAGACACGCGGCGAGCCAGCCCACGTTGCCGCGCCAGCTTGAAATCTGCTTGTTGGTCATTTCGCGTACGACTCCGAACTTGCATCGCGGGGCACGACTTGCGCTTTGACCGACTACCGTGCGCTGATGCCGACGCCCTCCACCAGCACCCACGGAAGGTACTGGCTGCCGACCCATTCGCGCTGCTTGCTGATGCTGACAATCTGCGACTTCAGCAGGTCAAACGCGTTGACGTTCAATGCGCAGTTCTTGACGCGGCCAACATTGCGGCCTTCCTGCACCCGGAAACCCAGCGAAACGTTGCCGCTGACCTGGCCAGCCAGAAAGTTGCTGGTAAATGTGCCGAGCATGTTGCGCACGTGAATTCCGCCGTTTGCGTCAGCCAGCATCTGCTCAAGTTCGGCTTCACCGGGCGCCATTACGATGCTGTGCAAGCCGGGCGACGGCTGACTTGAAACGGCGCGCTGAGCGTTTCCGGTTGGCGCATGGCCGCATTTGTGCGCGGTGCTGAGTGTGTGAACGAAGCCTTTAAGCACGCCTGCTTCAACAATCGGGCGTTTCTGCGTGACGACACCTTCGCCGTCGTACAAGCCGCCGGCGGGGCTGTCGGGGCGGTGGGGGTCGTCCTCGATCGTCAGGCGTTTGTCGAACAGTTCTTCGCCCATCGACTCCACGAATCGGCTTGTCTTTCGGGCGATGTTCTGGCCATTGACCGATACAGCGATGGGCATCAGCAGGTCGCACACCGCAGTGGGTGCAAACAGGACGCGGTAGCTGCCCTTCTCAACGGGCACGACTTTCCGCGCGACGTTGTAGTCTTCGGCCGCTTGTCGGGCGTTGCTGAGTATTTCTGCCTCGGCGATCAGTGCGCTGCTTGAACGCCCTCGATACACCTGCAGAAAGTTGCCTTCCTCGGCGATGCGCGCGCCGACGTAATAGCCGAAGCTGCTGGAGTTTTCGCCGCATTCCTGGCCGCGGCTTGTCGCCAGGCGCGACTCGGCTGTGCCGCCACCGATGCTGCAATCCACTGTGGCGTCGGGCGCGATGCCCTTGATTGTCCGCTTGATGGAGTCGCACAGCTTGACGAGTTGCTCGACATTGAGGTCGCCGCAAGCCGGATCGTAGGGCACGCTGGCCTTGCTTTGCTGCCGCGCGGCGAACTCATAGTCGTAGGGCTTGCCCCAGGGCGCCAGGCGCACGGCGCTTTCGGCCACATTGGCCACGTCGCCGGGCTTGCTGCTGTAGGAAAAGCCGATTTTTCCCTGCTTGACTGCGCGGATGCCCACGCCGGAGCTTTCGCCGCGGCTGATCTCGTTGAGGCGGTCGTTTTCAAAGCTCACGCTGATGTTGCGTGAATCCGCGCTGTACAGTTCGTAAGCCTCAGCCATTGACCCAAGGCGCTCCGTAATTCGCTTGGACATGTCGCTCCGTTAGTCTTCGCTGTTCTGCTCTTCCCGCTTGCGTTGTTCCAGCCGCTGCCGCCAGGATCGCACGTGCTCTGCGTATTCTTCGGGCGGCCGCAGTGGGCCCGCCTTACTGGGTTTCGTTTCGATCCAAGTGTTGCCGTCCCGATCAGTCCAGCGAATGGTAACGGTGTCCGATTCCACCCACTCCGGTTTTTCATTGGGTTTGACCATGCGCTTCATCGGTCACCTTCCGTGCACTCAACTTCTCTGGTCGCGATCGTGCGTCCGTTGATTCTCAGCACCAGTTCCCATTGCCCGGCTTCCAGGGTAGGCCGCCAGAGCACTTGTGTTTGGCTTCGTAGTCTTTCGGCGAACTTAGGAATGCGTTCGCTTCCGATGCCAATCCACCAGCCGTGCTTCGAGCCGTCCAGTCTTCGGGCCTCACACTCAAGCATGGCGCCCGTGCTGAATTCCTCATCGTCGAGGTCAACATAGTCTACAACTTCGGCATACACTGCGAACCGGCGGGTGTGGGCGAATCCGACCTGATCGAGCGACATCGTATTGTTGGCACCGCTGTGCGCGGTAATCAGGCTGGCCATGATCCGCCCCGCGTTGTCTAGCGCCCACCGATCACAACATCCTTGATGCGGATGTGCGGGCTGCCGTGGCTTACCGGCAGCGGGCTTTGGCCCGCCTTGCCGCAGCCGCCGGCGCTGTCATGCACCGCGTAGTCGCCGGCGATGCCGGTAATGTTTCGCAGCGTGTCAAATACGTTTCCTCCGATGGTCACGTCACGTACGCGCTCGGCCAGCTTGCCATCGCGGATCATAAACGCCTGGCCCGCCGTGAACGTGAACAGCTCGCCGTTAGTCTGCCCGCCGTGGGCGTCAATCGCGTAGATGCCCAGCTTGACGTCCTTGACCAGGTCCTCCAGCGTGCCGTGGGGGCCCTTGTCGATGCACGTGTTGCGCATGCGCGGAATCGGCGGAAACTTGTAGCTGATCGCGCGTGCGTTGCCCGTCGGCTTTTCGTTCATGCGCCCGGCGGTCTCGCGGCTGTGCAGCCGTCCTGTCAACTCGCCATTTCGGATCAGCCAGGTCTTTTCGGTCGGCACGCCCTCGTCGTCGTAGGGCAGGTAGCCGCGCAGGCCGACATCCAGGCCGGTGTCATAGATATTGAGGTAATCTTCACCAAAGCGCCTGCCCAACTTAAGGATTTCCTGCATGCGCGGGTCTTCGGCGATGTTGTCGCCTTCACTGAGGTGCCCGAACGCCTCGTGCACAAACACGCCGGCAAGGTTTGGGTCACAGATCACGGTGTAGCTCCCGCCCTCAACCACGGGCGCGTCGGCGCTTTCAATGGCGGCCTGGGCCGCCTTGTCGATTTCAGCTTCCAGACCGCGGAAGATCTCATAGTCGTTGCGTCCGCCCTGGCTGGCTGTACCGCGGGCCGTGGTGCCGTTCTTGCGGGCGAGTGCCGCTGCACCCATGCCCATGTCGATTTCTTCACGGTCAATCCACGTGCCTTCGGAGCTTGCGTAGCGGATGCGCGAGTACTTGTCGAAGTAGCGCGTGTTGGTGCTGGTCACGCCAGGCTTATCCAGCATGCGCTGGTTGTAGCCGCCGAAAAGCCGGATCTTTTCCTCCAGCGGCACTTCGCGCGGGTCGGCCTTGAGTTCAAGCTTGACCTCGGCCTGGACCGGCTCAATGCCGGCGAGCACGCTCTTCTGCCCGGACTGGCGGGCGGCACGGGCGTTGGCCACGGCTTCGCCCACGCGGCGCTCAAGCTCGTCGGCGTTGTTGAAGGTCACGAACCCCCAGCAGCCATCGACGCAGGCGCGCACGTTGCCGCCGTAAATGCGGGATTCCTGGACGTTCTCAAGCTCGGGGCCCTGGAAGGTCAGGCTGGTCTGCGCGCTGTCTTCAATGCGGATTTCACAGAAGTCGGCGCCGGACTTCCTGGCCAGCGCAATCATCTCTTCCTTCATCGCTTCTCCCCGGGGGCATCGTTGCCCTTTGTTTCGTGAACATGCTTACACCGTGAACAACGTTTGCAACCGCCGGAGATTTCCCGCCGATGGCCAGGATCGCGATGATTCTGGCCGGAGCGCCGCCAAGCCGCAGTTGTGGGCACTCGCTGCGGCCAAGCGCAATGTCAGCCAGCGGCGGACGGGGAACGAATTCAAGCCGAATCACACTAAGCATCGCCCGGGTGCCTGTCAGACTGCCGCCGGGCGCGGGGGGCCTCACTCGGCGATGAATGTCAGTTCCATCTCAATCTTCTTGCCCGGCGCGAACTGCACCGGCACCGAAAGCTCCGCGTAACCCGCCAGCTTGATGCGCAGCTCGGTCACGCTCTCGCCAATATATCCGGCTGCCAGCGTTGGCCGCTCAGCCGGTGCGCCGGTGCCCCAGGCGTCCATCAAGCCCTTGGTGACGGGCACTACCCTGCCCTGTGCGTCCATGTAGCGCACGACGGCTTTGTCCAGCATGGCTTGCGTGATCTCGACGTTGCTGCAGGTGGCTTGAAGCTCGGCGGCGGCCGTGAGTTCGACTTCAACTTCCGCGCGCGCGCCCTTGGTGACTTGCACGCCGGATCGCGTCACCGGCAGAAAGCCCGAGGCGCTGATCTCGACCGTGTAAGTCCCTGGTAGCAGGTTCGAGACAGTCGTGCCGCCGGCCTCCTGCGCCATGAACCAGCCGCCATTTTGCTCAGTCTGCACCACGAGCGCGCCGTCAGCGTCCTTCAACTGCACCATGCCGAACCCGTTGCCGCTGACCGCGGTGCCGGTGATTTTGCTGATACGTACCCGCAGCGCGCCGGCGTTTTCTTCTATGGCCAGGCTCAACCCTTCCAGATTCGCGTTGGAGACCTGGATCGTGCGGCGGGCCGTGCCCACGCCGTCAAGCACGGCGGTGATAGTGAACTTGCCATCACAGATGCCTTCCAGGCGGAATGCGCCCGCGGCGTCACAGGTCGTGCGCGACGCCATGTAGTGGCCGAAGTTATCGTCGGTGTCGGCGCGCTGCAGTGTGATGTTGACCGCGGCGTTCTGCAGCGCCGAGTTTTCGGGCGTAGTCACCGTGCCGCTGACGGCAAAGGCCGCGAAGTCGCGCGTGACCTCAACCTCGCCCGGCTCGGTCAAATCCAGCGAGACCATGCCGCCCAGCGACATGCTGTCGGGGCTGGCGTACAGGTTGTAGCGCCCGGGAGTGATGTTCGAGAATTCGTAGTGGCCCTCGCTGCACCTGGCGGTCTTGACGACACCGGACTGCTCGCCTTTGCCGATCAGTATGACTTCCTTGAGCGTCGCCTTGCCGCCGACGGTCATACGCCCGTGCAGATAAACGTTGTCGCCCTCGCGCAGCTCGAGGCGGAACTCGACGTTCTGGGCCGGCTTGATTGTCACTGCTCGTCTGGTCATCAGGTCGGTGTCAAAGCTGCCCGTGTCGCGGGCGGTGCGGACAATCCACGTGCCTGAGGGCACGTCGCGGATTTCGGCGATTCCCAGTGAATCGGTGGTCGCAGAGTGGTCCCCCATCCGCATGTCGAACCCCCGGTTCAAGCCTACCCGCAGGTTGGCCACGGGACGGCCGTGCTCCGTGACTGTGATCTTGACGCTGCCGTTGGCCCCGAGCTGGATGTCGCCGGCGTCGAAAGCCGATTCATTTTCGACTGCAATGTTGTCCTTGAACCCGCCGTTTTCGCCACCGACTGAGCACAGCACAACGTAGGTGCCCGGCGCCACATTGCGAAGCGTAAAACGGCCGTCTTCGCCCGATCTGGCTCCTTCCATGGCCATGGACCACCCCGCCTGGCCGGGCATCATTTTCCACCAGGAGTATTGCTGCGTGCCGTGGGCGATGACAGCGGCGTTCGCGTTTGCTACCGGCTTGCCATCGATGTCCACCACTCGGCCGAATATCGTTCCGCCCCGCAGCAGCTTGAGCGTCAAAGGCGCGCACGGAAACTTGAACGAGTGCTGAAGCGCCGAAAAGCCATCGGCCGTTACATCGGCAACCAGGTCGCCTTCCGGTACGACCGCTATCGCAAATCCGCCATTCTTGTCCGTGGTCGCGGTGCCCAGCGGGTCGCCCCGCGCACCAACTATGAACCCGGGATCGGCCGACTGGCGATCGATCCTTACCCTGGCGCCGGCAATGCCGTTGCCGCCTGCATCCACTACGCGGCCCGTCAACGGATCGCCCAACTCCAGGCGAATCGTGCCGACATCAATCGTCTTGCCGCTTTCAACCGCTACATCCTTGAGTGTGGCAAGTCCATGCTCTTCGGAACGAACGGTCAGGTCGTACGAGCCGGGCTGAATGCTGCTGATCCTGAAGCGACCATCCTCGCCACTTGTGGTTCCGTTGCTGCGCTCGCCCCATCCCTGCCGGTGCTGCGCAAGCTGAACTCTTGCGCTGGCGACCGGCTTGCCTTCGGCGCTGACAACACTTCCAACAATGCCTGCGCTTCGCGACAAGGGGATATCGCCGAGGTTGGTTTCGCCGCCCTTGCGGACGTCCGCCTGGCGGTTGCCGGTCCAGCCTTCGGGCTGTGCGTATCCTTCCGCCCTGACCTGCACCATGTAATTGCTGGCAGGCAGATCATTGACCGAGAAGTAGCCTTGGTCGTCGGTGAATGCAGTGCGGCTGATGCCGGCTGCCCCTTCGAAGTCCCAGAACGTCACTGTTGCGCCTGCGATACCGGCCCGCGTTGCCCCGTCAATCACGCGCCCCGACACAGCGGCAGGCACAGCCAGCAGCAACTCGACTTTCTGCTCTCCTTGCGCTCCCGGCCAGATCGGCTCGGATTCGGCAGCGGCATATCCGTTCAGGCGAGCCACCACGACAAACGTTGTGACGTCGAACGGGTCCTGATCCTGCTCGTCGTGGGCAGCAGGCACGTGCCAGGTTACCTTGACACGCAGGGTGAATTCGCCGTTGCCGTCCGAGGTCGTTTCGCCCGCAAAGGCAGGAGCAGGCCGGTTTCGCGCGGCCGGCTGTGTGTCGGACTCATCCAGCATGTACTTGAAGCTGCTCTCCCGCGCGCTGATCGCTGCGCCGGCGGCTGGTCGGTTGTCCTCGCGGTAGCGCACCGTGCCGCTGATGGTGAAATCCCTGGTCGTGGCAACCCAGTCGGTGGCGGACTCTGCGGTCTCGGCGGCCGTTGCTTCTGCGTCCGGTGTTGCGCCGGTCTCGGGGTCCGCGGCTTTGACCTTGGCGGCTGTGGTTTCGTCGGTTGTGGTGTCCGGGGTTGTCTCTGTGGTCGCGGGCGTGCCTGCCTCGCCGACTGTCGGGTCGTCGGAGGGATCAGACGGATCGTCCTGCTCGACTTGGGCGATAGCTCCAGGCCGGTCTGGTGCGGGGTCGTCGCCCAGCAACCACCAGGCACCCAGGCCAAGGCCCCCCACGAGCAGCACAATCAGCAGAACAAGCGGCAGCTTTGAGTCGCGCATGACTCTCCCCCAATGCGTGAATCAGGACACACCGTCAGACTGTAATACGGAAAATGCGCGCGGCTGTTGCAAACCGAGTGAGAATTTCTAACCGCGCGGGTTCAGGCGGTAAAAGTGCCGCTTGCCGACCTTGAGCACGCGCCCCGCCAGGGAGGCGGACAACAATTGCTCGTTGGGGTCAGCCAGTGGGGTTTCCGCGCCCGCGTCGCCGATCAGGCGCGCGCCGCCCTGCTGCACGATGCGCCGGGCCTCGCTGCCTGAGACGCCATGGGCCTGCTTCACCAGCGCCCAAGCCGCCGTGCTGCCGTCCTTCAACTCAATCACGGCCTCAGGGATGTCATCCGGCAGCTCGCCCTTGCTGAATGTGCCGAGAAACGCCTGCTTCGCGGCCTGCGCGGCTTCAGCGCCGTGCATTTCCTGCGTAATCAGCTGCGCCAGCGCCAGCTTGGCGTCGCGGGGGTGGGTGTTGTCCGGGTTGCACAGGGTGGCTACACGCTCAGGCATTTCGCGTGTGAGGTGTGTGTACCAGCTCTCCATCAGCGCGTCGGGGATGCTCATCACCTTGCCGAACATGTCGTTCGGCTCAAGCGTTACGCCGATCGCGTTGCCGAGGCTCTTGGACATCTTCTGCTCGCCGTCGAGGCCGGCAATGATCGGGCCGGTGATGCAGATCTGTGGCGGCTGACCCTCCTGCTCCTGCAACCTGCGGCCCACCAGCAGGTTGAACAGCTGGTCGGTGCCGCCGAGTTCGACGTCGGCGCGCACCATCACGCTGTCCCAGCCCTGCATCAGCGGGTACAGAAACTCGTGGATGCTGATCGGGACCTCGTCGCGAAAGCGCTTGGTGAAGTCGTCGCGCTCCAGCATTCGTGCCACAGTGCTGCGCGAGCACAGCTTGAGCACGTCCAGAAACGACATCTGCGAAAACCACTGGCCGTTGCGCACAATCTCGGCTTTGTCGAGGTCGAGTACCTTGCCCGCCTGCTGCATGTAGGTCCGGGCGTTGTGATCGACCTGCTCGGGCGACAACTGCGGGCGCGTCTTGTTGCGGCCGCTGGGGTCGCCGACCATGGCGGTATAGTCGCCGATGATCAGCACAGCCGTATGCCCGTGCCGTTGAAATGCCCGAAGGCGTCGCAGCGGGACGGTGAAGCCCAGGTGAATATCGGGGCTGCTGGGGTCAATGCCAAGCTTCACGCGCAAAGGCTGTCCGGTTGTGGCCGATTTGCGCAGCCGCTCACGCAGCTCCTGCTCGTGGATGACATCCACCGCCCCGCGCAGCAGGTCTTTGAGCTGATCGTCAATCGGCGCGAAGTGGGCCATGCTGTTCGGTGTTCCGGGTTCGGTGTTCGGAGTTTTGTGGCGTCGCAGTTAACACCGAACGTCGAGCACCGAACAACGCACTACTCGTCGCCTTCTTCGCCGACTTCGTCGAACAGCGGGTCGTAGTCTTCCAGCTCATCTTCGTCATCGAACAGGCGGCCCGCGGTGCTGGGCTTGGGCGCGTCGCCTGTGCGCTTGAAGGGCTCAACGGCCGCCTGGCGCATGGTTTCATAGTCGTCCACGTCCACGGGCTCGTTGTCGAATGTGCCTGTGGCGGGCTTGGCGGTTGCCGCCACGGCCTGTTGCTTTTCGGCGGGCTTGTCAGCCGATTTCTTTGCGGTTGTCTTGCTGGGCACTGGATTCTTCTTCCCTGATGCGCGAGAGGTCTGCTTTGCGGGTTTGGCCGCCTTGCCAGCCGGCTTCTTTGCTGCCTTGCGTGCGTCCTTGTTTGCGGTCTTGCTGGATTTCTTGCCGGCAGCCCCGGAGCGGCTTGGCTTGGGCGATTTGCGGGCTGCCTTCCTGGCCGTCTTGCCGGATGGTTTGCTTGCCACCCTTTTCGTGGTCTTTTTCAGTGCCTTTTTCGGTGCCTTTTTCGCAGATTTTGCAGCGGACTTCTTCACGGCGGCCTGCTTGCCAGCTTTCTTGGCAGCTTTCTTGGCAGCTTTCTTGCCAGCTTTCTTGGCAGCTTTCTTCACGACCTTCTTCGTGACCTTCCTTGCTGATTTGCCGCGGGTGCCCGCCCGGGCCTTCTTTGCCTTCGTCTTGCCCGCCATCGAGACCTCCGTGGAAACTGCACCCACTCGCCCGCACCACGCCAATACAAACCCGCAGGTCTGTGTCAAGCCGGATGTTCCATTCGGGCAGACGGCACCGCCTGCCGCCGGTCAATTCTCCACGCTCTCTAACATCCGCTCGACACGCGTTGTTGTTGTCGCGGTTGCGCCTACACTCGACCCATGCCGATCCGCCTGCTGCCGCCTGAAATCGCCAACAAAATCGCCGCCGGCGAGGTGGTTGAGCGGCCAGCCAGCGTGGTCAAAGAGCTGGTAGAAAACGCAGTGCTGCGCGAGCACAGCTTGAGCACGTCCAGAAACGACATCTGCGAAAACCACTGGCCGTTGCGCACAATCTCGGCTTTGTCGAGGTCGAGTACCTTGCCCGCCTGCTGCATGTAGGTCCGGGCGTTGTGATCGACCTGCTCGGGCGACAACTGCGGGCGCGTCTTGTTGCGGCCGCTGGGGTCGCCGACCATGGCGGTATAGTCGCCGATGATCAGCACAGCCGTATGCCCGTGCCGTTGAAATGCCCGAAGGCGTCGCAGCGGGACGGTGAAGCCCAGGTGAATATCGGGGCTGCTGGGGTCAATGCCAAGCTTCACGCGCAAAGGCTGTCCGGTTGTGGCCGATTTGCGCAGCCGCTCACGCAGCTCCTGCTCGTGGATGACATCCACCGCCCCGCGCAGCAGGTCTTTGAGCTGATCGTCAATCGGCGCGAAGTGGGCCATGCTGTTCGGTGTTCCGGGTTCGGTGTTCGGAGTTTTGTGGCGTCGCAGTTAACACCGAACGTCGAGCACCGAACAACGCACTACTCGTCGCCTTCTTCGCCGACTTCGTCGAACAGCGGGTCGTAGTCTTCCAGCTCATCTTCGTCATCGAACAGGCGGCCCGCGGTGCTGGGCTTGGGCGCGTCGCCTGTGCGCTTGAAGGGCTCAACGGCCGCCTGGCGCATGGTTTCATAGTCGTCCACGTCCACGGGCTCGTTGTCGAATGTGCCTGTGGCGGGCTTGGCGGTTGCCGCCACGGCCTGTTGCTTTTCGGCGGGCTTGTCAGCCGATTTCTTTGCGGTTGTCTTGCTGGGCACTGGATTCTTCTTCCCTGATGCGCGAGAGGTCTGCTTTGCGGGTTTGGCCGCCTTGCCAGCCGGCTTCTTTGCTGCCTTGCGTGCGTCCTTGTTTGCGGTCTTGCTGGATTTCTTGCCGGCAGCCCCGGAGCGGCTTGGCTTGGGCGATTTGCGGGCTGCCTTCCTGGCCGTCTTGCCGGATGGTTTGCTTGCCACCCTTTTCGTGGTCTTTTTCAGTGCCTTTTTCGGTGCCTTTTTCGCAGATTTTGCAGCGGACTTCTTCACGGCGGCCTGCTTGCCAGCTTTCTTGGCAGCTTTCTTGGCAGCTTTCTTGCCAGCTTTCTTGGCAGCTTTCTTCACGACCTTCTTCGTGACCTTCCTTGCTGATTTGCCGCGGGTGCCCGCCCGGGCCTTCTTTGCCTTCGTCTTGCCCGCCATCGAGACCTCCGTGGAAACTGCACCCACTCGCCCGCACCACGCCAATACAAACCCGCAGGTCTGTGTCAAGCCGGATGTTCCATTCGGGCAGACGGCACCGCCTGCCGCCGGTCAATTCTCCACGCTCTCTAACATCCGCTCGACACGCGTTGTTGTTGTCGCGGTTGCGCCTACACTCGACCCATGCCGATCCGCCTGCTGCCGCCTGAAATCGCCAACAAAATCGCCGCCGGCGAGGTGGTTGAGCGGCCAGCCAGCGTGGTCAAAGAGCTGGTAGAAAACGCACTGGATGCCGGTGCCACCCGCATTGACGTGCAGCTTGTGGACGCGGGAAAAACCCTGATACGCGTAGCCGACGACGGCATCGGCATGGACCGCCAGGACCTGCTGCTGGCATTCGAGCCGCACGCCACCAGCAAGATCACCGACGTCGAGGACCTGTTTCAGGTTTCCACCCACGGCTTTCGCGGCGAGGCGCTGGCCAGCATCCAGAGCGTTTCGCGCGCCAGCATCACTACCCGCACGCGCGCCGCGGCGGCTGCGCTGACGCTGGAATGCGCCGGCGGGCGCGTCGGCGAGGTGCGCGAAGCCGCCGGCGATTACGGCACCATCATCGAGGTGCGCGACCTGTTCTTCAACGTTCCCGCGCGCAGGCGCTGGCTTAAGGGCGACGGCACCGAGTTCAGCCATGTCGTCGAGTGGCTGACCGGCTTGGCCGCCGCCAACCCTGAAGTCGGGTTCACGCTGCGCCACGGCGAGCGCAAGGCGCTGGAAGTCCCGCCGCGGCAAGAAGCCGCTGAGCGTGTGCGGACGCTGTTCGCCGACCGCTTTCCCGAGGGACTGCTGGAGGTGCATGAGTACGAGGGCTACGGGCGACTTGATGGCTACATCGCGCCGCCGGCGACGCACCGCCCCAACAGCAAGGGCCTGCTGCTGTACGTGAACCGGAGGTTGATCCGTGACCGCTCGTTGATGCAGGCGGCACTGCTGGCCTATCGCGAGTTTCTTCCGCCCGGGCGCTACCCGGTGGCGGTGCTGTTCTTGACGATTCCGCCCGACACTGTGGACGTCAACGTGCATCCCGCCAAGACCGAAGTGCGGCTGCTGGAGCAGAACCGCATCTTTGCCCTGATCAAGTCCAGCCTGACCGAAAAACTGCTCAACGCCGGCGTGCTGCCCACCTTCAAGCCGACGGGTGCGTGGGGCCCGCAGGCCCGGCCCGACACGCAGCACGAGCCGCGCTTTGACCTGGATCAGCCCAGGCTGTTCGACGCCGACGCGGAATCCCGCGCCCGGCAAGCCGAACAGCGCTGGAGCGAAGCACGGCGCGTGCTAGAGGATGTGGTGGGGCCGAGTGTCTCACGCTTCGAGGTGCGACAGCCGGGTGAGCGCGGATCGGAAATCGGGCACCGGGAATCGCATGAGCGGCAGCCGGCAGGCGGCAGTTGGCAACCGGACACCGCTGGGGGGCCTTTGCCAGGTCCCCAATCGCCGGTCCCCAGCCCCCAAACCCTGATCACCCGGGCCCGCGCGCTGTTCCAGGTGGGCGCGACATTCATTGTTGTCGAAACGGAAACCGGCATGGTTCTGATCGATCAGCATGCCTACCACGAGCGCATCCTGTACTGGCTGCTGGAAAACCGCATCCAGAGCAACCCGCCCGAGCGCCAGCGCCTGCTGGTGCCGCAGCCGCTTAATCTGTCGCCCGCGGCGTCGGCGCTGGTGGAGGCGCACCGCGAGACACTGCGAGAGTTCGGGTTTGAACTGGCACCCCATCCGCCGGGGTGGGCGTTGACCGCGATCCCCAAGTACAGTGTCAGCGGCAAGCACCAGGAGGTCGTGCAGGAGATCGTCGAGGAGCTGGCCAACGACCGCGCGCCACAAACACCCGAGGCTCTGCGCAAAAGCATGGTCGAAATGGTCGCCTGCAAAGCCGCAATCAAAGCCGGCGACACGCTTGAGCCCCGGCAGATTCTGGACCTGCTCAAGCTCGGCGAGACGGTGCCGCACACGTTCTCATGCCCGCACGGCCGGCCAACCACCTATCAGCTCAGCTTCACAGACCTCGAGAAGCTATTCCATCGTCGGTAAGGCGTTTTCTCGCAGAGGCGCGGAGACGCAGAGAACTGCTGACAGTCAGGATTTTCAGGATGGATCAGGAAGAAAGCTTCCTGATCATCCTGTGAATCCTGACCGCTGTCTTTGCCCATATGGCGTGATGCGGCGAGGGGCTTGCTCCTTTGTTTCACGCTGTGCAGTTCTTCGTGGCTCAGTATCTTTGTGTGAGACCCTCAAATCTTCAGCACCGCGCGGGCGTTGGCTGTCGTGCGGGCGAAGACTTCTTCCGGTGTGATGCCCCAGATCTCGGCTAACTTTTCGGCTGTGTGTCGCACGAAGCCTGGCTCGTTGCGCTTGCCTCTCTGGGCCTGCGGCGCGAGAAAGGGCGCGTCAGTTTCGACCACCGCATCGTCGGGCGTCAGCGCCGCCGCGGCTTGGCGGATCACGTCGCAGGACTTGTTCTTGAACGTGATCTGCCCGGCGAAGCTGATCTTGAACCCCAGCTCTTTCCAGCCCAGCGCTTCTTCGGGACCGTCTGAAAAGCAGTGCGCAAAGCCCTTCCAGCCGCGCGGGTGCACCTTGCGGATGATTCTCTCGCAGATCTTGAACGCATCGCGCGAGTGGATGCACACCGGCTTTCCCAGCTCGCCCGCGAGCTCAAGCTGCTTTTCGAACGCGCGCTCCTGCTCGGGCATGGGCGAGGGGGATTTGACGGTGTCGATGCCCATCTCGCCGAACAGCACGACCTCGGGCTGAGAAAGCAGCTCGCGGAACTCGCGCTCGACTTCGGGCGTATAGTGAACGGCGTCGTAGGGGTGGCAGCCGACACTGGCGTAGATGCGGCCGGGATGCGCGCGTGCCAGCGCAAGCGCCTCTCGCCCCCCCTGCGGCAACATGCCGATGCACACCATGCGCGAGACACCGGCTTCGGATGCACGCGCCAGCATCGCGTCAAAGTCGGCGCGGTAATCCTCGAAATTGATGTGACAGTGCGTGTCGATCAGCATGAGCGTCGGGTTTGGACCTTGAGTGTTCTGCATCCGGTAGCCGAGAGGGAGTTGCCCGCGAAGATACACGAAGTAACACGAAGGGGTTCAAATCGGTTTGCCTGCTTGGTGTTCCTTCGTGTGCCTTCGTGGGCCATTGCCGTTACTCATTGTCCGCCAGCAGCTTACGCGCGCGCTGTTGCCATACGCCAAACTCGTACGCTGCGCCGGCTGGCACGGTGGCGTCGGGGCCCAGCAGGTGCTTGCTCAATCGCTCGCGGGCCTGTTGCGCGAAATCGGGGTTGTCCTTGTCGTCGGCCCAGGCGAGCTCCCACTCGGCAAGGTAAAGCTGGTTTTCCGGCCACTCGGGCGCGATTTCGACCGCCGCTTCCAGTTGCTTGCGTGCGTTCCGCAGGCTGCCGATGCTGGCCGGCGGGCCCGGCGCGCGCAGCAGCAGCACACCGTACACGCGCTGCGGCCCGCCGTGGGCGATATCCGCGCCCTGCTCGATCAATCCCGTCATGCGCGATTCGATCTGCCTGACCGCATCCAGGCCGTAGCGGTTGTCCAGGTCACCCAGCAATCCGCCCAGCACGCCATGGTAGAAGCGCGCCTCAACCCCCTCCGGCTGAAGCTTCAGCGCCGTATTCACGTACGTAATTCCGTTGCGCACGTGCCTTTCGCGCTCGGTGCTGCCGTACTCGCCAAGCCATGCAGTGACACGCGCGGCTTGCCACAGTGTGCCGTAGTCGTCACTGCGATGACTCAACGCGGCGGCAAAGGCTGCGGCGCTTTCTTCAACGCCTTCGATCGTGCGCGGGTCGCGCTCAAAAGCCTGCCGTGCCTGCGCGACAAGCTGGTCGTACTGCTCGCCGCCGCCGCTGCGCTGCTCCAGTGTGTCCTGCGGAAGCTGGCTGCACGCAATCAGCGTCCCAGCCACCAGGAACAGACCCATGCCAACCCACTTTGACCTGTTCACTTCGCAGCCCATTTCTCTTGCGCCTTGTTCAGCCTGGCATTGTCCGGTTCGCGGAAGGTCGGGGACTGGATCAGCTCGCCGATCTTCTTGCCCGCGGCGTCTTTATCCAGCCCGGTCAGCGCCTTGATCAGCGCGTCGCGCACGCCTTCAAGGCGACCGTCCACCTCGACAACCAGGTCCTGTGGCAGCAGCGCGCTTTGCAGGCCCTGTTGCAGCGTCTTCAGGTCTGCGTCTTTCTGCATCGCCGCCAGGGTCACCCGATCTACCAGCACGAAATCCGGCGCGTCTTTTTCGCTGTCGATGATGGCATAGCCGGCGTCGGCGAGATTATCACGCTGCACCCACTCGATCGCCGCTGCCCCCTCAGGTGCCGGGAGCACCACCTTGTTCAGCCAGTCCTTGTCGGCAGTCAATGTCGTCGCCACGCGCTTGCCGGCTGGATACTTGTCGGCTTTGGTCTTGCCGACCAGCGTGAACTGCTCGCCGTCGTTGTTGCCGCGCTTGGCCTCAGCCAGCGGGGTGAGCTTCAGCTTTTCCTTGTGCTGAAAGTAGAACGCCGGGCTGACAATCGCCACGGCGACCGGCGCCTTGTCGTCTTCAAACAGCTTCAGCGCCTCGGCTGGCTGGTTGCGCACGCCCCGCCGCTTGAAGGCAACTTCGGGCTCGGTGATGGCTTTACCCAGGTGGTGCGCGAAGCTGTCGATCGCATCGCCGGCTTGCTTGTCGTTGGCGTAGCGCTCGCCAAGCTTATAGACCGCGAGGCCAAGCTCTTTGGGTTTCTCCGCTGCGGGTGTTTCCTGCGTGTTCGCCGCCACCGGGCTGAGAACGAAGGCGCAGGCGGCAACGAACCACAATGACCAAAGCCGGAGGGGACGCTTCACCGGTAGCTGGTAGCCTTGCTTCTGCTCGTGGTTACAGATCATTTCGCCTTGCACCCTTGCCCCAAGCCAAACGCTTAAACACGCCTTCCTCTTTCATTGAACCATGCGAGCAGCGCCGGCACGACTACCACGCTGGCCATCAATCCAGCCACGCTGCCCACGATCAGTACCAGGCCCAGCGAAACGATGCCCTGGTGGCTTGCCAGCGCCAGCGCCCCGAACCCGAACATGGTGGTCAATCCGCACAGCAGGCACGCGCCGCGTGTCTGCCGCAGCGTGCGGCGCGGGTCGCCGTGGCGCTGCGAATGCACAAGGTACACCCCGGCATCGACGGTGGTGCCGATAAGGATCGGCACGCCGAAAAAGTTGGCGAAGTTGAACGAAAGGTTCGTCATCGTCATCACCGCCAACAGCACAGACAGGCTGGCCAGCAGCGGCAGCAGCGCGATCAGCAGCGCCAGCGGGCGGCGCAGATCAATCAGCAGCAACGCAAAAATCGCGACCAGCGCGTACACAACGCTGGCGGCAAAGCCGGCGGCGATCAGCGTGCCGCTGTCATGGATCTGGATCGTCACGCCGGTGGCCTGCGGGTCAATCGCCAGCACCGCCTCGTTGAACGCCCGCGAGTTTTCGCGCACCCAGGTGTCGGCCGTCGGATAGAGATACAGCGCGTACAGCGCCTCGCCGCCGGGGCCCGTGCCGACGTAGCGGTGGCGCAGCACCTCCGGCAGCGTTGCAGCGCTGACCGGCGGCGGGGCGCAATCGCGCTTCAGCTCAATCAGCCGCCGCGCGAATCCGCCGAAGTACGCCGGCTCCACCTCTGTCAGGCGCGCCTGCACGTGATCGGGGCGCTGGCGGGTCAGCTCAATCAGCGACGCCGCCGCGGCAGATGCCTGCTGGAACGCCTCATCAAAGCCGGGCCCGCGCGCGCGCAGCTCAAGCAGCGCCGCCTGGACGCCACGCACCGCCGCGCGCAATTCCGGCACGTCTGTAACGCTGGTTGGCTCAGCAATGGTCTGCGGCAGCGCATTGCCGATGCGTGCCAGAACGGCCCGGCTTTCGGCTTCGTGCTCGGGCAACATGCTTTCCGTGCCGCGCACGATGCCCGCGTCGATCAATGGCTGGTACTCGCGCCGCAGTTCGCGCAGCTCGGCCAGACTGTCGCGGATGCTGACGGCATAGCTCGCGCGCTGGTCGTGCCGGATCAGCAGGTTTTCCCAGTGCACGCCGGCGCTGGAGGGGTCATTCAACTCAAGCAGGTTGTAGTCAAACGGCACCCACCCGCGCGCAAAGTTCACAACCGTCACCGCCCCAGCCGCCAGTACCAGCAGCAACACGCACAGCGCCGCCCCCCGCGCCAGGCGACCCACCGCCGGTCGGGACACAGGCGCGCTGTCGGCGTCGCGCATTGCGGCGCGCAAAGCCGGGTTGCCCTCGCCCACGCGCCGCTGGTCGTGCAGCACGAGCGCGGCTGGAAAAACGACCAGCATCGCCAGCAGGCAGAACCCGATGCCCATGCCGCAGATCAGCCCCAGCTCGGCCAGGCCCAGAAAGTCGGTCAGCACGGCCGTCGAAAGCGCTGCGGCGGTGGTTACCGCGCCAAGCACCGTGCCCATGCCGATCTCGGCGTAGGTCTCGGTCAAGGCCTCCTGCACCGTCAGCCCGTGCGCCAAGCCTGTCCGGTAATGACTCAGCAGGTGGATGCCGAAGTCGATCCCCAAGCCGACAAGCACCACGGCAAACACCATCGCAAAGATGTTCAGGTGCCCGATGAACAGCGTCGTCGCCCCGAATGTCCAGCAAAGCGCCAGCACCAGGCACAGCACCGCGATCAGCGGCCGCGACACACTGCGAAACGCAAACACAAACAGCAGCCCAACGGCCAGTACCGCAAACGCCGTGGCAATGCTCATGTCGCGGCTGCTGGCTGCCATCTCGTCGCTGTAGATCACCGGGCGCCCGGTCAGTCCGATCGAAAGGCCAGGGTAGTCGCTTTCGACCGCCGCGACTGACTCGCGCGCAAACTGCAGCGGGGCCGCTACCTGGTTCAGCGCGCCCGGGTTGCGCGTCGGCAGAATCGCCACGTACAACAGCCGCGCGTCCCACAGAAACAGATAGCCGTCGCTGTCCAGCCCGGGGTCGCTGCTGCGGAACTCGAGCATGGCACTCGGCGGCGGCGCACCCGAGGGCGCGCTTAAGCCGGCGTGCACATCGCGCAGCAGGGCATCAAGCTGATCACCGGCTTGTTGCAGCGCAGCCGCGTCGGCGCTGCCCGCGCCCTGCTCAAGGGCGTTGCGCAGGCCGGCAAACAGGCCGGGAAAAGACGGCTGCTGCGCCACGCTGTTCAGCACGGGTTTCGATTGCTCGACCTGCCGGGCAATGGCTTCGAGGTCGGCTTGCGGCAGGTACAGCATCCGGGTCGCGCCGAAATCCTCGGCTGGCACGCGGTCGATGATGCGCGGGAACAGGTCCGGCCGCGTCTGCAGCCGCTCCACCACACGAGAAGCCGCCTGTTTCATGCGTTCGCGCGTTTCAGGCCCGGGTACAGGCGGGTTGTAGCCGGGGTTGCCGACCGGGCCCGGCGCCTCGCCGATCACAAGCAGCATCAACTCCTGGTCGCCGAAAGCATCCAGGAAGCGCAGAAAGCGGCGGTTGTACTCAGCGTCCGAGTTCACCAGTGCGTTGCGGTCGGTGACAAACTCCAGCTGCGTCACCGAGTAAAGCACAGAGCCAGCCGCACCCGCCACCGCCGCCAGCACAATCCATAGCGCGCGGCGGCATACAAAGCGGGCCAACGCCATCAGCGCCTGCTGCCTGCGTCCATGTATCGGGGCTTCACTCACCGGCGCAATGTAGTGGCGCGGCGGACTTCTAACCACTGTGGGGACACAGCCTGCCAAGCGCGCACGCCATTGTATGCTTCCGCCATGAAGCAGGCTTTCGTCACCGGGGCATCAGGGTTCATCGGCGGGGCCGTCGCGCGCGAGCTTGTCGCCGACGGCGTGCACGTGCGCGTGCTGTTGCGAAAGGGTGCGTCGCGGGTGGCGCTGGACGGCCTTGACGTTGAGGTCATCGACGGCGACCTTCTCGACGCCGCCGCGCTCGCACGCGGCTTGGTGGGTTGCGACGCCTGCTTTCACGTGGCGGGCATCAGCCGCCTTGACCTGCGCGGCCGCGGCGACATCCGCCGCATGTACGACGCCAACGATCGCGGCGCCGGCATGGTCCTGCGCACAGCCGCCGAGGCCGGATGCGACCGCATCGTGCACACCAGCACCGTCGCGATCATCGGCCAGGCCAACGGCCGCCCCAGCAACGAGGACGACATTGCCGCCGAGGCAGACCTGGCCGTGCACTACCAGCGCAGCAAACACGCCGGCGAGCAGCGCGCACTGAAGCTCGCCGCGGAAGGTGCCCCCGTGGTCGTGGTCAACCCCAGCGCCCCGATGGGGCCCTTCGACGTTAAGCCGACGCCCACCGGCCGCGTGGTGCTGGACTTTCTGCTGCGCCGCATGCCGGGGTACATGGAGACCGGCTTGAACGTGATCGACGTGCAGGACTGCGCGCGCGGGCATATCCTGGCGGCACAGAAGGGGGCGTCCGGGCGGCGGTATATCCTGGGGCACGAAAACCTGTCGATTCTCGAAATTTTCACCATGCTGTCAGAGCTGACAGGCATCCCCGCGCCGCGCTTCAGGGTCCCGAAGTTCGTGGGCATTCTCACCGGCGCCGCCAGCGAGTTGAAAGCACGCTTCACGGGCAAACCCGCGCGCGTGCCGCTGGCCGGCGTGCGCATGGCGCTCAAACCCATGTTCTACGACAACACACGCGCACGCACCGAGTTGGGAATGCCAACAAGAGACGTGCGCGAGACGCTAAGCCGAGCAGCCGCCTGGTTCATAGAGCACAACTACGCACCCAAGCCACCCAAGCAAATCGGCCACGGCAAAGACTCAGCTTGACCCAAAGAACCAACAAGCAGCCAAGCCCGCTGACCTCCAGCTGGGCGGCATGACAGCGAGGCCTTTGAAGCCCGCCGCAAACGCGCGCCCAGTTCTTCGGTTCACTGACAGCAAATCCGACGTCGGCAGCAAATCAGCCGAACTACCACAAATCTGGAGACCGCGCGCCCAGACCATTACCCTGCTTTTACGCAATCATGACGAAATTGCAGTAGGATAAGGCTTTCCTTGAGCTCAATTCGAAATAGACTCTTGGCACACGCAGGGAACCGAACCCGTACGAAAGGGAAACCATGGCCACCTCGCCGCTCAACATCACCAACCTTACGCAGGATGCATTGGCAAAGTGGTTGGTGGAAGACTTCTATTTCAAGATTCAGATCGCCCGCGTGTTTCCCATGATGGCCATCGAGGGCGGGATGATCAGCTATGCACGCACTCCCGCGCTTCAGGCCATGGCCGAGATCAACAGCATGGCGACAATCCTCGGCGACGGAACACAGGGCATCGCCGTCCAGACCGCCAGCCCGCAGGCAATGAATGTGACGTTCTCGTTGGGTACACTCGCCACTCGCTACCAGTTGGACTACTCGGGCCAGGACCGCTACAAGTCCCCCAACAACATCGACGCTACGCTTGCCGCGCTCGCGATCCGGCGGCTTACCTACATGCAGTGTCGCAAGCTGGACCTCGACACCACCGGCAATCCGGGGGATTACCCGTCGCTTTACGACATGTGCGCCGCCTCCAACCTCGTTACCAGCAGCAACGGCACTGCGTTGCAGCGCCTTGAGGAACTTCAGCAGGCCTACAGCCTTGTCACCGCGAACAACGGGCGCCCCAACGCCATCATGTGCAACAGCCGGGCGTTGCGCTGGATCATCGCGGCGTACCACGGCGCGAGTATTTTGCCGGGGTTTGTCGAGTGTGAATGGGGCGATCCGCTCAAGGGCACGGTTCGCGCGCCGCAGTTGGCCATCAACGGCACACCGATCTACATCAACGAGATGGTTGCATCAAACGTCGAACAGCTCACGCGAATCTATTTCATGGTGTTGGGCGACTCCGGCGAGGCCGGCCCCACGCGCGGAATCACCGGCATTGTGCCCGCGCCACTAAAAGACACATTGTTCGTGCGTCGCGAATCGTCAGAGCCTGCTTCGGTGACCTCGACGTCGCTGATCAACGTTGACTACACGTTTCCGGTGGCAACAGCAATGGGATCGTCCGGCGCGCTCGCTATACTGGAAGGCGTGGACGTAACCGAGTTCCCGGTGCCGGCCGGAAGCTGAGGAGCAGAGCATGCAAAACGGAAAGATGGGCTGCGGATGCGGGTCTGCCCCGAATTCTCGCGGCAGGAACGGTTACAGCGAAGACGCGAGGCGCTCGCAGACTGAGTTATCCGAAGACCGACGGGAGGATATCCGCCGCCGGATCGAAGCATTTGGCAGAGATGCCGCCACCACACTGCCACTCGACTCACCCGCGCATTGGGGCCGCGCAAACTACCTCACGACGGTAAGAATCATCGGCCCCAACGGTGAGACGTTGAAGCTGTTTTAGCGCGCTTTGGAACAGCGCGCACAAAGGGCAATCTATGCCGGAGAATCTCGGAGCACTGTTCGACGACCGGCCTGCGCAATTGCGCAACATAGCCCGCTCCAGAACCGTCCTGGACGCAGTTACCGTAGGCGAACGGGAAGGCGCGCCGAGGATCCGTCACGCAACGGCAGACTTCGCTCAGGGCAGCACCGAATGGACCGTCCCGGGCGCAACGCTGGCGGAACTGACCGGCATCCAGCCAGACAATGTCACACTCGTTCGCGGGGGCTCAAATGGCGCGTCCAGATCGCGGCAAGTGCTCAATAGTACATTCGAACCAATCGTACAACCGGTATATCTGCATGATGTGCTGACCAGTCATGAAGTAAGTGCGGACACTCCCGTGCGTTCCATGCAGCTATCAATTGGCGAATCGTCGCGAAACGATATCGTGTCGGTACGCCTTGACTCCGAGGCTCGGGAGTCCGAGGTTACGGCCGATGATGACGATGGAGCCGTGCCGTCCGAAGGTATGTGGCCGCCGTCTTGGGAGCCAGAACAGAAGTGTATCTGCGACCGGGTACTGTTTTTTACGTCAACTGGGACCTCGTGGACGGAGCACAAGCACAAGGGCCCTGCGATAGGGATAGAAGTCTCGGCAGACGGCCGTTTCCACACAAAGGCGTACATTGAGATTCATACGCTTGGCCCAAGGTCCAACGACTTTGACTATGAAATCATGGTCAAGGCGGGAGCTGACGAGGATAGTCCAGCATCGGCGCTGATTGGAATTGGGGACAAGCACGTTGAGAGAATGAAGGCAAAAAGAACCGCTTTCAGCGTTTGGGGAAACGCAAAGTGTATGTCTGCGCTTGGGTTCCCAATTGAAGTGGAGCGGTACACAGAGGAGGAAGCCGACAAGGAAAACCGGGCCAATGCTGCCGCCGGAATCGGCGCCAGAGTCACGGCTGGCGACTTCAAACAGGGTTCGGCGTGGCTGCACGTTGTCGTGGAAGGTGTGTTGTGCGGCTTGTTTGAAGTTATCGTGTCATCTCACGGCAATCCTTGCAGCCTTTCGACGGCGTCCAAAGAAGCAGAGGCCAAGCAGAAGCTGGCCCTGGAGGCCTGGGACGGGGTGCGGTTGAATGTTCCTGACCGTGTTGTTTACAACTCATACCGAAGTTCGCGGCAACTGGAGAGGCAGGTGTCTCAACGCGTTGCGGATGCTCGTCGGCAGGGAAATCGTGCCGACGTTATAGCCGCTACTCGTGAGTTTGCAGTGGAGGTGTCACTCATCCCTGCCATCACCTGCGCCATGATTCATCATGACCCGAACTGTTGTTGTGCATATGTGTCCTCCGTAGAGCTCAAGCTGCAGATTGTCATTCATTCCCTCGCCAATAGTCCCGGAAGAAATCCGGACATTCCTGCAACGACAGGGTCGGCAGCAGAGGCTTTCTGGATGCTGACCGAGACTGTACGCGACTTGTTCCTGTCCGTTCCGCCACAATGTCGCTTTCTAGAAAAGCCGGATTGCGAAGCGTGGTGTCAGTCCGGCAGGTACGCCGGTTGCCCCGCCGAGATGAACGACGGAGTTGCGAAAGCTTTGGACGCCGTCTGGCAGCAGTGCCTGTCGCTGTTCAAGGGCAACCCCCGCTCTGCGGATCGCAATGCGGGGAACGTGACCAAAGGTGGCTACGTGATGTCGCCCACGGCATGGAGTACCGCCAGTCTTGTCGCCGATTGCGAGGAAGTCGGAGATTTGACGTTGCTTATCTACGACTTGGTCGGCGTTGATCGGCAACTCATTGATGACATGGTTGCGTCTGCGTCAAACATATTGCTACAATGCTGCGTTCGTATAGCCTCCTATACCATCGACAAGTCAAAGCAGGTCAAGGACCCCGATAGAGATTACTGGGGGTATCAGGCGGACGCTGTTGCCGCTACTCCGGGCAGGCATTTAGTGATCATCGGCCCACAAGAGTCCAGCTGGGTGAAGCGACACCTTGTTGGACATCCAGGAACGATTGCTTTAGCTGACTTACCAATTGCGAGCGGTAAGGTAGGCAAGCGCATTGCTATGTGGGGTGACGGAGTTGGCGGTCTTACACTAGCGCACGAACTTGGTCACAATGCTGGAATCCTTCATCTTGGACATGGACCCGCCTTTGTCATGAACGCCGGCGTAGAGGCGGGCGTTCAAGGCATGCAGAACTTGATGCGTTACTATTGGACTCCGCAGGACTGCAGGTCCTTGAGGCGGCTGCCCGAGGGCATGGGGTAGCAACGCCTCTTGCTGAACTTGGATGCTAGTCCAACGCTGAGTGGGAGGTCTGAAGATGCGGCATTGTAACGAGGCTGGCGAGAATCACGGATTGGCGACAGAGGGGATCCCGCCCGTGCGTTTCGAGTGCAGTCGTAGCAAACAGAAACCCGCAACCGTGGTGATAGCTGTCGTTCTGTGTCTAATTGCATGCAGTTGTCGGCACCTTGACGCAGCGCCAGTCGGGCGCGAGGTGGATCGCGCTGCGTTGGGCGATGCGCTACTGTACCACATCAGAGCCGGCTGGAGCGTAGAAGGCATGGCGGCTGGCGAGGGAAAGAGTCAACTTACTTGCCTTAGCGAAGAGCTTCAGGCCTCGGACGTGATAGCGGTACTTGCGAACTTCGATGTACCCAAGGAGCGTATGCTGCGCCATGGGCAAGTACTGATGTACTATAAGTGGAGTGACTTTGACGAGTGGAAGAACGTTCAGGAGGTGCTTTTGAACGAATTAGGAGTGCGCCCTGAACTGTCCGGAGCTAAAGTGCTTGTGTTAAGTTGTTCTGGAGGTATCTCCGGGACCGAAGATCAGGACAGACTCGGTGCGGATATCGTCTATGGCAGCGTGAACTGGTCCAGGTCGAAGCCTGCCATGAACTGGGACTCGGACAATCTCGGTTTTCATTTGTTCCGAGACACGGATGGCAAACCGCGGTTGGCATTGTTTGCAGTTTCCGGGTCGTGAATCGCATCCTGCAGGGCTCAGGAGGACGGCTTGTTGAGCCGCGCAGTTAGGTGACACCTACGGTGATCGGCAGCAACGCTTGCCGATGCGCTGGAAGGAAGAGTGTCCCTTAGCCGAGCAATCAGGATCACCGGCGTTCGGCAGACCCCAAGTGGCTACGCAACCGGGCTGGGCGGCTTGTACGGCATCGGCCGCAAGGCCGCCTGCAAGTGCATTTGGTTAGTGCGCTGGCTGGCGGGTTTGTTGGTTTGTGTTGGGGTCTTTGCTGGCTTTGGGTTGTTGGGCGAGGCTAAACTGCCGGGCGAAAAGGGGTTGACTGACCGATAACGACGTTATATAAAGACGTCCATGCTGCGACTGTTGCTGCGAGTCATGCTCTGGCCGATCTACCGCATCCGGGTGGCTGGGCGCGGGCACGTGCCCGCTGAAGGCCCCGCGCTGCTGGTTGCCAACCATGTCAGCTACATCGACGGATTGCTGATCACGCTGGCGGTCAAGCGCCGCGTGCGCTTCGTGGTGGCTGAGCAGTTTTTCGGCAAATGGTGGATCCGCCCGATTTTGAACCGTCTTGGCGCCATCCCTATCCGCACCACCGGCCCGCACAGTATTCGCGAGGCTTTGCGCAAAGCCGGCGCGGCTTTGGACGCCGGCGAGCTGGTGTGCGTCTTTGCCGAGGGCGAAATCACGCGCACCGGCAGCCTGCTGCCGTTCCGGCGCGGCATTGAGACCATCGCGCACCACCGCAATGCGCCGATTCTGCCGCTGCACCTGGGCGGCGTGTGGGGCAGCCTGTTCAGCCTTGGCGCGGGTTCAATCATGAACCGCTTCCCGCGCGCGTGGCCGTTTCGCGTCTCGGTCGTATTCGGCCAGCCGCTTCCGCCTGACACACCGGTGGGCCAGGTGCGCGAGGCGGTGCTGGAGCTTTCGCATACCGCGTGGATGCTGCGCAAAGACGTGATGCACCCGCTGGACTACAGCATCGTCAAGGGTTGCCGGCGCAGGCGGTTCCGGATGGCACTGGCTGATCCGGTGCGCGGCAGCATCCCCTGGTTCAAGGCGCTGACCGGGGCGATCGCGCTGGCCCGCGCGCTGCGCCCGCACTGGGGCAAGCAGCAGCGAGTCGGTTTTTTGATGCCGCCCAGTGTCGGCGGCGCACTGGCCAACATGGCGGCGATGCTCGGCGCGCGCACAGTCGTGAATCTAAACTACACCACCGGCCGACAGGGCATGGAAATCGCCTGCGTGCAGGCGGCGCTAAAGACAGTAGTGACAAGCCGGGCATTCCTGGAAAAGGCCAAGCTTGAGGCGCCGGGCGGCGTGGAAATCATCCTGCTTGAGGATGTGGCGAAGACCATCAGCGGCGGCAAGCGCATTTTCGCGTTGCTGCTGGCGATGCTGGCGCCGTTGTGGCTGATCCGGCTGATGATCGGCGCGCTTGCGCGGCCGAAGATGGACGACACCAGCGCGATCATTTTCAGCAGCGGCAGCACCGGCCAGCCCAAGGGGATTGAACTTTCGCACTTCAACGTCATCAGCAACATCGAAGGCGCGGAGATCGCGATCAAGCTGGGCTACCAGGACCGCATCCTGCACATGCTTCCGTTCTTTCACAGCTTCGGAAACCTGCTGTTGTGGCTTGGCATGCATCTTTCCACCAGCCTGGTGTTCATGCCCAACCCCCTGGATGCTGAGGCTGTGGGCGAGATGACAGAGGGCTACGGCGGCACCATCCTCGTCGCCACGCCCACGTTCATGCAGATGTACATGAAGCGCTGCCAGCCCGGGCAGTTCGGCAGCCTGCGGCTTGTGGTTGCCGGCGCGGAGAAGCTCAGCCAGCGATTTGCGGCGGCGTTCAAAGAGGACTTTGGCGGCGAGATTCTCGAGGGCTACGGCGCCACCGAATGCAGCCCGGTGATTTCGTGCAACACCTACGACATGCGCGCGCCCGGCATCTTTCAGCGCGGCAATAAGCCCGGCACAGTCGGCCAGCCGTTTCCCGGCGTGCTGCTGAAGGTGCTTGACCCGGATACGCGCGAGCCGCTGCCGCGCGGCGAAGCGGGGTTACTGTGTGTGAAGGGCCCCAACGTAATGAAGGGTTATCTGGATCAGCCGGAGAAAACGGCTGAAGTGATTCAGGACGGGTGGTACACGACGGGCGACATCGCGCGCGTGGATGAGGAAGGGTTTATCACGATCACGGACCGGCTGTCGCGCTTCAGCAAGATCGGCGGCGAGATGGTCCCGCACGGGCGCATTGAAGAGGCGCTGCACAGCCTGGTCGAAGCCACCGAGCAGCTTTTCGCGGTGACAGCGGTGCGCGACGAAAAGAAGGGCGAGAGAATCGCGGTGGTCCACGTGAAGCTGAACGTGGAAGTCGAAGTGCTGGTCACGCGCCTGCTTGAAGGCGAATTGCCCAACCTGTTTGTGCCCAAAGCGCGGGATTTCGTCGAAGTAGAGGCGCTTCCGGTGCTGGGCACGGGCAAGATGGACCTGAAAGCTGTGCGAACGCTGGCAGAGCAGGCACTGACGCCGGCAGCGGCAACGACTTGATTGCAGGAGTCAGGCTGTGCGGGCGGGTTTGAGGCCGCCGAATCGGCGCTCGCGGCGATTGAAATCCTCGATGGCGGTGTGCAGGTGCTCAGGCCGGAAGTCGGGCCACAGTGCCTCGGTGACGTACAACTCGGCGTAGCTGATCTGCCACAGCAGGAAGTTGCTGACGCGCATTTCGCCGGCGGTGCGGATCACAAGGTCGGGCTCGGGCATGTCGGGCTGGTACAGCGCCGCCGCCAGCGCGGATTCGTCTATGTCTTCGGGCTTGAGCTCACCGCGTTGCACCCGCGTGGCAAGCGTGCGCGCCGCATCGGCAATCTCGGCGCGACCGCCGTAAGAAAGCGCCAGGCACAACAGCGTGCCCGTGTTGCCCGCAGTCATTTCGCGGGTCTTCTCAAGTGCCGCGCGCACATCGGCGGGCAGGCGGTCAAGCCGCCCGATCGCGCCGAAGCGCATGTTGTTGCGCATCAGTGTATCGCGCTCGCGCACCAGAAAGCGCTTGAGCATGCGCATGAGAAACTCGATCTCAAGCCGAGGGCGCTTCCAGTTTTCTTCAGAGAACGCGTAGAGCGTGAGCTGGCCAACGCCCAGGCGGGCGCATTCTTCGGCTACGGCACGCACGCTGTCAATGCCGGCTTCGTGGCCGCGAACGCGACGCAGGTTGCGCGCCTCAGCCCAGCGGCCGTTGCCGTCCATGATGATTGCGATGTGGCGGGGAATGGAGGTCATTTACTCTTTGCCACAAAGTACCGCCACAATGGTACGGCGCGAGATGGCTGCGCGCAAGCGGTGCTAGAGATCCAGCTTCAGGCTGTGTGCCCGGGGTCGGTAGCCGAGCGAGCGGTACAGCGCCAGCGCCGACTCGTTGTGCGCCATGACCTGCAGGCCCATGAGCTTTGCGCCGCGCCGGCGCAGAAACGCCAGGGCATGATCGTGCAGCGCGCGCGCAATGCCGCGGCCGCGCAGCCCTTCCACCACGGAAAGGTCGAAGATCCACGGGTCAACCCTGCGCGTAAAAAAGTCAGTCTGCGTGCCCAGCCAGATGTGCCCGGCGTACTGCCTGTGCACCTCGGCGACGAACACGGTGTTGCGCGTAGTGTCTGCTGGCGCGAAGTGGTGCAACAGCCAGGCGTGATGCCGCCGAAAGTCGGCTTCGTTCATCTGCTCGTCGGCAGGAATGGAGTCGCGGAACGTCGTGTAGTTCAGGGCCGCGAAGGCAGCCGCGTCGCGCGCATGGTCATAGGCACGAATCACGAGGCCGTCGGCCATATCAGAAGTGTAGGGCGGCAGCAGTGATGATCAACTCGTGAATTAAACCATGGCGGCCGGGAGACCCCCGGCCGCCATCCGCACACACGGTTTGCACTACGCCCTGCGGCGACGCCAGGCTGTTGCTGCCCCCAGCATTACCAGGGCGATCGCAGCCGGCAGCCACGGGCCGCTGCCCGCCGAGCAGGAACCGTTGCTGTCCGATGAGCTGTCGCCGGTGCTGTACTTGAACGTCTGCGTCAAGGTCTGCGGCGGCAAGGTGCCGCTGGTGACCACAATCTGCAGGCCCGAGCCCGTCCCCGGGGGAACAGTCAACCCGGTTACCTGCGTGCCGCCGGAGATCACGGCTGTACCCGGGCAGATCACGCCGTCAATCGTCACACTGAACGGCTGCATGAACCCGCTTCCCTGGATGTTGATGGCTTTGCCGCCCTTGGGCAGGTCACTCGCCGGTGCAAACAGGGACACGTTGAACTCGATGGCACCCAGCGTGACGCACGTAGGCGCAGGCGTGCCAAGCAGGACACCCGATGTCGCGGACACATCTCCGCTACCCGCGATCGACAGTACGAACGTTTCGGGCGTGGCTGCGATGCCCATGCCGGCGTTCGAGGAAAGCCCGATGCGCACCCAGATGTCTGCTGTTGAGGCGCCGGGCACGGCCACTGCGGGGCTTAGCGTGGCCGTCACCAGCGCAGCGCCGCCACCCTGGAACACCGGCGTATCCAGCCCGGCGTCAAACACGCCGTCGCCATCGTCCAGGAAAAGCTGCACGCCGCTGGTGCTGTCAATATCTGAGCCCCAGTCGCCGGTGCCCGTGCCCGTCAAATTGATGCTGTTGACCGTCGCCGGGCCGTTCAGCGCATGAAGCCGGAACTGGCCGACGAGATAGTTCGCCGCCGTGCCGCCACGGTGCGTTGTTGCCGTCGGCTGGTTGGGGCCGTTGCTTACCGTCAGCACAGCCACGTCGATGATCAACGCGGTGCTGTCAGCCGTCGGGATGCCCGTCGTGGAGCCTCCTGGCGGCGGCGTCGCTGCAATGCTCTCAAGGTTTGCATTGAAGGTCTGACCCGCCAGAGCGCTGCCGTTCAGCTTGCCGGTCAGGAAGAACCGCCGGCTTGTCGCGGCGGCAAGGGTTGAGTTCGTCAGGTTGAAGCTTACGGCGCCGCCTGCAAAGGAAGTCGTCGTGCCCGAAGCAAGCGAAGCCGTGGCTGATCCTGCCCACCCGCCGCCGCCCGAAGACTCCCACAGTGCCAGCTCAGAGAACGCGTTGTTCGCGTCGCCGGTGCCTGCGGCATTGAAGGTCATGCTGGATACCGTCCATGCGCCGCCCGGCGCGGCGGCCAGCGTGACGTCACACAGCAGCTCGCCGTCGCCGGTGGAGCCCTGCGAGTCACTGTCAATCGTCAGGGCAGCGCCCGGGCCATTCAAGGTCGCAATCAGCACACTGGCGCTGATCTCAAGGCCCGGCGCGCCATTGGTGTTCGGCGCCGGCAGGCCCATCACGTTCGGCGCAAGCCCGCCCACCGCCGCTGCCGAGACGTAGCATTGAAGCGTCTCGCCGTCGCCCGCGTTGTTGTTGAGATTGTGCACGACAAAGAATGTACGTGTCTGGCCAGCCTGCATGTTCGACATCGACGACAGGTCGAAGGTGGCTGTGCCGTTGTCGGCTGAGAACGACTGGGTATCCAGCAGTGTGTCGCCGCCGCTCAAGTCGCCGGAGGTGTCGGAGTCAAGCCACAACTGCGTGTTGACCAGGTCGTCCACCTCGTGCGCGGTGCCAAGGCCGGTTACAGTCACCGATGTGGGCTTGTCGTCCGGGCCGTCCGGATAGGCAATGGTGAAAATCTGGCATACGTTGTCGCTTGAGCCAAGGTACACGGTGCTGGGCAGGGCGGGGCTTGCGTCAGTGAACACGAAGGCAGGCGTGGCGATGATCAGCCCCAGCATCTCGGCGGTAGGAAAGCCGACGGCGGAACCGGACCCGACAGTGAGCCCGGAAACAATGTAGTTGAAGGTTTGCCCTGCCGAGGCTGTGCCAGCCAGCTTGACCACAACGAAGTAGGTCCGGGTGTCATTGACCAGAAAGCCTTGGTAGGCAGTCTGAACGGAGAAGTTGATGGTGCCGTTGTCGCCCGGAAACACGCTCGGGGCTGTCACGATTTCTTCGTCAGTGCCGAACTCAAACGTGTCGTTGTTGTTCATGTCCTGATAGATCGTGACTTCCGTGTACGCCAATGAATCGTCGCCGTTGCCTGCTGCGGTCAAATTGATGGACTGCATGGACATCGCGCCAAAGCTGCAAGCGATGTCGAAAGTTCCGGCGTGAATGCCGTTGCCACCTGGCCCCTGGTCCCCCGAAAACACAGTCTGGGCTGTGCCAGCCGTGGCGCTGCCAATCAGCGCAGGCCCGCCGCCAGTGTATGTGATGCGCAGATACGGCGCATTCGCGCCAGCGTCGTAACCAGAGAAGTTGACGTAATAGGTGGCCGTCGTGTCGCGGTCAGAGAAGCCAACGGCGATCCAGCCCTGGGCGATACCGTTCTGCACGTCCGCGTTGATTGTTCCACCCATTGTGTACTGCTTGGGCCCAGGCGCGAAGGTTGAGCCTTCGTTCTGGTAAAGGTAGTAGCCGACATTCTCCTCCGCCACGATGTCGGACTGCAGCGTTGCAGGCGTCGCCACCATTGGATCAACCGTCACCGGTGTGGCGCTCCAATACGGCCAGTTCGTGGCTGTGACGTTGATGTACAGCACGACAGAGCTGACCGTCGCACCGGGAGGAATCGCGGAAAGGTCAAACTTCGCCCACCCGGCCTCTTTGCCGACCGGGCCGCCTGGCGCGTTGATGTTTGCCTGATGCGTGACCGCCGCGCTGGTCGTTGAACCCGTCGCAAGCGGAGCATTGAAAGGGTAGCAGTCCACAACGGTCTGCGACGATGCAATCCCGGCGGCTGCAATGCAGCAAGCCGCCACGAACAAGGTGTAGCGATTCACGGGAGTCTCCCCACGATTGGATCAGCGCCCGGTCAAATCGGCGCCCCACGCGCCGTTTGCCGGACACAGCATGAATCGACCGCAGACCCGTTCAGCCACACGCCAGCCCATTTCAGGCCCGAATGCGGCTACGTCCCCACGCGAGTTTGTCAGTCAATGTGCACCACGTTGACAGTTGCATGGTGTGCACGCAAGCACCAAATCGGAATTGCCACAGCGCGCTGAAAGCAAACCGGGCTGCCCGAGGGCAGCCCGGTTCTGGTTTGTTTGGCGATTACGCGAACCGCCGGCGCAGGCTGATGCAGGCCGCTGCGCCCAGCGCGATCAGCAACAGCGCCCATGCGCTGCCCTGGCCGGTTGTGCAGCTGCTGCCGCTGTCGGCCTTTGGGGGTGCGCTGTCCTTGGGTGATGTGTAGGTGAAAGTTTGGGTTAGGGTCTGCGGCGGCAGTGTCCCGCTGCGCACCACGATCGGCAGGTTTTCACCGAAGCCGGCTGGGATGCTCAGGCCCGTTACCTGTGTGCCTGCGTTGATCGCCGGTGTGCCGGGGCATGGCGTCCCGCCGATGGTTACCAGCAGCGGCAGCATGAACCCGCTGCCCTGAATCGTCAGCGGCTGGCCGCCCGCGGTCAGGCCGGTGGCTGGCTCGAACGTGGTGACACCGAACTGAATTGCGCCGACTTCAATGCCCTGCGGTTGCGGCGAGCCGAAGTCAACGGGTGCGCTGGCTTGCACGTCGGTCACGTTGGCGATGGCAAGGCTGAAGGTCTCGGGCGTTGCGCTGACACCGTCGCCTGCCGTGGCTGTGAAGTGGATGACAACCCACAGGTCTGCGATCTCGCCGACAGCCATGTTCAGCGTGAAGCTGCTGGTGATCAGTGCGCTGCCGGCTTGTGTGTCGAGCTGTGTGTCGTCAGCGGCGTTGAAGATGCCGTCGCCGTTGTCCCGGTGCACTGACACGCTGGCTACGTCACTGCTCCAGTCTCCGCTGCCAGCCGTGGTGAAGTTGATGCCGCTGACCGTCGTCGCGCCGTTCAGCGCGTTCAGCCGGAACTGTGCTGCAACCAGGCTGCCTGTGCTGCCCGCGGCGTGTGTCGCCGGGCTGGGCTGATTCGGCCCGTTGGCTACGCTCAGCACCGGTGTGTCAATGATGGCGGCTGTGCTGGCCGGCGTCGGGAATCCGCTGGTGGAGCCACCCGGCGGCGGTGCCGCTGACACTGACTGCAGGCGGGCATTGAACGTCTGGCCCGCCGCGGCTGTGCCGTTGAACTTGCCTGCCAAAAAGAAGCGGCGCTGCGCGCCAGCCGCCAAGCTTGGGTTGCTCAGCGTAAACGTCACGCTGTTGGCGACAAAGCCGCTTTGCAGCGGGGCAGCCAGTGCATCTACGGCTGCGCCGTCCCAGGTGTCGTTGCCGGAGTCTTCGTACAAGCCAAGCTCCAGATAAGCAGTGTTGTGACTGCCTGTGCCGCCGGCATGGAAGGTCACGGTGTTGATCACCCAGTCGCCGCCAGGCAATGCATCCAGCGTGACGTCAGCAATCAGCACACCGTCGCCAGTGGGGCCCTGCGCGTTGCTGGAAACGTTGACGGGTGCCAAAGGCCCGTTCATCACACCGAACAGAATAGCTGCACTGACTTCCAAGCCGGGAGTGCCGTTGGCGCTGGGCAAGGGCAAGCCGGTCGCCATGCCGCCCAAAGGCGCGGCACCCATGTCGGAGAGGTAGCAGCGGAAAGTCTCAAGGTCGCCGGCATTGGCGTTGAGGTTATAGACCACAAAGAATCGCCGCGTGTCGCCTTGCTGAAAGTTGGGATGGCTGGCCAGGCTGAAGCTGACCGTGCCATCGTCCTGCGTGAAGACCTGCGTATCAACCAGCGTATCCAACTGATCGTCAAACGCCGCGTTATCGTCCTGGTCAAACCAAAGCTGCACGTTGTGCAGGTCATCTACCTCATGCGCTGTGCCAAGACTGGTCAGGTTGATAGCAGAGGGTTTGTCATCCGGCCCGCCCGGATAGCTGACAGTGAACACCTGGCACACCCCGCTGAACGTCAGGAAAACGGTCTGGGCCTGCGCCGGGCTTTGATCGACGAAGTTGAACTCCGGAGAGTCAATGATCAATCCGGACACAGACGAAGTGGGCACACCGGTCTTGTTGCCCGTGGTGACGGTGATGTCTGAAACCGTGTAGTTGAATGTCTGCCCAGGCAGCGCTGTACCGCCGAGTTTGACGACGACGAAGTACTCGTTCACCACCGAGATGCCGAAAGTCTGTTCTGCCAACAGTACGCTGAAGTTGATGACGCCGTTGTCGGTGGTGAAGGTTTGCGGTCCGGCCACAAGCGCGTCGCCGGGATCAAATGCACCATTCACGCTTCCGGCTGCATCGTCGCGATAGATGCTGACTTCGGTGATGTCGGTAGCGTCGTTTACAGTCCCGCTGGCAGTGATCTCAATTTCCGTCATCTCGCTGGCTGGCGACTGGCTGTTGGACCCAATCGTGAACGAGCCTGCCTGCACACCCAGGTTGCCCGGGCCAGTCTCATTGGAAAGAGCCGTCGTGGCTCCGCCCATGCCGGCGGTAACCGTAAGCGAGGGCCCGGTCACGTAGCCGAAGTCAACAACGCCATACTGAATGTTTGATAAGGTGCTGGTGGGGAACACGCTGGGCGGCTGACCGTTATTGAAGCGCATATCCATGTACTGGATGTCGCCCGTGGGGAACCATGTCGGCGCTGGACTGCCACCGAAATAGTAGCTAGACGTAATCGTGTGGCCCGCGATCAGGTACTGCATGCCCTGTGTCAACTGAACCGGAGTCGTTAGCTGCACAATGCACCAACCCGGCCCCGGTGTTGTGATTTCCTGCGCGAGCACCTGCTGCGTCTGGAAGTCGAACAGCGTCAGCGTCTTGGGCTGTGTGGTGGAGTCGGGGTACCAGCATGCCATGTGCGTAACCAGCACGCCGGGAATGTTGACCTGAAAGCGCCAACTGCGGGTGCAGTTGGCCGCTCCGCCCGAAGTGAACCCTGCGGTTGACGCGTTTTGCTGTCCCAGGGGCCAGGTTTGTGCGAGCCCTGCCTGCATCGCAAAGCTAATCGCCAAGAATCCCACTGCCAGCAACAAAGTCTTGAATTGAAACACGGTGAACCTCCTTGAAAACCCAGCCAACGTTCCTTACGCGATTGCTCAGCACTTGCGCCCATCTACCGCGGCGCAAAGGTTCCGCGTCACGATGAGCGGGGGAAGAAACAGGTCAAACTTTGGTATCGCGCCGCACCTTACACCTGCGTGGCCCTTCGGTGCAAGCTTGAAATTCTGGCATGGATGGGCCACTTCTGCGCCGGCACGGGCAGACGGTGCTCCGCCTGCTGGCAGTCCGGGCGATGGCGTGGCACACTGCTGCCGCGCCAGGGTGGCGGAATTGGCAGACGCGGCGGATTCAAAATCCGCAGTCCTTCAGTGGGCGTGTGGGTTCAAGTCCCACCCCTGGCACCACTTTTCAAGCGCAGAGCGGCTTTCGGGCCGCTCTGCCATTTTCGGCTTTGCACCGATCTGCTTGCCTCTGTCGCCTCGCTGTGTACAAACCGTGTCATGGCCGGGAAGCCGAAACCGCCGCGCGTGCTGCGCTGGCGCGATGACTGGTATCTGTTCTACACCGATCCCTTCACGGGGCGTCAGCAGCGCATTCGGTGCCTCAGCCGCGGCGCAACCAACCCCAAGGCGCGCCGCAACCTGCTGCAGGAGTACACCCAGAAGTGGAACGAATCGCAGCACGAGCACTGGCGGGGCGGCCAGCAGTTCGACTATGGCCACCCGCTGCGCGACGCGCTGGGCCTGTACCTGAAGGACGTGAAGCGCCGGCAGGAACTGCGCGACCAGACCGGCAACCGCGAGGGCTTGGCGCCGAAGTCGGCTCGAAGGGCCCGCGAGGTCGTGAAGGCGTTTCAGCAGTTTGTCCCTGCATGGATTACGACAGGCCGGCTGGACGCCCACCTGGTGCAGCGCTGGCTGCGGGAGGTCGCGGCGACGCGCAGCGGCGGCACGGTGAACGTGTACCGCCGCACACTGCGCGCAGGCCTGCGCTGGCTCGCCCTGCGCCGCCCCAAGCTGTTCCCTGAGCCCGAGGCCCTGTGGCCGGCGTTCAAGCAGGCCCACGTCGAGCCCGGGCGCGCCGTCGCGCTGACCCCCGACGAACTGCGGGCCTTCCACGACAGCCTGACAGAGAAGCAGCAGCGCGTGTTTCGCTTCCTCGCCTTGACTGGTGTCCGCCTGGGAGAGATGGCGGGCTGCGAACTGCGCGGCAACGTGCTGGTGATCCAGGCGTCCAAGACCGGCAGGCAGCGCTACCTGATGCTGACCGGGGCGCCCGAGGGAGAGGTGGCCCCGTCCTTAGTGGAGCAGATCCGCACCCACGGCATCCCGACCTTCTACGACCGCAAGCAGTGGAAACGCCGGGGGACCATCAGGCCGCAGCAGTTGCGCCGCAACTTCACCAGTTACGCTGCCAGTTTGGGCATACCCGCCGCAGTCTGCGCCATGTGGCAAGGCCACAGTCTGGCTGTAGCCGAGCAGTTCTACCGTCAGCAGGTGCTTCACCGATTAGATGCGGAATCGCTGGAGTCAGCGATCGGATTTGGCCGATTGCACGGCGGTCTGCCGAAAGCGCCGTAAGCGGGGGATACCCCCGCGCGTTATACTATTGCTGGTGCTGTTTTGTTGACACTCGGGTACACTGTAGTTAAGAGTTCCCCGCAACGGGGCGGTCGAGGAAATGAGCAACACCCGAAAACTGAAGTTCCCGCCAATCAAGCACGCGATTTTGGAGCTGCGCGTTCAGCTTCCAGAACAGCCCGACGTGCAAGCAATGAAGATGGCGCTTGAGAAACACGACATGTTTGAAAAGGTGCTGTTGAGCCGCCCTTGGGAGGCAGAATTCGGCATCAGCGTTGGCCGCGAGGGCAAAACGACTACCAAGCAGCACTTTGGTGAGGTCAACGGCGCCATAGCGAAGTCGAAAGACGGAGTGTTCGTAGCCGCTTGGTTGAACGACAAATGCGTCTTCACGCAGAACGGGAAGTACGACTCCTTTGAGACCTTCATGGACGGATGCCGGCAGTCTTGGGAGAGCTACGCGGAAACTTGCCGACCAACATTGGTCAGGCGAATAGGGCTTCGGTACATCAACCAGTTCAAGGGGCCGTGGACCGCTGACGCGGTAAAGGCGTTCAAGTCGCGGCCGATGATCGCTGCGGACAAATTCGGGCTGCCGTCAAGCTTTGTGCAGCGGTCGATCCTTGCCATGCCGGATCGAAACGCCTCCGCGGTGGTCAATCAGTCTTGGCGCCAGCTCGAGCAAACGTCATCCGGGGCAGGCGTGTTGGACATTGATGTCGGCCGAGAAATGAGCACGCTGGTCAAGGACATGTCAGCGGTCTGGTCCGCCATTGACGAATTGCGTAAAATCAAGAATGATCTGTTTTTTGAGAGCCTAGACGATGTGGTTCTGGAGGCATTCCAATGATGACGGCTCGAAAGTTCGACGCCCACGACGGGGCGCCGTTGGTAGATGACTACGCGCAGGCAATTGCAAGCATCGATCGCGAAGCAAGTTCCGGTGCCGGAGTTGTGGGGCTGGCGGTCGAAGAGGTCATTGAGGCTTTCATGGCAGAGCAGCTCATCGCTGAGTCGCGCCTGGCCTGCGTGTTTCCTGTCAACATTTCAAGCGAGTTGCTGAAAAAGCTCGCGCGCAAGCATTTGTGGCGCGTCGCAGCGGGCGGTCCAGATGCATCGCGACCGTCTGGCGCCGCGATCTCCAATGCCGGGCAGGTGCTCGCAACATTGGCTGAACGAGGGGTCTTTCCAGCGCGGGTGCGAGCTTCCGTGGTGGGAGGCGTTGGCATTACTGTCCCGCTCATGTTCGGCTATGTTTACATAGAGGCCAAAGACCCAGAGATGGGCAACTCTGGTAATGTCGTTGCAAAGCGCGTGTACCACAACACCGCCGCTCCAGAAATCCGCTTTCTTGATGACTTTGACGGGAGCGTAGAAGCACTCGCGAATTGGGCAGCGGACGTCGCGTGCGACGAGTAGGCCGTCGGAATGATGCGGGGGAGTGCACCCTAGACCATGGCTGAATTTCGAACCCCCGATCATCTGCGCATCGGCGGCCGCAGGGCATTGGCACAACTCGCCAACAGCGATGTTCTGCGGCGGACCATCCGCGACGTTGCATACGATGGTCTCGGCAACCGATTTGTTCCCGAAGACCAGATAGACTATCCAGGCAGCGACGGCTGTTCATTTGTTCTCGGCGCCCTCGCAACAACCGAAGATTGCCTCGAAATCATGGGGTGCCCCGATTGCGGCGTGGCGGTAACCACCTGCGGGCACATCCGATCACTCAAACATACGATCAGGGTTCCGGACCAAAACGGCAACGAAAGTGACACCGAGTTTCGACTGGATCCAGTCCATCGGCCCGAGCCCGGCAGCGAACGATTCCCTGAGAACTACGCCCATTGCGTCGTAAGGACCCTGCGCGGGGACGATGAGATCAATTACAAGGTCGTCCGCAAAAAGCAGAAGCGGTGGCATCGCGAACTGTGCGAACACTTTAGATCGAAGCTGGCCACGGAGCTAACCATAGAGCGCCATCCTGATCGAGGCGACGCCGCATAGCCCAGCAACAGACAAAGGTTCGACCTGGTTAGGATTGGCAAGGGTTAACGCAACGCCACTCACCCTGCCCGAAGTGGCCGGTACGCCGGTGGATGTGCCCGGAGTGTCCTGCACGCTTCGGGCATGCGAACGCAAACACTTACACAGTGGTCGAAAGAGACGGGCCTGACCGTCAGCACGATGCGCCAGGCGATCCGGCGCGGCCACCTTCACGCGCGGCGCCTGGGCGTGAGCCCGACGTCGCCTTACTACATCACGGAGCGTGACCTCAACGACTGGCTGGAGTCAAGGCTGGTGGGGAGGCCCGCGTGGTGTTGACCCTACTTCTTCTTCGGCTTCTCGGTGCCGGCGGCTTCCATCACCTTGGCCATTGCCTGCTGCGGGTTCTCAAAGCCGCCGCAGACCTCGAAGTGACGGATCACGAAAGCCAGGGCGGCGGTCCAGTTGGGCTGGTCGTCCACGCCGGCCCTGTGCCGCCACTCGGCCAGGCGCTGGATCGCCTGCATCTGCTCCACGGGCAGACGCACGTTTCGGTGTTTGCGCTCTTCAGCCACGCCGGGGTTGTAGGCGACTGCTTCCATACGATCAATATCCACAATGTGTTGACAAGAGCAAGTTACAAACCACGAGGTGAATTGTAACGCCACAATCCCGCTTTTCCATTTGCATTCATCCCACAGCGTGGTATTTAGTACCACAGCCAGCAACCGGGAAGCGCTGGGCAGGACCGAGGAGAACATGCGCACGACCAAACACATCAGCAGCAGCGGCGGCACGACGGACTCCTCGGAGCACGCCTGCGAAGCTTCCCGGCCAAGCAACCCCGCTGCTGCTGACACCCGCTTGCCGAAGAAACTCCAACCGTGGTCCCCGCTGAAGGTCGGCCACCGCGTGACGCTGCGCCGCTACAAGCGCGGCCGCACTGGCACCATCGTTGAGGCCCTTGATTCGCGCGGGCACACCGGGCTTGCGATGTACGCCGTGCGCCTCGACTACGCGCCAGACGATGGCAAGCACCAGATCACCTGCGACATGCTCCGGTACGAACTGACCCGCGTGAAGGGAGGCCGCCATGCCGACTGAGCGCGAAGAGCCCGTGGTGTTCCCGGTCGAGGGCCGCAATCACGTGGCCTGGGTGCCGGCCAGCAAGGCAAAGCTGCTCACGAAGTGCCTCAACGACCTGAACGCCGAGATCGCGCGCCTGCGTCTCGACCTGAACGAGAAGCGCGCGCTGATCCGGCTGCACCGGCTCGAGTACGCCAACGAGCAGACGGCCCGCGCGGCAGAAAGGGTGGGCCTGAGATGACTGAGATGACAGTGACCGTCCTGCGCCAGGCACCCGGCACGAACATGCGGACGACGCAATGCGGCAAGCGCCCGTTCGCGATCGTGTTCCCCAGCGGCCGCCGCTTCCGCATCTTCGCCGACAGCGACGAGCAGGCCGAGCTGTACCGCCGGACCTGGTTTCCCGACTGCCGCCTGGAGAACGACGAATGAGCGGAGTCTCCCGTTACTGGCTGGCCCGACTTGCCCGCGAGGCAAGACAGCGCATGCGCGAGGGTCGTGACGGCTTCGAGGCCATCCTTGAGCATGTCGTCACCCGCCTTGAACTCGAATCGCGCCGCCCGAACCAATGGCCGCTGGTTGTGCGCCCGATCGTTGAGCGCGCGGCGACGGTCTTCAATCTGCCGGCCCACCAGATCACCGGCCGCAACCGCACGCAGACAGCGTCGCGTGTGCGTCAGTGCTGCATGCTGCTGGCCTACGAGGCAGGGCTCAGCACGCCAGAGATTGCGCGGGCGTTTGACCGCGACGCCAGCACGGTGTCGCACTCGATCGTGCAGGCGCGGGAGCTGGTGGCGCACAACGGCTACTACCGCGACCGCGTCAACGAGCTGCGCGTGCAGCTTTCAATCATCCCAGCCACGGACAGCGCCACGGACAGCGCTGCCCCAAGGAGCGTCGCATGAACATGCTTATCACCGGCTTCGATCCGCTCGAACTCGACACGCAGACCCGGGGCCCGCGCCGCGACAGCGCAGCGCTCGGGCGCGCCCGCCTGGTCCTGGCCCGCCTGCTCAAGCGCGAAGAGATCGAAGTCCGCGACGGCGTGATGCACATCGACGTCGAGAGCCTCAACGCCTACTTCACCGACCGCGCGCTGGAGGATGGCGCGGCGCACTGGCACTGCGACCGCAAGCTGACGCTCGAAGACCTCGACGCATCCGACTTCGAGGCGTTGCTGCCGTTTTGCAACGAGCGAGGCGATCAGCCGGTGACGCTGCACTATTCGCGCGGCCAGACGCGATGCGACGTGCGTCGGGAAGGCGCCAGCCGCGGTGACCCCGACGGCTACCGCGCAATCAAGCTGTACACCAACGAGCACCTGACGGTCAGCGTGCTCAGCATGACCCTCGACCCGGCCAACCGCACGGCGTTCGTGCACGTGCAGGGCGAGGGCGATTACAGCGCGGCCTAGCCGCAACAACGAAAGGAGCAAGTCATGTCAGGAACATCAACCGCAGCGCTCACGGACGAGCAGAAGACCGCGCTCATCGACAAGCTGCTTCAACAGCAGGCCGGCAGCAACGGCAACGGTGCGGCCCAAACGCCGCAGGGCGGCCTCGCCGGGCAGTTCCAGCAGCAGCAGCAGCCGCAGCAACAGGGCGGCCTGCCGGAGGCCCGCGCGCTGCTGGTGCCGCTGGAAATGGTGGACCAGGGCGGCGGACGAGTCGAGGTGTACCTGCAGTTCGATCCCAGCCACGCGGGCAACATCGACGGGCTGCTGCGCACGCTCAGCAACGCGGGCGTGCCGCTGAAAGTCTGGAAGCCCAAAAACCGCAACGGCTACGGCGGCAACAGCGGCGGCGGAGGCTACGGAAACAGCGGCGGCGGAGGCTACGGAAACAGCGGCGGCGGCTACGGCCGCTAACCCGAAACCCGAAACCCGAAACCCGAAACCCAAGGAGCATCCATGCAACCCCACGTCACCCTCGACATCGAAACCGCGGAAGGCCGCCCCGAAGACGCCGAGCGTCAAATGCGCATCCACTGGCTGCCGCCGGGCAACTACAAGAAGCCCGAGGCCATCGGCAACGCCTGGCTGAGCGCGCGCGAGAAGCTGAACGAAAAGCTCTCGTTGATCACGGGCGCGCCGGTCATCAGCGTCGCCTTCAAGGACAGCGGCCTGCGCTGCTTTCACGCGATGTTCGCGCAGCAGGAGACGCTGGTGCACGGCGCGCTGGTGCGCGGCTTTGCCGACGAGCGCGGCATGCTGCGCGAGATCCGCGACTACCTCGGCGACACCACCGACGCCGACACCTGCCTGGTCGGCCATAACATCCTGAGCTTCGACCTGGTGAAGCTGCGCGCGCGCTACCTGATCGGCGACGTGCAGTTGACGCTTCCTGAATGCCTGATCGATGGGCGCCAGCCGGTGTTCGACATCATTAAGCGCTGGCCGTACTTCGACGACGGCTGCACCGAGGTGACAGACGACAACGGCCGCAAGAAGAGCAAGTACTTCTACAGCGTCCGGGACATCCAGGAGATTCTGGGCATCGAGTCCCACAAGGACGTGATCGACGGCAAGGACGTGGCGAAGCTGTACGCCAGCAACCAGCACGAAACGATCATCAAGTACAACTTGCTCGACGTGCTGGCCGAGCACGATCTGTTCCTGCGCATGACGGGTCAGAAGCCTGACACGGAACCCGTAGCCAAGCCAACAGAGTACGCCACGGAACTCCCCGCCCTGAGCGAAGTCGAAGGGCCTGCCGAAGCAGCCGAGCCGGAAGGCGCGGGCGGGACAGCCACGGCAACCAAGACCAAGACCCGCCGCAAGCTGGAGTAGCGGCGGGGCAGGTCCACCACAGAGTCACAGAGTCACAGAGAAAGACTTTCAACCACGAAGGGCCACGAAGAAAGGCAACGACCATGGAACTCATAACCGAGCTGCAAGGCTGGAAGGAAGTCCGCATCCGCCTTCAAGGGCTAAAGGCGGCCCTCGAAACGGTCAAACTCAGCCGTCTGAACCACGGACCGGGCCGCTCATACGGCGCAGTAGGGCATTTGATGAAAGAACTGGATCTGCTGGCGAAGGAATCAGAGTCGCTGCCCCTGGAGATCCTCGCCGACGAAGCAACGTCAATCCGCAACAAGATCAACGGCATGCGCAAGTCGTGTGAGACGCTCGGAATCCTGCAGGCAGAGAAGCCCGCAGCACCGTAGTTCTCAGCGTCTCCGCGCCTCCGCGGTGGCAGTTGAACCCAGAACCCACTTGTCCGACGAAGCCTCGGCGAAGTCGGAAGACCCAAGACCTGCCCGACGAAGCCTTGGCGAAGTCGGGACCCAAGACCCGAAAGGAACCCAGCCATGCCCAAAGACGACCTTCTCACACTGACGCGCTTCGAGATCGACAACTTCATGCGCATCGTGCACTTCGAGCTCGACACCGACGGCGGCGTCGTCGAGATCGCGGGCGCCAACGGCAACGGCAAAAGCGCCGTGCTGGCCGCCTGGGACGCGATGCTCGCGGGCGCGGGCGCGGTGCCTGAGAAGCCGGTGCATGCGCCGGCCGCCGGCGAGCCTGCTGTAGAAAAATACCGCATCAAGGGCACCTTCAGCGCTCACGGCAAGCCCGAGTACGTCATCACCGTCACCGGCCGCGACGGCGGCAAGCCGACGCTGAAGGTCGAGCGCGCCGACGGCGGCCGCATTGAGGGCGGCGCGCAGACTTTCCTGAACGATCTCACGGGCTGCGTGCCCTTCGACGCGATGGAGTTCAGCCGCATGAAGCCCGCAGACCAGCGCGGCAAGCTGATGCAGCTGGTGGGCCTCGACTTCAGCGACCTCGACGCGCGGCTCAGCAGGCTGCGCAAGGACCGCGAGGCGCTGGCCTCGGTCGTCAAGCGCGCCAACGGCGCGGCCGACACGGCCACGCACCACCCGGACGCGCCGGCAGAGGAGGTCAGCGTCGAGAAGCTGACCGCCGAGCTGCAGGAGGCGCAGGAGGCCGAGACCGCGTTTGCGCGCAAGGAGGCGGCGTACAAGGCGACAAAGCAGCGCATCGAGACGGGCAAGCAGGTCATCGCCGACACGCAGCGCCAGATCGAAGAGCTGAACAAGAAGCTGGCCGAGGCGCGCAAGCTGCTCGCGGAGTGCGAGGAACAGGCGGCGCGGGAGAAGGCCGAGGCTGAGGCGGTCCCTGAGTTCGACATCGACGAGATCCGCAAGCGCCTGAACCAGGTCGGCGAGATCAACGCGAAGGTCCGCGACAATCAGCAGCGCGAGAAGCTGATCGCCGAAGCAAAGCGCGTGAAGGCCGAGTACGACGAGTTCACGCAGCAGATTGCCGAAGCCGAGGAATCCAAGCGCAAGAAGCTGGCCGACGCGGAGTTCCCGTACCCGGGCCTCGGCATCAGCGACGACGGCGTGACGCTTAAGGGCGTGCCGTTCGAGCAGGGCAGCCAGGCTGAGCGCGTGCTCGCAGGCGCCGCGATCTTCCTGGGCATCCTGAAAGCGCAGAACCGCCGCATCCGCATGTTGAAGGTGCAGGACGGCGCGCTGCTCGACAGCAACAGCCGGCAGAAGCTGCGCGACATGGTGCGCGAAGCCGGCGGCAACGGGCTGCTGGAGGTGGTCGAAGCCACCGAGCAGACGGCGATCATCATGGAAGCGGGCGAGAGCCGCAAAGCAGACACCAGCCCCGCCGGCACGGGGGCATCGGGTGGCAACGCGACCAGCAAGAAGCGTCGCCTGATCGAAGCGTGAAGCGCCAGGCGCCGGGGCGCATTGTCCGGCGCAGCAGACCATCCAGGTTGATTCGTGTGGAGGGGCGGCGTCCCCCGGACGTCGCCCCAAGCAGCGCGAGGCACAGAGCATGAAGCGTCCCGCTTTCGATCCCTGGTACCGCTGGCGGTGCCGCACGTGCAAAGCGCCGATTACCCGGCTCGCGTCGGCGCCGCCGACAGGCACGTGTCCAGGATGCAGCGACATCGACAACTTCGTCCTGGTCGAGGGACCGCCGGCAGAGCCACGAAAACACGAAAACACGAAAGGCTGAGCCATGAGCGAGAACAGCGCAATCGAGTGGACTGACGCGACCTGGAATCCGGTTGTCGGCTGCGAGAAGATCGCGCAGGGCTGCAAGAACTGCTACGCCAAGACGCTGCACGACAAGCGGCACAAGGCGTTTCAGGCAGGCGCAAAGCTGCCCGCGCAGTACGCCCAGCCGTTCGAGACGGTGCAGCTCATGCCCGAGCGCCTGAGCCAGCCGCTGAAATGGCGCAAGCCCAGGCGCATCTTCGTGAACAGCGTGTCCGACCTGTTCCACGAGTCAGTCCCGTTCGAGTTCATCGCGGCCGTGTTCGGCGTGATGGCAGCCTGCCCGCAGCACACGTTCCAGGTGCTGACCAAGCGCCCGGCGCGGATGCGGGAGTTCTTTGAGTGGCTATCGCTGGCGAAGAACCGCGCAGGCGATGACATGGACCCGCAACTGGTATGTGCCGACGCCGCAGGCGCGCTTCTCGGCTCCGATAACGGCTTCGATTGGGCGGTCGCAGACGGAGCGCGCTGGCCCCTGAAACACGTGTGGCTGGGTACAAGCATCAGCACACAGCCCGACGCCGACCGGAACATCCAGGAGATTCTGCAATGCCCGGCGGCTGTGCACTTTGTGAGCGCCGAACCGCTGCTTGAGGACGTGAGTCTGTGGGGTGAAGAGGGCGAGTGGCTGTGCGTGCATCCGTACCCGGAGTTCGATGCCGATAACGGAGCGCCCTACTACGTCGGCAAGCACGACGACCGCACGCTACGGTGCTCTGTCTGTGAAGGCCAGGCCGTGCTGGATTGGGTGATCGTCGGCGGCGAGAGCGGCCCCGGCGCAAGGCCGTGCGACGTGGCCTGGATACGCAGCATCGTCCAGCAGTGCAAGGCGGCGGGCGTCCCCGTCTTCGTGAAGCAGCTCGGCAGCCGGGCAATGTTCACGCCGCGCGCCTACGGCGGCACGGGCGGCTGGTTCGACATGCGCGACCCCAAAGGCGGCAACCCGGAAGAGTGGCCCGAAGACCTGCGCGTGCGCGAGTTCCCAAATTGCGAACTTGGCGAACGTGGCGAGATGCAAGAGCAGCCGCTCGCAAAGTCCGCAAAGTCCGCAAAGAAAAGCGAGGCCGCCGATGCCTAACGTGTGCGTCATCGACATCACCGATCCTGCGCGCTTCACCGAGTGGGCGGAGAAACTCGACAGCCCGTCGCATCGGTTTGCGCTGCGCATCAGCCGCTTCCCGCAGTTGCGCAAGGGCGCGGGCGCGATCCTGCGTTGCGAAACCACCGGCCGCTGCGTTGGTGCGATGGTCGTGGAGGAGCGCGACGACAAGGGCGTGTTGTTCGCGCTGCTGGAGCGCAGTGACTTCGTCGGGAAGCTGAACGAGTTGGTCAAGGACATCCCGCCTGAGGTGGCCCAATGACCCCAACCACCCGCGAATCCGCCGTAATCATGGCTGCCATGCTCGCGCCGAGTGTTGCGTTGGCGTTGGTTGCGTTGGCGATCACTTTGATGGAGGTGTGGTGGTGAACAAGGGCCGCAAATCCAAGCTCGCGGTTGACGAGATGATCGCCCTGAAAAATGCGGGCGTGAAGCTGAAAGACATCGCCAAAAAGGCCGGGGTCGGTGAGCCGGCTGTTTCTGTCGCAATCGGGCGCAGGCTTGGGCGACAGATTGCGGCCGGGGCGACCCTGAGCGACGAGTTCACCGCCCTTCAAGTCTGCGTTGCGTCGCTGGAGCGACTAAGCGCGGACGAGCGCCAGCGCATCATGGCGTACCTCAACAGCCGCTTTGCGGAGGCCCGCAATGCCTGAGCCGCGCGTGAAGAAGCTGATCGTCGCGTTTGCCTGCAACGACTACCGCAACGGCTGTCGCACGGATCAGTGCGATGCGGTCAACGTCAGCGGGCCGCGCTTCGACGACGCCGGCACTCTGCTGGACCTGCACGGCGCCCCGCTGCGCTTTCGTGAGCAAGGCGGACGGCTGAAAGTCGGGCGCCGTTGGTTCGAGGCGTCGTTCTGCACGCAGTGGTACGGCAGCTGGTGCTGGGACGCCTGGTACATGACGGCAGCGGAGGCCGCGCGACTGGTGGTGTACCTGCGCGAGCGTGGCTTCGCTTGCGAGGGCTCCGACGATCAGTGCGGCGACCTTTACCACCGCAGCGCCCCGGAGTCGGTGCTGCTGGGCGCGTTCCGCAGAGTTCAACGTGAACACGCTGTGGCCGTGGCCGCTGCCAGCCAGTTTGAATCCAAGGAGGCCACGAAATGAGCAAGACGCCCGAACAACGATGGGCTGACGAAATGGCCGCGCTGCAAGCGCGCCACAAGGCGAAGCTGCGCGAGATCGACCGGCAGTACCGGCTCATGCTGTGCCTGATTGCTGCCATCGCGCTGGCGTCAGCGGCCCCTGTGGTTGTGCTAATCGTAAGGAGCGCACTCTGATGCCTGACCCTGTGAACCCGCTGAAGCTGCCGCTGCACGTTGACCTGCCGGACGGTGAGACGTGCGAGTTGATCGACGCGGAAGGCCGCGTAATCGCGACCGACGCCGGATGCGCCGAGGACAATCTGCTGTCGGTGCAGGAAAGCCGCGAGTTGTTTGAGCAGCTCGCGCACTTCGCCAACAAACACGCGCTGTTGCTCGCCGAGCTCGGCAGGCTCAAGGCCCGCGTGGCCGAGCTTGAGGCCCTGATCAACCGCCCCAACATTGACGAGTTCATCGCCGCTCTGAAAGCCGAAGCGGCGCACCAGAAGGAGCGCAGGGGCGCGGATCACGACGAGGGCAAGAAGCCTGACGACTGGCTGTGGACGCTGGCGTTCCTTGCGTGCAAGGCGACCAGCGCGCACCGCCACGGCGACCGCGAAAAGTACCTGCACCACATCGTGACCGCCGGAGCACTGTGCTCCAACTGGTTCGACCACGCAAAGCGAAACGAGGCCGCCGGTGGTTGACACGCAGCACGCAACTTCGACGCGCACGCACACCGACCGCGAAACCATCCGCGACATGATCGTGGACAGTTTTGCCGGCGGCGGGGGCGCCAGCCTCGGCATCACGTGGGCGTTGGGCCGCGCGCCGGACTACGCCATCAACCACGACGAAGCCGCGATCGAGATGCACCGCACTAACCACCCCGAGACGGTGCACTTCTGCGAGAGCGTCTGGAAGGTGGACCCGCGCGACGTGGTCGGCAACGGCTCGGTTGCGCTGTTCTGGATGTCACCCGACTGCACGCATCATTCCCGCGCCAAGGGCGGGAAGCCGCGAAACAATCGCGCCCGAGGCCTGGCATGGGTCGGCGTGAAGTGGGGCAAACTGCCCGAGAATCAACGCCCAACGGACATTGCGCTTGAAAACGTCAGCGAGTTCGAAGACTGGGGGCCGCTGGATGCGTCCGGCTGGCCGATCCGCGAAAAGCGCGGTGTGACGTTCCGGCGCTTCGTCGGCAACCTGCGCGCGCTCGCCTACACTGTGGATTGGCGGATTCTCGACGCTGCCGACTACGGTGCGCCCACGCATCGCCGCCGCCTGTTCCTGTGGGCGACTCTGCGCAACCGCGTGGTCTGGCCGGCAGCAACACACGGGCCGTCAACGCTGTACGAACCGAGGCTGCCGTACCGCACAGCGGCGCAGTGCATCGACTGGACGCTGCCCTGCAACGGAAAGGTGCGCAGCCAGCGCATTGCAGCGTACATCGGCAGCCAGTGCGAACGCCGGGACGGGCCGTGGATTCTCAGCTACTACGGCAACCTGGGCAGTTGCGGCGTTGACCGGCCGCTGCCGACGATCACGACGCATGACCGGTTCGCGCTCGTGATGCCGGACGGAAGCATGCGGATGCTGACGCCGCGCGAGCTGGCGCGCTGCCAGGGCTTCCCCGACGACTACGTGCTCACCGGAACCAAGACCTCACAGGTCGCGAGGATAGGCAACAGCGTCCCGCCGCAGACGGTGGAAGCGCTCGTCCGCGCAAACGTGGAGGCCACCTGATGCCCCGCTTGAAAGCGCATAACGAGAAGGAACTGCGGGCGCTGGCCAAGGCGCTGAACGTGCCGCTGCGGAAGCTGCAGTCGGGCCCTCTGGAAGTCCTGCTGAAGAGCTCGCTGTACGGTGCCAGGTGCGCGGTATGGGTGCGCGAGCGCGCGCGGAACATGTGCGACCGCCTTGGCGCGTCCTGCGAAAGCCACATTGAGCGACTCATGCTCTGGGCCCTGCTCGGCGAGCACGACTTCACGCCCGGCGTCGGCCAGGAGTTGGCCCTGATGCCGCGCATTCCGGACGACGTGCTGGTGATCCAGCCCCGAGTGGCAGGCTTCACAGCAGACTTCGCCATCATTCCCGGACCCAACACCCAACACCCAAGACCCAAGACCTTGGTCATCGAATGCGACGGCCACGACTACCACGGCGGCAGCGGTCACCGTCGCGCGGACGTTGCGCGCCAGGCGCGCGACCGCAAACGCGACAGGGACATACAGAAGGCGGGCCATGTCGTGCTGCGCTTTACAGGTTCACAGATCGTGAACGACCCCCGCGCGTGCGCGCTTGAGGTGCTGTCGTTTTTGAACCACGGAGCCACGGAGCCACAGAGAACTACCTAACGCAAAGGAGCGAAGACATGCCGGAGAACACGAAGGAAGAGCAGCACACCCCGGAGGGCTACACCAGCAAATGGCGGGTGTGGGAGCTGAACACCGGTGAAGACGAGTGGATTGTGCATGACGCCGACGATCGGCAGAGCGTCATCGACTGGTACCGCAAGGAGACAGGGATCGACGTCCACGCGGAGTTCGCAGGCGAGTACGACCTGGATGTGCTGCCCGGCTACCAGAACTTGACGATCGACCGCCGCGACGACGGGGAAGGGGTAATCAGCATGACGTGCGACGAGTGGGCGCGAGAGCTGGAGATCTGTCGGGTGATCGCGGGAACAGTGTCCTAGCAGTTCTCCGCGTCTTCGCGTGACCTTCGCGCCTTCGCGTCAATGCAGTTCAGCCGGGAAAGGAGCAACAGTTGCCATTGCGGGACAAGATGATCTTCGCCGGGATGTTCGGCAGCGAGCGTGTAGCCCGTCTGACGTGGCTGCAGCGCTGGTTGTACGCGGCGTTGGTTCTTTCATGTGACGATTTCGGCCTGTTCGAGGCCGATGCTGCCCTGATCCGGGGCGATGCGATACCACGCGACACGCGGAAGGTCAGTGTTCGGGACGTCGAGAACGGGCTCCAGGCCATGGCGGCGGAGCAAGTTCAGCTCGTCAAGTTCTACACCGTAAGCGGGAAGCGGTACGGCATCCTCTGGAACTACCGGCAGAAGAAGGGCTACAAGCTGCGCCGCCAGGAGTGCCCACCGCCTCCGCCGGAGCACCTTGAATGGCAGAAGTCCGCGGAAATCCCGTGGACAACCGCGTCCCTTCACCCAAAGGAACCAAAACCAAACCAAAGCAAGGCAAACCAAATGGAAGGGGAAATCAAACCCATCCAAATGGGCGTGGCGCTGGCCGCGCTTTGCGCGTACTGCCTGGACGCGTGTCGAATGCGTCTCACGCCGGCTGACTTCGCGCGCATCCTCAAGAACGTGTACCCCGAGCACGACTGGGCGGTGGTCAAAGCGCTGGAGCACATGGCGTCGCGTGATGCGCGCACGCGCTGGCAGGACGTGACGACGCCTCCCGCGCTGATCACCACGATCGCGCAGCAGATCCGTGACGGGATAGGCCCGCACCCGGAGGGTGACTACGAGCCGTTCCTGAACTGGTGCACGCGCCGCGGCATCAACCCGAAAGGGGGCCCAGCGTGAGTAGCTGCCTGCCGCCCGTCATCTGGACCGACCACGCGGCGAAGCGTTGCGTCGAGCGCGGCCTGGACGGCGCGGCGCTGATGGCGTTCGCCGTGGTGCTGTACCAGCGTGGCCTGCTGACGCAGCAGGCGGCGAAGTTCGCGTGGGGTGAGCAGAAGCTGGTGGCGAAGCTGGAGGACTGCCCGCGGCGGCAATGCATGGTGATCCTGCTGGTGTCGGTGATGGGTGAGAACCGCGACGGCAGCCGTCGCGCCCACCGCAAGCGCAACCGCCGCAGAAACCGCCGCAGAAACCGAGAGAAGCAGCGCACCCGGGAGGCCTGCCCGCCGGAGCAAGAGCGAAGGAGGGCCTGCCCGCCGGAGCAAGAGCGAAGGAGGGCCTGCCCGCCGGAGCAAGAGCGA
>CAZZBH010000001.1:96579-132237 GCA_964652605.1 uncultured Planctomycetaceae bacterium
CCGCCGGAGCAAGAGCGAAGGAGGGCCTGCCCGCCGGAGCAAGAGCGAAGGAGGGACCGCCAATGACCCAACACCCACTTGTCCGACGAAGCCTCGGCGAAGTCGGAGGACCCAACACCCACTTGTCCGACGAAGCCTGGGCGAAGTCGGAAGACCCAACACCCAGCACCCAACACCTGCGGTTGACCTACATCGACGTGATCGACCTGCCGCGCCAGGTGACGTGCAAGCCGCCGGTGCGCAGGGCCACGCTGGAAGACATGAGGCAAGCCCAGGAAAGAAGCGAAGCCCGGCAGCAAAAGGCCCGGGCAGCAATGCGTGACTCAAACGGAGTCACGAAGCCACAGAGAAAGGCCAAGCCATGAAGATCCTGATCAGCCGTGAAGAGTTGTTGCACGCGCTGCAACTCTGCCGCCCGCTCTGGAAAGTCCCGAGCATCAATCCCGTCTCCTACAACGTGTTGCTGGCCGCCGACGAGCGCGGCGTGGTGCTCGCCGCGACCGACCTGGACATGTACTTCACGCGCACGCTGCGCGAGGTGGAGGTGCATGAGCAGGGCCGTTGCGCCATCAACGCGCAGCGCCTCTACAGCGTGCTGACGAACCTGCCTGGCGACCTGGTGACCCTGGCCGCGGACCCGAAGTACAGCGTGGCAACGCTGGAGGCCGGCCGGTGCATCTTCGAGTTCGCGGGCATTGATTATGACGAGTTCCCCAAGGCGGCAGTGCGCACGGGCGGCACCGACGTGACGCTAAGCGGCGAGGACTTCGCCGACGCCATCCGCAAGGTCGGGCGCGGCATCGCCCAGGAAAAAGGCCGCTATGCGCTGAACGGCGTGCTGATCGAGCCGGGCAAGCACGGCATGGGGTTGACCGCTACCTGCGGGAGACGTCTCGCGCACTGCAAGATCCCGGCCAAAGGCAAGCGGCTTGACGAGCAGGCGGTCGTCCCGCGCAAGGCCTATGACCTGATTGCAGCGGCGTGTCGGGGCGAGATGCTGCTGCAGATCGGCCCGGATTGGCTGGAGGCGGTCGCCGACGGCACCACGGTCCAATCTTGTCTGGTGGACGGCCAATTTCCCGACTGGCGGAGCGTCGTGCCCAGGGAATTCGGCAAGCGTTTCGTCGTCGGCCGCGAGGCCTTCGCCACCGCGCTGCGACAGGCGCAGGTCATGGCGTCGATTGAGAGTCAGGGCACGAAGTTCTCACTGGAGCCGGGCTTGCTGACGCTGCGCTCGAAGTCGCCCGGCGGCGGCGAGGCGTGCGTGGCGATTGAGGTGGAGACCGACTGGCAGGCGGACCTCTGCTTCGACGCCGAGTACGTTCTGCCTGGCCTTGGCGGCTTCGACAGCGAGCGGATCACGTTCGAGTTCAACGACAACGAGTCCGCGGCAATCATCCACGCCGGCGACAAGGCGCAACACTTCTACCTGGTGATGCCCATCGACAATTGACCCGGCAGTGCATTGCGAACTTGGCGAGAGGCAAAACCGGAAAGGCAAACCAATGCGCACAACACACTACAAGCTCCTGATGATCGGCGGCAAGGCGTGGGAGCGCCTGAAGGTGGAGTTGCCGAAAATGCCGTGGAGCGACGAGCTCGGCTACGGCTTCATCCTCCGTGCTGACAACACGGCCAACCGCGTGCGGGGCACGCTGGTGTATCGCCGGATGCAGAATGTCAAGGACCTCGACGTGGAGAACATGACGCCGAAGGACCAGGCGGTGCAGGCGCACGCGGAAGTGCGCTTTGAGCTGGACTTCCAGAAGGCTCTGGTGTCGGTGGAGGGGCCGCGGGGTGGGCTGGCTGTGCTGTATGAGCACATCGACTCGATCCCGTTCTGCCAGGTGGCTTTCGAGGACCTCGACCTGAACCTGCGCGACCTGCTGTTCGAGGTGCAGGGCGCCTACAGGAAGAACATGGTCAAGTCGCTGCGCATCCGCAACTACCTGGCGCGCGAGCACATGCTGGCGACGGCCGGATTCAAGATCGTGGAAGCCAGCGAGGCCGAGAAGATCGCGGAGAAGTTCAGCGACCAGCTTGAGGCGTTCACGCTGAGCCTGAAGCTGCCGGATGGTGCCTGCAAGCTCACCGTCACGCGCCGGGGCAGCGTGAGCGCGTCCGACGACGCGCCGGACGAGCTGCTGCTGTTCGTGAAGGATCTGCTGCCGCGCTTCGACGAGCCGGAAGTGGAAACGGCGGAAGTCGTTGATCCTGTCGGGGCGGTGGAGAAGGCACTGGACAACATGGCGGACCTCGCCGAGCGGGAAGGCGTGCAGTTCAGCATGCAGGTCGGAGACGGCCCGGAGGTCGAGATCAAGAAGCGCCCGACGCAGGCCTTCAAGGACTGGGAGGCGGGCGGGGGTGCCAAGGGAAAGCTGAAGAAGGGCCGAGCGTTCCGGGCCTGAAAGGTGGCTGGGTGGGGCGGGTGGCCAGCGCTGCCCGCCCGGCCGGGGTTGGGTGTGGGCTTTGTGCTTCAACCGGGTGGAGACCGTAAAATGAGAACACCAGAAGCATTCTGGGCAGCCGACATCGGCAGCGGGTGGGTGCCATCGCCGTCACGCGAAATGGCGCTCACGGAATCGGCGCAGTACCTGCGCCGCGGCCACGCGATGCTGATGCGCCGCATGACGCTTGCGGAACTGATCCGGCGGCGAGCCGGCGAAATTGTGCACGGCGAAAGGCTGCTTGAGGTACTTGCTGAAAGCGATGGCGACGTGGAGTGGTGTTACAACCCCGAGGCGAACCCGCTGGGTGAGTACATCGACGATGACACGTTGTCCGCAATCGCCGAGGCTGGTGTCCGTGCGATGATGGCCGAGGCTGACCGGCGTGGCCTGCTCTGCGACGGTTGCGTGCTGCTGAAACACGTTCACGAACTCAAGGCTGTTTCTCCGTAACTCCGTGCCTCTGTGGTGAAAAGCCATGAACGCAGTCCCCGAAATCTGGCTGACCCTTGAGACCGCGGCGGTGGTTCTGAACTGCGAAGTGCGCCCTCTTCGCCGCGCTTGCGCACAGGGGCTGATGCCATCGCGCTACCTTGAAAGCAACGGCCAGGGCGAGCCTCGCCAGCGAGTGGTACGTCTGCGTGATGCCCACAACTGGTTCCACGAGATCAACCTGACCGGCAAGCACAGCAAGACGCTGCGGCTATTCGCCATGATCCGCGAGGGTGCCTCGGTGGACGGCATGATGCAGGAGTTGGGTATGGAGCGTGGTGCCGTTCTGCGTCAGTGGCAGCGCGAGTGCAAGCGCAACCCGGATTTTCCGCGGCGAGACCCCAGGACCGATCGCGCAGTGGGCGCGCCGGAGATTTCAGTTGCAAATGTTGTCGCGAAACTCGACGAAAAATCCGGGCGTGACCGAGAGGGGAGAGAGCCCTCGTTTGTCGCGCTGCGGGACAAGCTGCTGGCATGTCAAACACAGCACAGACTGCAGAACCCGTCGAGGCTGCTTCAGGCGTTCAGGAAGTAGGCCCTGCCCTGAGCGAAGCCGAAGGGCTTCCGCCGCTAGAGGCGATCCAGGAGCACCTGCGTCTGGCGGACGCGTTGAGGGACTTCGCGGCCGAGTTCGCGCACGACAATCCTGACAACCGCTACGCGCAGGAGTTCGCGCAGCACGCGCGGCGCTTCAAGAGCACGGGTGCGGACATGCTGCACGCCTACCGTCAGGCGCTGCAACTCGATGTGCAGGAAGCCCGCGACTACGCCGAGCAGGAGACGCGCCGCAACAAGAAGGCCCTGCGGCCGGGAACCTGAAATGCGTCTGAACCACGGAGACACGAAGGCGCAGAGAACTGCAAAAGCGTCTCACGCAAAGCCGCCAAGCGCCCCAACGGCGGGGGTAGCGGGCTGCAAGCGCGTGAGATCCGCAGGTGCCTTTCTCCGTGACTCTGTGTCTCTGTGGTGAACAACCATGGCCCGCAAACCCAAAAAGCCCAAGCCGAAGCCGAAGCCACGTCGAACCGGCCGACCGCCGCTGTTCTCGCAAAAGCTGGCCGAGCGTGTGTGCGAGCGCATTGCGCAGGGTGACAGCCTGGTCAAGGTCTGCCGGCAGGCGTGGGCTCCGTCCTATTCCACCGTGATGAAGTGGCTGCGTGACTCGGCAGAGTTTTCGCAGATGTACGCGCGCGCGCGCGAGGACCAGGCGGACTGGCACGCCGACGAGATTGTCGCCATCGCCGATGAGGCCACGGCGGATGACGTGCAGGTGGCGAAGCTGCGTGTGGACGCGCGCAAGTGGACGGCCAGCAAACTGAAGCCCCGCAAGTACGGCGACAGGCTCAGCCAGGAGATCAGCGGCCCGGATGGGGGGCCGATCCGGGCGAACTTCAACCTGCGAAGTGAATACGATGACCTCAGCGACGAAGAGCTCGAAGACCTCTACCGCAAGAAGCTCCGACAGCGGGGAGTGGAGCCCTGAGTCGGGCCGGGTGCTGGCTCGTCGTCTCAAGTTTCTAGATCTGCTGCAAAGCGATCCCGAGTTGGTGCGGATCATGCGCGCCCGCTACGCGCGCGATCCGCTTCTGTTCATCGAGCACTGGGCCGTCACCTACGATCCGCGTGTGAGCCCTCCGCAGATGCCGTTCGTTCCGTTCGAGCGCCAACGCGACCTGGTGCGCTGGATCATGCGCCGGCTGAACGCGGGCAAGGCGGGCGAGGAAGGGGCGATCGAGAAGGCGCGCGATACCGGCGTGACGTGGATCTGCGTGTATGTAGCCACCTGCCTGTGGTTGTTCCGGCCCGGTTTCAAGTGCGGCTTCGGCTCACGCAAGGAGCTGCTGGTCGACAATCTTGGCGAGAGTGACAGCATCTTCGAAAAGGTCCGCATTCAATTGCGCGACACACCGGCGGTGTTCATGCCGCGCGGCTTCGACGTGGAAGAGGACGCCAACTACCTGAAGATCGTCAACCCGGCAACCGGCGCGACGCTGACGGGAGAGGCCGGCGACAACATCGGCCGCGGTGGCCGCAACACCATGTACTTCGTGGACGAGAGCGCGTTCATGCAGCGCCCGCGCAAGATCGAGGCGGCGCTTAGCCGGAACACCGACTGCCGCATCCACCTGAGCACGGTCAACCCGGGAGCTGCCGGCGGGCCCTTCCACCAGAAGTGTAAGAAGTGGCGCGGCACGGACCGTCTGTTCGAGTTCGACTGGCGCGACGATCCCCGAAAGGATGAAGCGTGGTACGAGCTTCAGAAGCGCGATCTGGAAGCGTTCACGGTAGCCAGCGAGATCGACCGCAATTGGGAAGCGGACGTCGCCAACATCATCTGCCCCGGCGCGTGGGTGCGTGCCGCTCGCGACTGGAAGCTCAAGGCCAAAGGCCCGCGCGTGGCCGGCATGGACGTGGGCGCCGGCGGCGACCTCAGCGTCGTGGTGATCCGGCAGGGCCCGGTGATCGAGATACCGTACTCGTGGAACGACCCCGACGTGATCAACACAGCCGAGTACGCTCGCGACCTGTGCGTGAAGCAGCGGGTGTCGGTGCTCAACTACGACTGGTTCGGCGTCGGCAGTGGTGTAGCCGCGGCACTGAAGCGCCTGCCGGGCGTGAAGGCGCACGGAATCATGGTCGGCGACCCGGGCAGTGGGCGCCGCTGGGAGGATGGGCTGACCAGCAAGGAGAAGTTCCTGAATCTGAAGGCTGAGTTGTGGTGGAGCATGCGCGAGCGCTTGCAGAAGACGTACCAGCACGTGGCCTGGCTGGCCAGCGACGGGCACGAGGGGCGGCAGTACCCGGAGGACGAGCTGATCTGCCTGCCGGACAGCGACGTGCTGTGCGAGCAGTTGAGCACGGTGCGCTACCACCGCACGCCCAACGGCAAGATCCAGGTAGAGACCAAGGAGCAGCTACAGAAGCGAGGGGTGAAGTCCCCGGACCACGCCGACGCAGCAGTCCTAACCTTCGCCCCAGGCGCGGGAGAAATCAGGGTGCGAACCGTCAAAGGAATGTACTAGGCGGCAACACGGTCACTTGCTTCGGAAGTGACTGCGCACGTAGGTGCCGTCCTTCCGGAAGTAGCCTGGCACGAAGACTGTCTTGGGCTTGAACGTCGTGTCGCTGATCTCCCCGTAAGTAGAGCCATTCTCGGCGACGAGCGGTCGGCCTGCTTTGACCCAGCTGCTGACTCGGCCAAGTTCAGGATCGTAACGTCCCTGATCTTCCAGCTCCCACGCGGAACTAGCTGGTGAGTAGCCCGAGCTGTCGTAATCGTTGTAGAGCGGTGTGCGGTTGCGGGTGGACGTCAGCAAGCCATCGATGTAACCGTCCAAGTATCCGGATCGGTAGGTAGGCGGACTGTTGCTTGATGAAGAATCGACATTGACCACGACCAACGGCACGGCCTGAGGCTCGACGACCGCCTGTTGCGCTGGCGCCGCAGTCGATCTGTGTTGTCTGCGAAACTCTGGTGCCGTAAAGGGTTGATGGTCAGTTTGATTACTGATGACGAGCCAACAGATCGGCGCCACCACAAGTACGGTCAGCGTCGCAACGAGGATTGCCTTGAGGGGTCCCTCAGGGCCAGTGTGGGGTTCTTGCATTTCTCGATTGTCAGTGTAGTCACGGAGGAATTCAAGCATCCTGTTGATGGAAATTTGCAAGCAACAGCAGTCAGTCGATCGAGCACTGTAGTGCGATGTTCAGCGACACGCACCGGTTCGCGTGGTACAACCCTAAAGGGAGTGGAGTCCGGGGTGGGATTCGAACCCACGTTGGTGCAGATGCACTCCACTTTGCGAGGTTGGTACCTTCGACCACTCGGTCACCCGGACCCTCTCCCTCTTGATCGGCACTCTTCCCACCAAGATGCGCCAGCCTACCAGACACCGCGGACCGTCCGACGCGCGCCAGCACCAACCATCCCACGCCACTACGAAAACGGCAAGCAACGGTACGCGATAAGGCCAGTGGCAGCAAAGACTTAGGTAGGTTTTGCCGGTCCCGACATCTGGCAAACCGCCCGTAGGTACACCACAAAGAACGTGAAGTTGTCGCTCCCATCTCTTGGCGGCAAAAGTCTGTTTGTCGCGCCCCCCGCCACACTGCGCGCATGGATGGCGACCTTGCAGACCTGCCGGACGACGAAGACGGTTACCCGACGCTGATCACGACGGCGACCGGCCAGCAGCGCAAGCAGTACACGCTGGATCTTGCGCACATGCTCTACGTCAACAGCGCCAACGACGCCGGCGAGCCCAAGCTCACCCCGGAGGCCGCTTTCACCCATGCTGAGGACTTCGTGAAGGAGGCCCTGGGCCGTGGCTACTGAAACTGAATACGGGTACAGCTACTTCTTCGCCGAGCCCTACATCGACAAGTCGGCGCAGTTCCAGAAGCTGCGCGACTGCTTCGACGGCAACGAGAAGATCAAAGCCGGCGGCACTGTGTACCTGCCGCGCCCCAGCGGCTTCCCCGCCAACACGGACGGCGACAACATGTACGCCGCCTACAAGCAGCGCTCGCTGTACTACCCCGTGGTCGAGCGCACCCTGCGGGCGTTGCTGGGTATCGTGTTCCGCGTCGATCCGCGCACCGAACTGCCCGACGCGCTGCAGGACCTGGTCGAGGCCATCACTCCCGAGGGCGACAGCCTGATCGAGAGCGTGCGCACGACGGTGCTGCAGGCGCTGCACATGGGCCGCCACGGCCTGCTGCTGGATCTGCCGGTCGGCGAGCGCACCGACGCGCGGCCGTACATCAGCCATTACATCGCCGAGGACATCACGAACTGGCGGCGCCAGGTGGTCAACGCCAAGCTGATGGTGACGCGCGTGATGCTGCGCGACATGCGCCAGGACGGCGACGCCAACAACATCCACCGCTTCCGCGAGCTGTACCTCGACCTGTCCGAAGAGACGCCGGTCTATCGCCAGAAGTGCTGGAAGTGCATCGGCGACGGCAAGGCAGTCAAGGGCATCATGTGGGAGGACATCACCCCGCAGATCAGCGGCCAGCCACTTGAGTACATCCCGTTCGTGTTCGTCGGTCCATACTCAAACAAGCCCGAACTGGAGAAGTCCCCGCTGCTCGACCTCTGCGACGTCAGCATCAAGCACTATCAGATCGGCGCGGATCTCTACCATGCGCTGTACATGCTGAGCGCCCCAACGCCCGTCCTGTACGGCGGCGACGCGGCCGACGTCCCAACCAGCATCGGCGCGGGCGCGCTGGTGCACCTGCCGGAAACGGCCCGCTTCGACTTTCTGGAGTACAGCGGCGCGGGCGTGGGCAGCCTGCAGGACGAGCGCGAGAAGCTGGAAGGCCACATGGCGGCACTTGGCGCCAAGCTGATCCATCGCCAGCGGCAGCAGGAGACCGCCGAGGCCGTGATGGTCAAGGCCCGCGACGAGATCAGCGTCGTCGAATCGACGGTGATGTCCGTCAGCGACGCCTATGAGCTGCTGCTCGAATGGGCGGCACAGTGGCTGGGCGCGGATCCCGAGCAGGTCAGCTTCGAGATGCACCGCGACTTCATCGAGCGCAAGATGGACAGCGCGATGCTGGGCGCGTTGATCAAGGCGCACTTCGACGACAAGGCGATCAGCCGCGAGGTGTACCACCTGCAGTTGCAGAAGGGTGAGATCATCCCGGCCGACCGCACGATCGAGGAAGAAGAAGCCGCCGGCGCCACCGGCAAAGACAATCCAACGCCGCCGACCAAAAATATTCCGGGCTTTATTCCGGGGCAGCAGCCACCGCCAGCCCCGCCCGCAAAGCCCGATCCGGGCAAGCAGCCACCGGACGACGAAGGCGACGAGGACGACGATGACGCCGAAACCGATTGATCGCGTGGTGCAGGAGATGCGCCGGCAGGACCCGAAGGCAACGGACGGCCTCAGCGACGGCAAGCTGCGCAAGCAGGCAAAGCTCGCCATGAAGCGAGCCCACCGCAAGCCCTGGAGAAGGGCACGCTGAAGGAATTGAGCGAGTCGAAGTGTCGCGCAACCCCGTAAACCAAAGCCATGCAAACGTCAGGCAGTTCTCCGCGCCTCTGCGTCTCCGCGTGAGACCTGCCATTCAAACCGAAAAGGACAGCAGATGATCCTCAACACAGCAAACTACGCGGGCCCCAACGGGGAGTTCGGGCAAGGCTTCTTCCACCATCCTGACGCCGGAGGCGAAGGCGGTGGCGGTGGTGAAGGAGGAGGCGACAGCGACGGAAACACTGAAGGCGGCGATTGGACGCCGCCGGATCTCAGCGACCCCAAAGCCAAGGCCTGGTTCGAGCAGCTGACGGCGGGCCTCAGCAAGAAGAACAAGGAGCTGCTGAACCAGACCAAGCAGACACAGGCCGAGCTGCGCCAGTTGCGCGAGAAGATCGCACCGCTGGGCGACCTAGAGAAGGCGGGCGAAATCTTCAAGCACGCCAAGACCGAGGAGGAGCGCAAGCTGCTCGCCGACGGCAAGTTCGAGGAGGTCCTGAACCGCCGCGCAGCCGAGTTCAAGAAGCCGCTGGAGACCGAACTCGATACGCTGCGCAAAGCGGAGAAGTCGTACAAGGAGCGCATCACCGAGTTGACCATCGACCAGGCGGCGCTGAATGCGGCGACCAAGGCAGGCGTGCACAAGGAGTCGCTGAAGGTCGTGAAGATGCTCGCGCGTGAAACCTTCACGCTGGCCGACGACGGCACGGTCACGTCCAAGGACGGCGACGGCATGACGCGCATGGGCAAGGACGGCAAGCCGCTGACGCCGGAGACCTGGATCGACAAGCTCAAGGAGGAGCACCCGTACCTGTTCCCGGGCTCAAGCGGCGGCGGCAGCCAGGGTGGCCCCGGCCTCAAGGGCGGCAACATCATCCGCCTGCAGCCGGGCTTCACGCCGCAGGAGTTCGACGAGGCGATGAAGAAGGTCGAGAAAGAAGGCGCCAAGCTCGTAATGCCAGGCGCAAAAGAGTAAGTGGCAGTTGCAGTTCTCAGCGGGCTCCGCGTAAAGGCGAGAGCCCGCTTTGTTTTGGCGATTCCCGATTGTCGATTCCCGATTCCCAAATTCCCCATTGACACGCGACAAACCCGCGGGTTACTAATCAGGAGTCACCTCACCGGCTGAGCCGGCGCGCTTGCAGGGCCTGAGGCTCCGAGTGTCGAAGCGAGGACTTTCCCAAGTCGTCTCTTTGCACGGAGCCAAACATGGCCTTCCCCGCAGACAACATCCTCGGCAACTACCTGCCCGAGTTCTGGGCGAACATGGCGCTGCGCTCGCTGCGCACAAAAAAGGGCATCGGCCGCCTGGTGAGCCGGGCGCATGAGGCCGAGCGCAACACGACCTTCCAACAGGGTCAGCGCATCCAGCTTCGCCGCCCCGGCAGCTTCACGGCCGAGCAGCACGTGCCGGGCACGGGCACGAACATCCAGGGCATCCACGGCCAGAACGTGGAGATCGTCCTGCAGCACCAGTACGAGGTGAAGTTCGGCGCGACGGACCTCCAGCGCGCGACCTCACTGAAGCTGGTCGAGGACCACATCGGCCGCGCGATGGACGCGCTGGTCACCAAGATCGAGGGCACGATCTACGACCTCGGCCACTACGTGGGCCCCGTGGCCGACATCAGCGGCGCAAGCGGCGCCGAGGACGAGATCGTTGACCCGCTGAGCGTGCTGGAAAACAACAACGCGCCCATCGACGACGGCCAGATCTTCTACGCCATCGACCCGAGCCTGGCGGCGCGGTTCCTCAAGGACCCGATCTTCCACCAGGCGCGGATGACCGGCGAGGAAGAGGCCCTGAACGCGTTGCTGCGCGGCGTGCTCGGCACCCGCTTCGGCGCAAACATTTACCGCAGCCAGCTCGCCAAGCGCCTGATCGCCCAGCAGTCCGGCACCCTGGCCGCGGCAGCCGGTACGGGCGACCGTGCGGGCGCCGCCAACGCCGACTACGACGTGAACACGTCGCAGGTGGTGATCAAGGCGCTTACCGACACGCAGACGGTCTCGCCGAACGCAGACACGATCACCTTCGCTGGCGACCCGACGGTGTACCGGGTCACGGCCGTGGGCGGCGCGGTGTCCAGCAACACGGTCACGATCACGCTGTTCCCGGCCCTGCGCAAGCCGCTGGCCGAGGACACGGTGGCGACCTTCGGCCTGCGCAAGACCATCCAGGACGCGGCCGCGGGCACGATCGAGAACCTGATGTTCCACCGCGACGCCTTCGCCTTGACGATGGCCCCGCTGCCCAACGACGGCAACGGCGCCGGCGCCGAGCAGGCGGTGGCAACGGACCCGGAAAGCGGCCTGTCGGTTCGCTTCACGAAGGCCTACGACAGCGACGCGAAGCAGATGAAGTACAGCTTCGACGCGCTGTGGGGCGCCGACGTGCTTGACCCGATGCTCGCCGTGCGGGCGATCCGCGCCCAGAGCTAGGCATGACGGCCCGCTGTCGCTTCGGCAGCGGGCCCCTTTTCCCTGCGCCCTGCGGGGCACGCGGAAAAGGAGGCAGTCATGATCAAGGTTTTCAAGACGTCCAACCCGGACGCACCGCTGAATGCGGACGCCAAGCAGCTCCGCGAGTTCGAGGGCAAGCTGATCCCATGGGACCAGCGCGAAGCCTGGCTGAAGAAGCACGGCGCGTCAGGCCGGCCTGCAAAGGCTGGCCCTTCGAAGCAGCCCGAGCCCGAACCCGAAAGCCCGAACAAAGGAGCAGACGGCGACGAGCCGCCGAAGGCCGAGCCCACCAAGGCCGAGCTGCTGCAGCAGGCCGAAGACCTGGGCATCACCGTCCACAAGAAGATGACGGTCAAGCAGATCAAGGCCGCCATCGCAAAGAAGAAGTAGTTCTTCGTGCCCTTCGTGGCCCTTCGTGGTTCCGGCCGTTGCAGTTGAACACCGAACACCGAACCAGGAACGCCGAACATGCAGTCCATCCACCTAGCCGAAGACCACAGCGCCCGCACTCTCACGGGCGCTGCGGTGCTTTCACGCATCAAGCTTACGGGCTGGGGCGGCCTCACGGCGGGCGTCACGGCGCTGGAAGACTGGACCGACCGCGGGCGCCTGTGGTGGAAGTACACGCAAAGCAGCGGTGAGGTGGAGCTGTTCAAGCGGCCGACCATGCTGTCCGGGGACCGCGTCTGTCACGGCGAGGCGAGCAACGGAAGGGTTTCGCTCGCAGCCGACACCGACAACTCTTCCCCGGTCTCCGGCAGCGCCGACATCGAAGACGGCACGCCCGGCACCAATCCGGCAGCCGATGCAAACGGCGACCTGATCGTCAGCTACGCGCACGAGAATGACCTGCGCGACGTGATCAGCGACGTGGAGGGCTTCCTGGACGAGGACAGCCAGTGGTACGACCAGGACGTGCGTTTCGAGGCGCTGCTCAGGCGCGCCAAGCGCATGCTGGACGAGATGCTGGTCGAGAAGCTGCTCACCGACCTGGGCCGCGACACAGCGGGCAGGCGCATCCTCGCGGCCATCGCCGATCCGCGCCAGCTCGCCGACGTCCACGCGCTGCAGGCGGCCGGCATCATCCAGCGCCACCGCGCCAACAACGACAGCGACCTGCACGCGATCGCGGAGAGCTACTTCCAGCAGGCGCGCAACCTTCTCCGCACCATTCGCATAGGCATCGACGACGACGCGGACGGCGTGATCGACAAGGAGCCACGCACCGCAAACCGCACTTTGCTGAGGATGTGATGGATCTGGTGACCTTCATCGTCGGGCTTGTTGTCGCCGTGGTCAGCCTGGCCGGCACGATCGCGGCGGTGGGCTACAAGCTCGCGCGCATCGCTTACGGTCTGCGCGGCGATATCCAGACGCTGACGGTGGAGGTGCGGCATCTCGGCGACAGCCAGCGCCGCACGGAGAGCGACGTCAAGACCCTCTACGCGCAGACGCGCGCGCTGGACAAGACGGTGGCCAGCCACAACGCGGTGCTCGAACACGCGGGCCGCACCGGTCGCGTGAGCCAGGGCAGGCTGCGGAGGTTCCAGGGTGGATAGGTCTGACTTTTGGCTGCTCGTGCTTGTCGCGCTGGCCACCATTCTGGCCCTCATAGCCAGCTAACCGGAGAAACCCGTGAAACCAAACACTGTGACAGCCCTCGTTCTGATCTGCCTGTTGCCGATGGCCCTGCTGCTTGGCGGCTGCCCGCTCTTCGATGACAGCGTGAAGAAGGCGCAGGAGGTCGCCGAGTTGCGGCAGACCGAGTTCGAAGAAGCGCGCGCAAAGTTCGAGGCCGCCAAGAATGACGTCGAGGTCCTCATCGCTCAGTTTCAGGATGCGCAGGCCAGCGGAGACCAGACGCTGATTCAGACAACCGGCGACACGCTGGCCAGGGCGCTGGCAAAGCTTGAGACCTACGAGGACGCATACAAGGCAGCAGGGGGCCTGCTCGACTCGGCGATCACCGATTTCAAGAACGCCCAGGGCGCCAGTGACTACCTCGGCACGATTATGGCCTGGATCGCGGGCCTCTTCGGCCTGGGCGGCGTAGGCGTGCAGCAGTTGCGCGTGCGAACGCGAGACGAAGCCCTGGGCGGCACTACAAACGCGCTGGAGAAGGTCAAATCTGCGTTGAGCACCGGTGAAGCGTGGCAGAGGGCGAAGCTGAACATGCAGGCGTCGCTAAGCACGTCGGCCCTCAAGGTGATCGACAAAGCCAGACCGTAGGCAGCAGGCAGCAGGCAGTCTGCTGACGACTGCAGACTGCAGACTGACAACTGAATGCGCAGGGGCCGGTCGGTGATCGGCAGCGGGCTCATAACCCGCAGGAAGTGGGTTCGACTCCCACCCGCGCCACCAAAACAGCCCCGGCAGTGATGCCGGGGCATTCGAGGCAAGCCATGAGCCCCAAAGTCCGAGAGATCATCGAACGCACGCGTGCCGAAGTGGTAGCGGTGATGGCGGACGAGATCGAGGTAGGCAACATCGGCGTGCTGTCCAAGATCGACGAGCTGATCTTGATCGACGCGGCGCAGAACCGCCACATCGCGCCGGCGCAGATGCTGATCAAGCTCAACGGGGACGACGATCAGCCGGAAGACCGCAGCGAAGCCGACAGCGCGATCATCAAGGGCTTGCAGAACAAGCTGGAAGACCTCAAGCGCGAGAACCGGGAGCTGCGCACAAGGCTGCCCCAGAACCCAAAACCCAGAACCCAAAACCCGTAGTCCCCATGGCCGAAGTCCGCGCAACCGTAGTCAACAAATCGCGCATCGTGGTGCACGTTCCCCGTGACATCCCGGTGCGCGATCTGCAGACCTGGGGCGAGGACATCGCCGAGCTGGTCGAGGAGCGAATCGCGCAGGACTTCGAGCGCGAGCGTGCGGCGGGGCGCGCCCTCAAGGGCAACACCGAGGCCCACGAGCAGCGCAAGGCCCGCGATGGCTGGCTGATGACCAAGGGCCACATGTCGGGCGACCTGCAGGCGGAGCTCGACGCCGGCGGCTTCGCCGACGTGCGCGCGCGCAGCGGCCGCCTCGACATCATCTGGACCGAGAACGCGTTGCGGGGGCGCATTGAGCACGCCGAGTACTACGCCGAAAGCAAAGTCGCGGGCGGCCGCATACTGGTGACGTTGCAAAAGGACGCCCGGACAGCCGAGAAGTACATCAAAGACCGCATCCAGGACCTCACAGCAGCGGCATAGCCATTACAGCCCCGCCAGTGATGGCGGGGCATCGAAGGCAAGGCGACTTCACCACAGAGAGTCACGGAGCCACAGAGAAAGGCAAAGCCATGGAATCATACCATCAGCCATCGGCACCCGAAGACGCGAACTGGCACCCCGCCGTGAAAGGCATCCTCCAATTCTTCGACTTCCTGCACCTGCCGACGCACCTGCAGAAAGTGTCGCAGCCGTTCAACCTGCTGGCGTGGGATCTCGCGCGCACGTGCCCGCACAATCCCGAATTGACGGCCGGGTTGCGCAAGCTGCTGGAGGCCAAGGACTGCGCCGTCCGAGCTGTGATCGCTCGGTAGTTCTCTGCGCCTCTGTGCCTCTGTGGTGAACACCCATGACGCTCGTTGACGACATAGGCAACGCTCTGCGCACCGCGATCAACGCGGGCGCCGCCCATTTCGGCACAGCCATAGGCAAGACCGGCGCCAACCTCCACGTCGAGTACGGAATGCAAAGCATCAACTGGCCGAAGGGTGCCACTGGACGGTGCCAGATCTGGTACGAGAGCGAAGTCAACGAACGCGCCAACCAGTTGCCGACCAGCGCGCGCAGTACGTTCCGGTTTCGGCTGGCATTCGAGCTGAGGGACACGCTGGGCAAGAAGCACGCTGAGTCCATCGTGCAGCAGGGCCTGAAGAACGTACTCAACGACGCCGGCGAAGCCGTGTTCAACACTCACCTGGTGGACACCGGCACCAACCGTCTTGGCAAAGGCGGCGAAATCGCGTGGGAGCTCGATGCCGAGCGCAACGCCGATGTCGATCCGGACCAGCCGATCGTGTTTGTCGCGGTGGACGCCACACTGACGCACAAGACGCCGCTGGAGTGAACATGGACCCAAATCAGGCACTGGCTTTCCTCGACGCGATGATGGGCTACGCGCACAAGAAGGGCGCGTTCACCGACCGGCCGATGGGGGACTCGGCGACGGCGGTCGAAGCGATCCGCGTCCTGAACAACACGCTCAACCCGCCCGTGCAGAAGCCCGCTGAGCCTGACAAGGGCGACTGCGGCTGCCCTGACCCGGCGTTGCCGGCAGCAAAGGAAACGGCATGACCTACGCCGAGGCCTGGAACAACGTCAAGCGCGTGCTCACTAAGGGCAAGAATCTGCGCGCCAACTTCCGCGGCCAGTACCTCACCGACAGCAACGCGATCAAGGACAACCCGGACCAGTACCCCGTGGGAGCCATCGCATCGTTGCTGACCAAGCTCCAGCAGCAGCGCGAACGCTACGCCCTGTTGCGCGGCGAGCTTCGCGCGGAGTTGCTGGACGCCTTCACCGACATCGCGCGCGAGATCGGCTCGGGCACGCTGATCGGCGGCCGCATCACCGACGAGGCGCAGTTCTTCGAGGACTGGCGCAAGTACATGGCCGACACCGCCGACGAGCGTGTTGCGGTTCGCGAGGTTACGTTTGCTTCGGCCCCTGCGGCGGGCGACTACGGCGTGCTGAAGCGCCTGACGGTGGACCATCGCGGACAGACCATCGAAGCGGGCTACCACAACCAGACCAAGACTTTCGAGGTCACGCAGGTGGGTCTGAACGGCGCCGGCGACGGCCAGGGCGTGGGGCAGATCTACGGCGAGGACGCGGGCGAGGACGCACTCGACTACCAGGGTGGCAGCGGGGGAAAGAACGGTCCCCGTTCGTTGCTTGAGATCCGCCAGATCAGCGACCTCAGTGTCGGGCGCGGGCGCAACAGCCAGCTCTTCGTCAGCGGCGCGACCACGGATGGCACAGCCGTCACCCAGAACACGCTGGGCTCGTGGACGCTGGAAAACATCAGCGGCACGCCGACGGTCGTGGTGCGCGCGACCGGCAACGGGGCCGTGTGGCGTCGCAAGACCTATGGCATCGCGGTCAAGGGCAACGCCACCACGTGGAAGATCAGTCAGGATTTGATCGGCCTCGACGGCAACCTGTTTGCCCCGAAATGCCCGGGGGTGGTGCTGTACTACGACGGCGTCTGGACAGGCACGTTGACGCTGGGCTGGGGCCAGTACACGGAAGCAATCACCGAATCCGCGTTCAGCGGCGGCGCCGGCTTCTACCTGGTGACGCCGACGATGGACGAGAAGCTGTACCCAATCAATCTCAGCAGCAGCCGTCCGAAGTTGAGCGTGCAGATCGCGACCACGCACGCCAGTGGAGAGCTGGTCCTGCACCTGGTGGACATCGCCGACGCGGCGCTGCATGAGAACATCCCCTACTGGTGGTTTGCGCAGGCGGACGCCGAGGCCACGGCGGGCGTGACGGCGACCTTCGCCGACACCAATGACTTCACTGGCGACAACCAGGATCTGATCGCGTGGGCGTTCGAGGAAGCACCCTACGCCTACCTGAACACCGCAGGCACCAACCTCGTCAGCGACGTTTAGCGGCGGCAGTCTAGGCATGGAGACGAAGATGAAAGACCCATCAACACACATGTCCGAAGCGCTGGCGAAGGTCCAGTCTGAGAATCACGGGCTCAACCTTCGCCTGGCAGGCAACATGTCTGGCCGCTACGTCCTTCGTCACGAGCGCTTCTCGGTCGCGTTGAACAACGGCAAGCCCTGCAAACCACGCGGACACAGCGACGCTGCAAAGCTCATTCGCGTGGGCGTGAAAGCGCTTCGCGCCGACATGCAAGCCGAAGCCGAGCGCATCGCAGCGGCCCTGAAACCGAAGAAGTAACACCGCCCGGAGCGCCATGGCCTATCCCGTCCCCGGAACCGTCTGGCTGAACCCTACCGCAGCCGATGCCGGCGGCACGCGGTTGCTGGACATCGTCGAGGACGAAATCGAGTACGAGCAGGGTAAGGCATCGATAGAGGGCCGCAGCGACTTCGACCGCGGCAGCTACGTCCTGTTGCGTGACACCGCCCCCGACCGTCTGATCCTTCCGTTGGTCGGAAATGCGGAAGCGCTGGCCATGCTGCTGGGTGATACGGAGGAGTTCGATCTGGAACCCGTGTTCTCGATCGCTGTGCGCCCGAAGGACAGCACGGAGAAGCATCTTTACGGTCCGCATTGGCAGTTGAGTGCCGAAAGCGAGGCGCGGCTGGTGTTCAGTCGCCGTCGCTGGTTGTTTGAAGATAGCAGGCTGATTCTGGTAGCTGGCGTCGTGCCGGGGGCAGCAAAGAAGCCCAGCATGTACGACACCGTTGCGAACATCAACACGCACTACGGGTTGTGATATGGCCGACATCGGCGACATCCGACGGGCAGCATCCGGCGCGGCGCGCGAACTGAAACAGTTCAACACGGCCGCCCGCGCGTTGCGCAAGCGCGTGGTGCGCGCCGTGCAGACCGAGGGCCGCCGCAAGGTCTTCAAGAATCTCCACACCCGCTACGAGCAGGAGCGCTACGCCGACTCGCGCGGCTTGGTCAAGCGCATTGGCGCCTATGGATCGAAGTGGCGCAGGCGCAAAATCAGGCTGGGCCTCGATCTGCGCAGGGGCGTGGCCCGCAAAGGCATCATCAAGGCCGTGCGCAGCCCGCGCGCGTTCGTGAAGACTCCCAAGGGCTTCGTCATCGACATCGAGGCTGCGGACATCACCGTAACCGGCAGGTCGAGCGTTGCCAGGCTGACCGGCCGCAAGGGCGGACCTGTGTTTCTCGCCGGCAAGCGAGTCATCACGGGCAAGGGCAAGGACCGGCAGGTGTCGGCGATCCTGCTGAAGCAGACACCGAAGTCGAACCGCCGCAGCTTCCGCGTCAACAACTACATCCGCCACTTTGCCAAGAGAAAGGCCCCGGGTCTCGGAAACATGACCAGCCAGGAGCGCGCGTTCCTCCTGCGAGTCGCCCGCGACACAGCACTACAGCACTTGCAGGGCATCAAAGGCGCGGCCAGCCGCAGGCTCGGGCAGAAGGCGTTCGCCAAGCTGGTCATTCGTCTGGACAGAGTGGCAAGCCCGGCAACGCTGGGTCTGGGCCGCGCGATTTAGCCTCCGCGTCGCGGCGTTGCCGACGCACGATCTTCCCCTGCAACCGGGCCACGCGCTTGTGTAGGGGCTCGGGCCGTGGATCGTGCTCCGACAACCGGCGCCACCAGCCGTCGCCCAGCTCAAAGGATGATCCAATGGCAGGAGGGTCGTCCGGCATCACCGCTCCGTCTCCCATCGCGCGACAATCTCCTGACGCAGGATTCCAATGCAGGCGTCGCGGGATCTATGGGACTCCCGCTGGTGGATGTCGCGCAGTTCCGCACGGTAGCGCTCCACGATATCCCGGCAAGTCCGTTCGCTCTCGACCGTGCGCTGATAGTTGGTCTTTCCGTCAGGACCGCGCACGTGCTTGACCTGGTCGGAATAAGCCAGTCCGGAGCTCTCCGCGTCGGAAACGGCCCGGTCCATACGCGCCCAGAGTTCATTGATCAGCGCATCGCGCGCATAGTCGATGTCGGCGTCGGCCCGGGTAACGTCTTCGCGCGTCTGCGCCTGGCTGTACGCCACTGCGCCGATGGCAATTCCCGACGCCAGCACAACGGCCGCGAGAACAACCCAGCCTGCAACGCCTGACTTCCGCCGGTGAATCGGTCCCGGATGCATGCGCACCTGCCGCACTTCAGCCTCCCTGTCGCGGTTGGCCGTACAAGGGAACTCGTGGCGGTCGAAAAAGCAATAGTCGAGGTCGAAGTTCAGGGCGAGCAATCCGCCGTAGCCGACATCCGTCGTGTGGAAACCGCCCTTGAGCGCCTTCAACGCGAGGCCGACGAGGCCGTGCAGAAGCAGCGACTGGCACGAAGCGGGCGCATCGCCAACCGCACCCAGTTCCTGAAGATGGGGGGCGTCGATATCGCTGACTGGAGCCCGTCGCGCGGCGGAACCGCGGGCCTGCAGTTTCGTGAAAGCGATGTCGCATTCGGTGCATTCAAGCTGGGCGGGCGCGGCTTTCAGGTCCGCAACGCGGCCATGCGCATGGGCGGCCGAGTCGCCGCAGGCTTTGCCTTGACGCACGCTGCGGCTGGTGTGCTCAACCAGGCGGCGAACGTCCGGGACGTTGTAAACGACGCCCTGGCACAGAACTGGGAAGCCGGTCGTCTCGCCCGCGAAGCCGGCGGCACTCTGGCACGCGGCATCACCGAGCAGGTCGCCGCGGTCACCGGCCTGCGACGCCTGGCAGAGGGCACGGCGCGCATCGTCGGCGGCCTAAGCGAAGAAGACGCTCGCAACATGATCGAGGACATCTTCGACAGCATGTTCAGCAGCCGCGAGAGGATCAGAGAGCGCGACGAAGAGCGGCGCCGGCAAATGCGCGAACGTCAGGACGCCGCCGAGCGCAAGGTGTGGGAATCATTTGGCGCGCTGGACTACGCGGTGCCCAAGGGCATCGAGCTGCTTACCGAAGGCGGCGCGCGCACGTTTATCAACCACGCGAAGCACCTGCCCGGCCCCGACGGCCGCAGCAACTACCAGCGGACGCGAGACGAGGCACAGCGCGCTCGTGAAACTGCCAAGGCCATGCCGGAAAACGAGGGACGCTGATGGCGGCAAGGCTCAAGATCGGCGACACCATCATCGACGCGGCGCGCAGCGCGAGCACCAGCACCATCAGCGGCGCGGTGCTGATGTTCCCGGCTGGCAGCTTCGAAACCGACGAAGACGACGTTTCCAGCACGTTCGACGTGCACGTGTATTTCTCGGGCCTCGCTACCAAGGCTGCCTGCAGCGCGGCTGTCAAGGCGCTGAAACAGGCGGTTGCCGACGCAACGCACCGGGACGTCGTGGTTGAGACCGAGCCCGACGTCGAGCGTCGGTCGTGGAAGGTAAGCGACGGCAGTTACACGCAGATTGTCGGCCGCGTGCGCACGCGCTGGGGAGGGAAGACGGCCTTCTGCACGCTGACGATCCGCGCGGAGCGCACCGCCCCTCCCGCGCCGGGCGGTGGCGCCTTGCCGGCGGGCGCCACCGGCGCCGTTGTGCAGCACGAGATGACAGTCAGCGGCCTCGCGGCCACCGTGATCACTTACAACTTTGAAACGCGCGCGGCGGCGATGACCTATCTCAACACGTTGCGGAGCACCCCGCCTGCGTTCCTCGGACCGAACTTCCGCCTCGTCCACGTAACGCCGCCGTTCGAGATCCAGCCGACCGACGAAAGCCCGCCCACAGACAACAGCTTCAAGCCGGCGCAGCTTTCCGTGGCGTACAAGGAACTGAGCGAGAACTGGGCGGGCAACGCCGCGTTCGAAGACGTCAAGATCTGCGTGCCCACCTTCAACGCCAACGCGCGCGAGCTGCAGGCGAACACAGGCGTAAGCGCCGGCCAGCAGCCGGGCTTTACGATCAGCCTGGGCCTTCTGTTGGAGTTCAAGACGGAGGGCAACACCACGTTCGACTCGAACGACACGCAGCAAGTGGCCGAGAACGCGCTTCGGCAGAAGGCGGACGACTGCCTGGATGTCGTGAAGGCCGCTGCGGAAACGCGCCTTGACGAAGGTCCGTTCGTTGAAATAGGCCCCCGCGACTACCGCATCAACCTCGAGCACGGAACAGTGGAAGTCAGCCTTACGGCAGTCACCGGCAATACCAACCGGGTGCTCAAGGTGGAAGACCGCACCACGGTCGAGTTTCAGGACCGCAGCCTCAAGGTGTACAGCAGCCGCCCCGGCAGCAGGCCGCGCAGCTTCGGGCACCCTGGCGGGCGCCGAATCATTGTACGCCAGGCGCTGATGATTGAAGCCATAGGCGCAGCCCGCTCGCCCTACAAGCCGTTCGGGATGGGGAACAAGTACACCGAGAACTCGCGCAGCGTTGATGTGGTGCCGATCATCAGCACCCAGGGCAGCGACGTCAGCCGGTTCATCACCGTGGCGACCGGGGAGTGGGAAGCCGACGAGGCGGCGAATCCGGGCACTCCCAACATTCCGGGTGGTGTCACGCAGCCCGGCGCGCCGGGGCAATGATGGCAGAGCCGAAACCAACTCGCGTCCAGCTCGGAGGCATCGACCTCGACCTGTGCAGCTTCGTCTGGCCCTTCTATCGCGGCGGGCAGGTGGAACGGATCAGGATTGACCAAGGCGGCGATCGCTTCAGCGAGTTTGCCCCGCTCCCGCGCGTCACGGATCTGGCCATTGAATGCCAGGGCGCCAACGAAGGCGAAACCGACTCCATCGTCATCAACCAGGTGCGCGTCGTCGAGGTGACGCGCGTGAACGCCCACCGCATGTACATCATCCTCGCCGACGCCCGCGAGGACCTGCATCAGTGGATGATGAACCTCGACTTCAACATTGGCTTCGGCGGCGGCTACCTCGACCGCACACGGGCGCAGAAGCTCGAAGACGCCGTCATGAAACTTCGCGCAGATCGGCCGGAACTCAACGCGCTGTTCAGCAGCCAGCCGTTTGCCCGCACCGGCGGCCTGAACATGCCGGAGTTCGGGCAGCCGCTTTCCGGTGGCGGCCTCGTCTCGGGCATCGCGGCGGTGCTGGCTGAAGCGGGCGCAGACCTCGCGGTGACCTATAAGGCCAAGGGCGCCAGCGGCGTGATGCGCGTCGTGGACCGGCAGGACATTTCGGCGCGGAGACTGCCGACGCTGAATGATTACGACTGGGCTTGGGGCTCCGAGCCGTCTTGGGACTACGAAAAGCGCATCCGCAAGGGTCGCGGCAAGCGCGTGCGCGTGCACTACTGGGAGCGCCACACCCTGCGCATGACCATAAACGATCCGTCGGCGACCGCGGTGCCGTCGTCAACGCGCGTGGAGCTTCAGCAGGTCTATGCCTACGGCGGCCGTTTTCTCACGCTGCCGGAACTGCTTGAAGCCTTCGGCTACGCGCGCACCGCGTTGTCCGACGTATCGATCGCGGCCAACATCCTCAGCGGGCGCTGGGAAAACAGCAGTCTGCCGTTCACTCCAGTGAACGTGCGTCGTCGTCGCGACGTGATCGCCGTGATTTCCCGAGACTGGCGCACGCTGTGGCGCATCATCTACCCGGGCGCGCCGTTCGGCCTGGGCGGATGGACAGATTTCGCATTTGGGATCCAGAACGCGGACGGCTCGCTGCGTGGAGCGGCCGTGCGTGTGCCCTGGGTCGAGTACAAGACGGCCTACGATCCCGATCCCCGCACCCGCAGTGTTCGCTACCAGATCAGCTTCAATCACGCGCTCAATGAGGTGGATGCCGACGGCAACCGGGTCGAGGCGCCGTTTTCGGTCCGCTGGGAACAGCAGGAGGCGGGCGTGTTGCGCATCCAGCAGGGCGACGCGCCGCCCAACAGCAAGGTATTCCTCGGCGAGTTCGAGAACGACCTGTTCGTGGATTGGGCAAGCAGCGCGCCGCAGCCCCAGGGAGGCCAGCCCGACCCGCCGCCCCCGAACATCACCGGGATCGAAGCGCAGACGCTGGAGTCGGCGCGATTCAAGGCGGACTTCGCGCTCGAACTGTTCATGGTCGCGACCAGACGCATGCCCAACGACCAGAGCCGTTTCTGGCAGGAAGACGTACCCGGCTTCCCCGACGGCGACGTGGACTACGTCGAGTTGGAGGCGGACGGCCGTCTGTACGCGGTGCGCGATTACGTTGACCCCAACGATCCGGGCGGCCACCCGGATCTCGGTGACGGCTTCGGCAGCGTCCTCAACACGCTGGTCCTCGACAGCGACTCGCGCCGTCGCGCGGAGCTCTACAAAGCAGAGATCGGTCGCGAGAACGACGGCCAGGGAGAAGCCATAGGGCTCAAACTGGCGCGCGACTGGGATGTCGAAGGCCCGGTGGAGCGCATGGAGATCGTGGTCAACGACCTGTATGTCGGAACACGCATGCATGTCGGCAACCTCGCCCCGCAGCGTCAACGTGACTCGGCCGCAAGCAGGGCGGGCAACGCGCGGGGCCGCCGCGCAGCCGGCAAGGAAGTGGTATGACCGACCTTCTCGGAATCCGCCGCACCATTGCCCTCTTCGATGACGAGGGCCTGACTCGTTCCGGGCTCGACCTTGAAGCGATGGCCGGAGGCCCGGCGCCCACAACCGGGACAGGGGCGCTGCTGCCGGATGGCAATCGCCAGCGCAAGTGGATCGGCGCGCCGGCAGGACGCGCGGTGGCGCAGATGGATCAGGCGGGCGCAGACAAGACGGGTGTCGGCTTCCTCGCGGGCGATGTCCTTCTCGCGCGCCTCGACCGTGCCAAGGGCGAAGTCTGGCTGCAGGAGCGTCTGGGGAAAGACCGCTCCGGTGTCAGGCCTTGGAAAGTGGGCAACGACGTCCAGTTGAGCACGCAGGGTGACCAGTCCGGCACCGGCATCGTCCTGCGCGGCGCATCCCAGGGCAAAGGCGCGCTCAAGGATCACGTCTTCGTGCCCTTTGAGCGACCGATTGTCCTGCACCACCGCAGCCCGAACCCTCCGGCCAACAGCACCATGGCTTACGACCCGCACGCGGGCAGCCACGTCCGCGCTGAGTTGTCCGACGCCCTGCGCATCGAGGCGGGGCCCGGAAAGTTCTGCCCGGGCACGGGTGTCGCTGGCGGATCGGGCCTGCAGGTAGTGAACCCTTCGGCTCCTGCCGAAGGCGAGTCGGGTCCGGTTACCGGGCCCATCACCAACTATTGGGTGATGCTCAACGCCACGCAAAGCGGCGGCAAGTTCAGCGGTTTCCTCGCATCCGTTTTCAAGGATGCCGTCGGCATGCAGTCGGCCGAAGCCTCCGGCCCCCTGACCCACGCGACAAAGGCGCACGAGTTCGTCAAGCCGCAGGGCGGCAAGCCGCAGCGTCCCGGCGCGATCCACAACGATGCACTGTGGACTCGCGGCAGCGAGAGGTACGACGCGCCCCTGGAGATCCTGGACGAGGACGAGCCGGATGTAGGCGAATCTGACGGGCACCCGGTTCGGGTCTCGTGCATGCTTGACCGCGACGCGGGCCACGGCTACCTGTGCGGCCCGCGCGAAGGCCTGCGGCGGTGGCACGTGCGGATCCCCGTGGAAGAAACGCCGCCTTGCAGCGCCAGCAGGCCGGCGGGCAATGACAGCAACGGCAACCCCGAGCGCGTCTTCTACGAGCGTTTTCTGTACGCGGCATCGCCGGTGATGTCTCCGGGCATGGTGTTCATCCCGCCACCGGGCTTGATGGGGGGCGGCTGATGGGCGCCTACTGCCGTCGCGAAGGCTGCAACATCGTGTGCTACCAGAACAACCCCGGCGGCGGGTATTTTTACGCCAACGAGGGCGTCGGCAGCACCAACATTCATGTCTTCAACGCTCGCAACTCCGGCAAGTTCAGTGTGCCCCCGAGTTGCCCGCCGCCGTCATCTGGCGGCGGAGGAGGCGGCGGTGTGCCGGTGCCGGGAGGCTGGCAGCTCTACCTGTCCGGCCTGGGTGGTGTGGCGTGCGGCAGTCTGGCGATCTACCCGAGCAACAGTGGTCCGATCCGGCCCGCGGACAAACTGATCCCGCAGCAGTACTGGCCGAACTTGAACTTTCATGGACAGCCGGCAGCGGGCGTCACCAACGGGCAGTTCTGCACGATCGTTCGCCTGATCGGCGGCACCAATGCGCTCATCTACGGCATTCCGGGCCTCGTCAGTTCGGCACTTGTCAAGCAATGCTGCGGGCCGGGCTCGACACCATCGCCGAACCCGTGCGGTGCGATGGGCCAGCGAACGACAACCGGGGGACGCGGCGCGGGCACGGCGCGCCACCTTTCCATGCCACAGGTTGGCGCGCTGACTGGCCTGCCGCTGTTCGACCGCGACCAGGCAGGCCCCGAAGGCGACACGCTGCAGAGCAGCCCGCCGCAATATACGCAGCGCCCGCACGTGAAGACGCGCGGCAGCAGTGCAACAGGCGCAATTCAGGAGTTTCACCCCGGCACGGGCTCGGGCTCGGTCGTGTTTCACTCGCCGGACCTGCCACCGAAGTTGCTGTGGGGCGACAACGCGATTCCGGGCGGCGAATGGCCCGCGCGCATCTCCGCGCAGGACCTGATCATCCACAGCGGCGCGCGCCGCAACTCTGCTCACGGGGACGCCGCCAACCAGGCCCTGGCGATCGGCCTGCCGCTGAAGGGCAAGCGCCACCCCGCCAGCGGCTGGTACACTGCCCTGAACCACGCCGCGGGCGCGCTGGAGACCACACCGACCGACGCTGCCGGCAACGACGACACGCCCGCCAATCGCACCGCCGTGTTCAAATCTAACCTGTCGGTGACCGGCGCCCTGTCCGTAGGCGGCAGCCCGCTGGGCAGCATGGCCTTCGAAGACGCCGCGGACTACTACACGCAGACGCAGCTCGACGGCGGCGAACTGGACAGCCGCTACTACACCGAAACCGAAGTGGACGCGCTGTTCAATGCGCTGGGCGATCTCGCGGCACTCGACACGGTCGGCACCGGCCAGATCGGCGACGAGGCTGTCACCAATGCCAAGCTCGCGCACATGGCTGAAGCCACTCTCAAGGGGCGGGCTGCCGGCGCCGGCACGGGCGACGCCACGGACCTGACAGCCACACAAGCCCGCACGCTGCTCGACGTGTACACCCAGGCCCAGGTGGACAGCGCGATCGCCGCCGACATCACGGCGCATGAGGGCGCTGCATCAGCCCACGACGCCGACAACATCGACTACGACAACACGGCTTCGGGGCTGACGGCCACCGACGTGCAGGCCGCGATCGACGAGCTGGAAGAGGAGATCGACAACATCCCGGCGGGGGTCACCGACCACGGTGCGTTGACCGGGTTGGGCGACGACGACCACACCCAGTACCACAACGACAGCCGGGGTGATGCGCGCTACCAGCCCAGCGCGGCCGCAGCCGCCAACCGCGTGATCACGTCAGCGGGGGCCGACAGAACCAAGCAGGGCACAGACCTGACCTACGCATCCGGCGTGCTGTCGAGAGCCAGTGGTCAGCTGATGCTCAGTGCTCCGTCCGGCCAACCGATTGTTATCGACCAAACAGGCACCGGTGCGTCGATCAATATCGGTGCGAACGTGACCGGGAATCGAACTATCGCGATCGGCACCAGAACCACCTCGACCGGCACAACCGTGCGGCTGGGCGGTAGGGCCACGCAGCTATTTCCAAGCGGCCTCGGCCTGTCGACAAGCCAGAACAACTGGAACCCGCCGAATCGAACCTCCCACATCACCATCAATGCCACGGCGGACATTGACATCACGGGCATTACGGTTGTCTCCGGCAGCGGGGAAACGCTGTGGCTGGCCAACAACGGCACGCACACCATCACGTTCCCGGAGGAGAGTGGCTCCAGCAACGCGGCTGCACGATTCGCCAAGGCATTCACGCTCGCACCGGGCGAGACGGTCTGTCTGAGCTACTCGGGGTCAAGCCGATGGAACGTGATCCACAAGGAGCACGCGGACCAGATCCAGTACGACAACACAACTTCCGGCCTCACGGCGACAGACGTTCAGGCCGCCATTGATGAGCTGGAGGGGAGCATACCGGACGCGGCTGACTTCCTCGCCGTAGCCAACGACCTTTCGGACCTGAACGATGCTGCGACAGCGCGCACCAATCTGGGCCTCGGCACAATGGCGACAGAGGACGAGGGAGATTACACGCCCACAGCCAACCTCGGCGACCTCGCCCTGCTGGACACCGTAGATGCCACCCGGATTGACGACGAGGCTGTCACCAATGCCAAGCTCGCGCACATGGCTGAAGCCACTCTCAAGGGGCGGGCTGCCGGCGCCGGCACGGGCGACGCCACGGACCTGACAGCCACACAAGCCCGCACGCTGCTCGACGTGTACACCCAGGCCCAGGTGGACAGCGCGATCGCCGCCGACATCACGGCGCATGAGGGCGCTGCATCAGCCCACGACGCCGACAACATCGACTACAGCAACACAACCTCCGGCCTTGCTGCAACCGACGTGCAGGCGGCCATCGACGAGATTGTCGCCGCGGGCGGCGCACCCACGGCCGTGCTCTCGACCAGCCAGTTCACCGCCGACAACCGGCTCGCGCGCACCGACCGGCCCACCAGCAACAACCGCAACATCCAGCAGAGTGGCGTCACGCTGGACGACTCGGGCAACCTCAACGGCATCAACTCGCTGACTGCATCGGGCCTCCACGCCACCGACATCACCGCCACCAACATCTCGGCAACGACGCTTGAGGTGGACGAGATCCTGCTGCCCGTGGGCGCGCAGAGTTATCGAATCGGCCTCGATGGCAGCGGCAACCTGACCATCGGCATCAGCGGCGGCGCGAACGCGTTGATGATGGACGAGAGCGGGAACACCACGATCGGCCAGGAAGGCAGCAAGACTACCATCGACGGCGAGATCGACCCCGAATCCTTCACCATGGACACCGTCGCCGAAGTGACAGACCCCTCCGACTCGCAGGTCTGGCGCATCAAGCGCGACGCGCAAGGCGCCCCCGTGCGCGCGCCGCGCCTCGACCGCCAGGGAAGGCCGCGCCTCGACCGCGACGGCAAGCCGATCACAGACCTGGTTCTGGAGAAGCACACCAAGCCCGCCTCCAAGCTCGCGAAGTTCTTCATCCGCGACGACGGCAAGCTTTGCATCCGCCACAACGGCAAGGTGCGCGTGGTCAAGTTCGAAGAAGAGGCGCGGGCCTAGCGGCTGATCTCGCAGCCGCCGACGACCATGCTGCCGCCGTGCGCGTGGATCTCGACCTTCTGGACTTCGCCGTTCGTGCGTCCGGCCGGCACCAGCTTTTTGGGCCCGACGAATACGTCGGACATGCGTACCATCTTGGCCGCGCCGGCGCTTTGGTCGCGCACGACCCACTTCAACTCAACCCACTCGCCCAGTTTGTAGTCGGCAGTGAAGCGCGCTGCGCTGCCGGCAGTGACGCTCCACTCGCCAGTGCGGTGCACCACCAGCCACACGCCCTGTCCGACGTGCAGGCCTGCGCGCTGCAGCTCGCCTTCGACCGCGCGCACACGCAGCGTGACAGTGAAATCGCCCGTGTTCCATTCCTCGGGCAGATCGATGGTGATCTTGCCCTCGCCTTTGAGCCGGTAGTTCGGCCCAACGCGCGTGGCCTCGCCGGTCACGGCGCACGTTGGAAACGCCAGCAGGTCGGCGCCCTTCAGTGTGAACGCCTGCGCGTCCAGCCGCCACGCCGCCACCAGCTTGTCCCAGTCCGCCAGCAGCGCGGCAGGCTCGTCCGTCTCCGCCCCGAGTTGAACCTTCAAAGCCTTCCCGGCGTCTGTGGCGCGGGCGCCCTCGCCCGCGAGCAGCTTCTTCAGCTCCTGGATAGCGTCCAGATCCACGGGGTGCTTGAGCAGTCCGTCGCGAATCCAGGTGCAGCGCGCGCTGTCGGGCTCGGCCGCCGCCCAAAGCTCAACCAGTTCCTTGCCCGCGCCCTTGTCCCCGCTGACCAGTCCAAGCTCGATCACCGCCTGCTCGTCGTCGCCGTCGATGTACCGCTTGGCGGTGTCGAACAGCCCGGGAACGCGCAGCGCGATCGCCAGCTTCAGCGCGGCGGGCCGTTCGCTGTCCTTGCGCAGCGCCGATTTCAAAGACCGCTGGCAAAGCAGGCCCTGCCCGGACAGCTCGCCCACGATCGCGGCGGCACGCTGCCCGTCGCCGGCCAGTTCAATGTACTCATCCACCAGCTTGCCCGCGTCGCGAGCCGAAAGGCCCTTCTGGGCCTGTGACGATGCCGCCGACAGCATGACGATTGCCAAGACGGCCAGGTTTGAGAGGATGATTCGATACATGGGTTCGCTCCTTGTTAGCGGGCCTGTGAGGGCCGCGGGTGTTCCAGCACTCGCGGCCCGCCCATTGTGACGGCGGTCGCCCGTCCCCGCAATGATAAACGGATCGGCCTTTTGGAGCAGAGCCAAACGGCGGGGTCTTGAGTCTTGGGTGTTGGGTCAACTGCCGACTGGCGACTGCCGACTGCCAACTGCCGCGAGCGCCGCCTCAGCCTGCCGGATCAGCTCGTCCCGCTCGGGGTGTGCGTTGCGCGACAGCCAGAACAGGCACTCACGCCACGCTTTTTCGGCGCGCGCGCGTGACCGGGCATCGACCGCGACAAACGATGCGCGCGCCGCCTTCTCCTCAAGTCGGCGATACACCGCGTCGTGCTCTTTGCGTTCGAGGTCGGAGACCAGGGTCCACACCGCCACGCGCAGGTCGGAGATCCACGTCTCCTTGAGCGGCAGCCGCTCCAGCAGCTCGTGAGCGCGGGCACGCGAAAGCAGCCCGATCCAGTCTCGTTCATCGTTGCGTTGCAGCCGCTCGGCACAGTGCAGGATCTCGCGGTTCAGGTCTTCGCACGCGGCCAGCGCGTCGTCCATCTCGGCAAGTCGGGCGTCGTCGTCGGGAAGCACATTCAGCAGGTGCCGCAGCTCGCGCGTGAAGGCTTCGGGTACCAGGCAGGCGGAGAGCGTGTCAAACGGGTCACCGGCAACCCGCGCCCCGCACCGCGCGCAGAAAGGCGTGGCGCGGGCGCCCTCGCCCGCGTGAAGTTCGTGGTGGCAGTACCGGCAGCTCCCCATGCGCGGCAGTGTAGTTCCGTCTGCCCCGATGTTCCACGATGTTCACGGAAGTCAGTTATTCCGGGATCGTGACCCACACCCGGCGGCCGTAGCTGTTGTACGTGGGGAAGAGGCCCCGGCCCCACTTCGTCACGTCCTTCTTCGCCCATGCCGGCAGGTCTGCCCGGCTAGTCGTAGGCTTCGGCGAGGTCGGACTGAAGGCTGTGAGTGCTTTCGAGAAATCGGTCAACCGCATTGACTGCGGCCTCGATCGGAACGAGCCGCTCGGCCGAGTTGTTGTCGCTTTGGCGCAGCGTACTCTGCAGCTTGAGCAGCAGGCGGCCGAGTTCCTGCCTGGCCTCGCCAACCTTGGACAAACTCAGTTCTTCACCTTGGAGGCCTTCGAGCGTGTCCGCAGCTTGGACCAACAACTCTGGAGTGTCATCACCGCGGATCTCCTGCTCACGAACTTCCAGATCGCTCAGTGCGTCCTCGAAGGATCGACGTTGCGCGAGCGAAGTACGCAGTTCCAGCGCCCGAGCGTCTGCCTCGGCCTGCGCTTGCGCCAGGGCGGCGTTCAGGGCCGCGCGCGCCTGCATCGCATCATCAAGCAGCTTGACGCGCTGAGCCTCTTCCGGCGCCAGGGCATTTTGCGCGGCATCCGCCGCGGCCAGGACTTCGAGCTTCGCCTCGGCAATCGACTTCAGCACCACCCCGAATTGCTTCGCGGAGTCGCTGAGGCCACGGATCAGTGCTCTTTCACGGTCCCGGTATGCGTCCATCGCTCTTCGGGCTGCGTTCATCAGGTCCTGGACCTGATCCTGCTCGGCCTTTCTGCGCCGTCTGGTCTCGCGCAAGGCCTCCAATTGGCGAAGGGTGATCCTGCCTGCCATGCGTGACTTCTCGCCGAGAGTCACGTCCTTCGATGCTTGAAGAAAGATCTTGCGCGCCTTCAGGTAATCCTGCTTGTGAGTGCGGTACACTCGCCGGGGATCATTCGAGATGCGCCCGAGGGCAACGATGTCCTTCTCTAGGCTGTCAATCTGCCGGCGAAGCGAGACTTTCTTGAGCAGCAGGTCTTCATACTGGCGAATGACCACCATCAGTTGCTTGGTCGTCGGATCATCGTGATCGAGGCGAAAGCGCAGTGTTGCAAGGTCTTCGGCAAGGTCGTCCAGCTCCTCCACAGAGTGCGTCACCTGGACCAGCGCATCGGATCGCGCCAGGTCCGCCTCGTCGAGCTTCCTTTGTGCTGCGCCCAGATCGGCCATGCCATTATCGAGTGCCAACCGAGTGGCCGCTGTTTCTTCAGCGTCTTCGGCAACGGCCGCCGCCGCCTCCAGGTCGGTTAGTCGGTCGAGTTCGTTCGACACTTCGGCTTCCGCCTCACGGACTCTCTCCACCACCCCGTTGAGGGCGGCGTTAGCCTCGGTGTTGGCTGCGACCGCATCACAGTACTTGCGGTAGGTCAGCAGATATGCGGTCAGCGGGTGCTGTGCTTCGCGGATTTCCTGTACCTTGGCGGCCGCGTCGTCGCGTTTCTGCCGCTCGACGTCCACGGCCTTGTTCGCTGCTTCGGTTTGTGCTTCGTGGTCTGCTACCGAAGCCGTTGCGCGTTCGAGGTTGCGCTCGGCTTCAGCACGCTCGCCGGCAATTGTGGCCAATGCGTTGCGCTTAGCCTCCTCCATCGTGGCGGCCGCGGCGCGCAGATCCGCAGCGGTCTTCCTGCTTTCGTTGACGATGCGTTTGGAGATCTGGATGCGGCGGGCACGCAACTCGGCCTCGCTGGGCCCGCTCTCCTGGGGGGCGCTGGGGCCGGGAAGATTCGCCTCGTTCGGATTGCCGTGAAAGCCGGGGGGATAGGTGCCGATCGGTTGCTGCTGTGTCACTCCGCCCCCCATCGAGTCAAGGGCAATGTACAGGGCGATGCCGATGATCAGCGCGATCACCAGGATTCCCGCGCCCCACGCAAGGAAGACCCCAGCGCCGCCCGATGACGGCCGAGGTGTCGCATAGTACTGCCCGCGCGGACGCACCGGCTGCGGAATGTGCCCACGTGCCGGATCGGGATAACGAGGTTCGGCGGGCCGGGGCCGCCCGTATGGGGATGGACCATATTGCATCGATTGCCTCTTGTCGTCATAGGTCACACATGAGCCTGCGAATTTCAAGAAAAACTTGGTGAAAAACCTCGAACAGGGCAGGGGCGATACACGGAAGAGCCGCCCTTTTCGGCCTGCAAGCCTAGCCCCTTGACTTGCCAGCGGGGTTGCGGCGCCGGCATTACACGGGAGGCACGCCGTTGGAGGGACGCGGCATTCGTCGCGTTTTCGGCAACTCCCCCAAAGTTGCTGACACACCGCGTCCGATAACGCTCAAGGCCTCGTCCAGGAGTACAGGCGTGCAAACGCGGGCTATCTACAACGGCGACAACTTCCAGATCCTCAAGGGCGTCGACCCGGAGTCAGTCGATCTGATCTACATAGATCCGCCGTTCAACAGCGGCATGCTTTACGAGAACATCTTCGGCGACAAAGAAGAGAAGCGCCACTTCGATGACCGTTTCGGCGACATCGACAAATACCACGCCTGGATCGAGCCCCGCCTTGCGGCGCTGTACCGCGTGTTGAAACCCAGCGGTTCGATCTACGTCCACTGCGATCCGCATGCCAACTACAGGATACGCGCCATCCTTCAAGACCGACTCGGGCTGCACTTTCGCAGCGAGATTGTGTGGAAACGTACCACCGCGCATAGCGACACAAAGCAGGGCCGCAAACAACATGGCCGGATTCACGACACCATCCTCTTCTTCACGAAGAGCAATGAGTGGACGTGGAATCCGCAGTACATGGAGTACAAACCAGAGTACACGAGCAAGATGTACCGGCACGTCGAAGATGGCACCGGGCGCCGCTACGGACTCTTCGACATCACCGCGCCGGGCGGCGCGAACCCCATCAAGCGCAACCCACACTATGAGTTGTTGGGCATCAAGCGCTATTGGCGCTTCAAGGAGGAGAAAGCGCTGAAGATGGTCGCGGACGGCCGCATCGTGCAGTCAAAGCCTGGAGCGGTTCCGCGACAGAAGCGATACCTCGATGAAATGCCGGGCGTCCCTCTTCAGGACGTTTGGGACGACATCAAGCCGCTGGGTGCCCAAGCAGGCGAGCGTGTGAAATATCCGACGCAGAAGCCGTTGAGCCTTCTCCGTCGGATCATCGAGTGTTCGAGCGACGAGGACGATGTGGTGCTCGACGCATTTTGTGGTTGTGGCACGACGCTCATTGCGGCAGCCGCGCTTCGTCGGGAATGGATCGGCATCGATGTGTCTCCCACGGCATGTCGGGTAATGGCCAACCGTCTGCGCGACGAAATGGGGCAGCTGGAAGGCGTTCACTTCGTTGTCCGCGCTGCGGAGTTCGACGAGGTCGTACTGAAGAAGATGAGTCCGCTGGAGTTCGAACACTGGGCGGTCAACGCCTTGGGCGGGATACCGAACATCAAGAAAGGCGCGGACCATGGCATCGACGGAAGAATCGTCGCCGTCAACAGTTCACTGTCGGAGAAGATGCAGAAGAAGCTGGCGTTCCACAGCTACGTTGGGAAGCAAGCCGGACTGTTCGAGGACGTAGTGCCGATTCAAGTGAAACAAAAGGATAAGGCCGGGCGCCCCGACCTCGATGCGTTCCAAACGGCGATGCGCAGGCTGAAGACCAAATTTGGGGTGTTCGTTGCATTCGGGTACTCTTCTGAAGCGGAGCGGGAACGAGACCGGGCGGAACGTGAGGAGGGCTTGGTCATTCGATTGATGACCGTGCGTGAGTTGCTCGGCGCCAGGAGAGCAGCCTAGCGAAGCGCCTTCTCCATCGCGTCCGACCCGCCGTACCGCGTCCAGTACTCGCTGTGGCCGGCCTTCACGATCTCCGCGTTCACCATCCGGTCGCCGACCCACATCAGCCGCAGCAGGCGCCCCCAGCGGTCCTTGTCGTCGTGCGCGGGATCGCTGTCGATCTCCACGTCCTTGCCCTCGACCAGGTCGCGCAGGAACGCGGTTGCCTCCGCAAAGCCGGGCTGTCCGCGCTCGGGGGTATCCACGCAGAGCAGGCGGACACGTGAGCCGTCGCCCAGGGCAACAGTGTCCCCGTCAATGACGCGCTCGACGCGAACCAGCTCGCCGATGAAGGGGCCGGTGTGCGGGATCTCCGTCGGGCCCGCCGGCGCCGTCGTACAGGCCGCCAACAGCACCAGTGCCAGGCTCAGTGTGCGCATGGGCCTATCCTAGCTTTCCCTTCGACAGGGTCTGGAGCTTCTGCTCCAACTCGCCGGTCAGTCGCGGTAGGTCGTGATCCTTCAGCATTCGCCGCAGGCGCCGGATCCTCGATCGCGTCGCCACCCAGCGGCGGATGCCTTCGCCGCATTCGTCGATGGCCTGCGCGAGCGCCGCGCGCGCCAGGCGCTCATCGCCGCGATCGCCGCGGGCAAGAAAGCTCTGCGCCTCGTCCAAGGTGCCGTCAATCCGCGCCAGCAGCTCGCGGTGTGACAGCCTCGTGATTGCCCTTCGCCCGGCCATGGAACCCCCGGAAGGGTTCGGCAATGGGGCCCGTCGATCTTCGGGCTTTCTGACAGTCCGGGGCGCCGGGGGCGTGTCGCACGTCCAAGCTAAAACCCCGCCCGAGCCCCGAGCCTGATCTTCCTGCGGGCAGCACCCAACCAGGCCGGGCACCTGAGACGTGAACCGACATGCCCGACAAGCAGGAACACCTGCGCGCGCTTGCCACGCTCGAAGCGGCGTTGGCAGCCGAGCTGACCGGAACCCGGACCATGATGCTGGCCGTCGCAGCGGCGCCGCACACCACCGATCTGGAACCCACCGTCGCCGCCTGGATCTCCGACTGGCAGGACTTCCACCTGACGCAGACGCAGAACCCGGTGCTCAAGGCAGCCCTGCCCGTAGCCATCAACCAGGTAAGCACCCAGCGGGTAGCCGCGGCAGTCTGGCACTTCCACCGCCGGGAATGGCAGCAGGACGCGGAGAAGATCCACGAACTGCTGTCAGCCCGCGAGCCAGCGGACACACCGGGCACACCGGGCAGTCTCCTTGTGTCGCTGCCTCCGCACATCTCCCCGAAGCGGCCGGCTACAATTGCGGTCAACGGCGTGAAGCGGCAGGTCGCGGCCTGCGTGGCGACGACACTGGCGAACATCCGGGACGGCCGGGTCAGGATGCGCCCGGAAACGCTGCGCAAGCTGCCCGAAGATCTGGCGCGCTGCTTTGTCCGCGACTCCGAGCAGAAGGCGATCGCGAAGTTCGTCTGGTACCACGTGCGGGATCTGCAGGTGAGCGCATAGTGTGTACCAAACTGTGAACCGTCGGCTGTAGCCGCCTGCAAATACAGTTGATCTCCGCAGGATTCAAAATCCGCAGTCCTTCAGTGGGCGTGTGGGTTCAAGTCCCACCCCTGGCACCACTTTCAACTTCCAGGCGGCGTGTGGGTTCAAGATGGCCACGCCGAAGCTGCGCTTCGACGCGTCCGCGGCGCCTTCAGCGCCCCCCTGGCACCACTTTCAACTTCCAGGCGGCGTGTGGGTTCAAGATGGCCACGCC
>CAZZBH010000001.1:132337-134851 GCA_964652605.1 uncultured Planctomycetaceae bacterium
GAAGCTGCGCTTCGACGCGTCCGCGGCGCCTTCAGCGCCCCCCTTGGCACCAGTTTTGGCGGGCCGCTTTCGGGCGGCCCGTGGGCGTTAGTTGCTCCGGGCGCCGCTAGCTTTGCCGCTTGGTGTCCTCGGCGGCTATGCGGATCAGCTTCGACGCGTCAAGCAGCCCTTGCTTCTTGGCCACGGTCAGGATCAGGCGCAGCGTGTCCGACAGGTTGCCCGATATCCCACGCGACTGCAGGCCAGCGCCCACAATGCGCAGTTGGTCGATCATCTCGGCGGGCAGATACATCCCCACTTTGCGCTGGCCGCGGCCGGGCTGGCCGCCGCCCTGGATGGTTTCATCAGGCTTTGGCAACTCTAGTCTCCGGTGACGAGTGTAGCAGCGCGGCGTAACCTGTGAATCCCCAATTGGCTATGAAAGGTGCCCATCTTGCACACGATAGTGACACATAGTTCCATGACAGAACTATGTAGAACCATTGGTTGACGCTGTGCGGCACTCGATGTATCCCAGTATCGGACCAACCGGAGAGCGCCATGCAGACGCACATCCAACGCGCACGCGAGATCGCCAATGAGCTTGAACTCGGCAGCCTCTGGCTTGAAACCGACGCCGCCACAGAGCTTGCAACGCTGTTGCGAGGCCTGGCCGACGAGTGCGAAGCCCAGGGCTCACGGCTCAGTGCCATCGAGTTTGCGCTGCTTTACTACAGTGAGCCACACCTGTATCTCGACCTGAGGCCGCGAGGGCCGGCTGAGCCGATTCTTGACGGCGGTTTGCGGGCCCGCACTGCGCTGGGATTGCTGAAGGCGCGTGTGCGACAGCCTGCACGGGCGTGATTGAAAGGAGGAAGCGATGAATGGCCTAACGATTTTCGGTGCCGTCCTGCTGGCGCTTGGCGTCGCAGGCATGATCTGGGGCGGCGTCGAGTACTACGACAACCGGACAGACATTGAAGTCGGCGATTTCAGCCTGACAGTCGAGAAGGAAATGCCGCCCGTCGCCATCGCTGGCGCGGTCGGTGCTGGCGTCGGGCTGATTGTGCTGGTTGCCGGTGCTCTGGGTCGCAGACGTAATTCTTGACAACTGCAACTGGGTCCGTCTGCAACCCTGGAGGGGGCCGACCGTCGGTCCCCTCCCCCATTTAAATGGAAGTAGTGCGGGCGCCGCGCCCCAGACGCCGTGGAGGCCCCCAACTGCCATGCAGGCGAGGCGCACGCACCACATGTTGCCCAATCGTCGCGAACGCTGCCGGTTTTTGATACAAAACCCGGTTCGCCCTGCCTTTGGGCGGGTTCCACAGGCTCTGCACGAAAGACTGACACGAGACCGAAATGGGCAAGACCAAGACCGCACGCAAATCCGCGCCTCCCAACTACCCGGGCCACGAGCGCGCATACCACCTCATGTTCCTCGGCCGACTCATCGACGACGAGGCGCCCAACTTTCTCCGCAAAGCTATGGGGTGGAGCTACCACGCCCCCAACGCCGGCCACGACGCGATCCAGCTCGCGCTAGGCTGCACCTTTCGCCCGCGCAAGGATTTCCTGTTTCCGTACTACCGCGACCTCACCACGTCACTCGCCGGCGGGCTGACCGCGCGCGAAGTCCTGCTCAACGGCCTTTCCCGCGACGCCGACGTCGCCAGCGGCGGCCGTCACATGAGCAACCACTTCGCCAAGCCGGAAATCGGCATCCAGAACGTAAGCAGTTGCGTCTCCAACCACATCCAGCACGCGGCTGGTTTGGGCCGCGCCGTCAAATACTTCAACTCGGACGCCGTGGTCTATTGCAGCTTCGGCGAATCCTCAGCGGCTGAAGGCTACGTCTATGAAGCCCTCAACGGGATCAGCCGCGAGCTGCTGCCCGTCGTCACTGTCATGCAGGACAATGGCTACGGCATCAGCGTCCCCAAGCGCGACCAAAGCGCCAACGAATGCACCGCCGACAATTTCACCGGCATCAAGGGCGTTAAAATCTGGCGCGTCGATGGCACCGACACCCTCGCCTGCTTCAAGGCTATGCACGAGGCGGCAGAGTACGCGGCTGCGCAAAAGGGCGCGCCCATCGTCTATGCTGACTGCGTGCGCATCGGCAGCCACAGCAACTCCGACAACCACATCCTGTACCGCGACGAAGCCGAGTTGAAAGCCGCGCGCGAAAAAGACCCGCTGCCGATCTTCCGCAAGTGGCTGCTGGACGAGGGCCTCAGCGAGGACGACCTCGCGGCGATCGAAGACAAGGCGCGCGAAGAGTTCAATGAAGCGCGCGAGTTCGCCGAGAAGTCCGACAAGCCCGATCCAGCCACCGCGCTCGAATACATCTTCCCGCCCGAGCACAAACCCAACGGCGACGGCGTGCCGGTGCTGGAAGGCGCTGAGCTGGTCAAGCACTTCGAAGACAAGAAGGGCAAGGGCCTGACGCTGCGCCAGGGGATCAACGCGGCCCTGCGCAAGGAGTTCCGCGAGAACCCCAGCACCTTCCTGTGGGGCCAGGACATCGCCAACAAG
>CAZZBH010000002.1:0-107984 GCA_964652605.1 uncultured Planctomycetaceae bacterium
GCGCTGGAGCGGCGCTTCCAGCAGGTGATGGTCGATCCGCCCAGCGTGGATGACACGCTCGCGATCATGCACGGCCTAAAGGAGCGCTACGAGACACACCACCGCGTGCGCTATACGGACGACGCGCTGAAAGCATGTGTTGACCTCAGCTCGCGCTACATCCCAAGCCGTTTCCTCCCGGACAAAGCCATCGACGTGATGGACGAAGCCGGTGCCCGCATACGCCTGCGCAGCATGAGCAAGCCGCCAGACCTGACCGAGCTGAACGGCGAAATTGACCGCCTTGAAGCCGAGAAGGACGAGGCCATCAGCAACCAGGAGTACGAGAAGGCCGCGCAACTGCGCGACAAGGCGATGCAACTCCGCAAGGAGAAAGAAAAGCAGCAGCGCGAATGGCGCGAGCAAGCAAACATCATCAGCGGCACCGTGGACGAAGAAGTGATCTGCGAGACGGTCAGCAAGATGACCGGCATCCCGCTGACGCGCATCGATCAGGGCGAATCCGAGCGTCTGCTGAAGATGGAAGAGGACCTGCACAAGCGGGTGGTCAGCCAGGACGAGGCGATCGGCCAGATCGCGCGGGCGTTGCGCCGCTCACGCGCCGGCCTCAAGAACCCCAAGCGCCCAATCGGCAGCTTTCTTTTCGTCGGCCCGACTGGCGTGGGCAAAACGCTGCTGTGCAAGGCGCTGGCCGAGTTCATGTTCGGCAGCGACGAGGCGCTGGTGCAGATTGACATGAGCGAGTACATGGAGAAGTTCAATGTCTCGCGGCTTGTCGGCGCGCCCCCGGGCTATGTCGGGTATGAAGAAGGCGGGCAGCTGACCGAAAAGATCCGCCGCCGCCCGTACGCGGTCGTGCTGATGGACGAAATCGAAAAGGCGCACCCGGACGTTTACAACATGCTGCTGCAGGTCATGGAAGAAGGCCAGTTGACCGACAGCTTCGGGCGCATCGTTGATTTCAAAAACGTCGTGCTGATCATGACGTCCAACATCGGCGCCAACATCATCAAAAACCAGACCGGCCTCGGCTTCGTCAAGAAGGATGCCGAGTCGCAGCACGAGCGCATGCGCGAAATGCTGATGCACGAGATTGAACGCCACTTCAAGCCGGAGTTTCTCAACCGGCTTGACGAGATCATTGTGTTCAAGCCGCTGGACAAAGAAGACCTGTACAAGATCTTCGACATCGAGATCAAGGGCGTTCGCAAGCGCCTTTCGGCGCACGAGATTGATCTGGATGTGCCGGTGGAAGGCAAAGAGTGGGTGCTGGATACGAAGGAAGTCCAGAATCTTGAGTTCGGCGCCCGGCCGCTGCGCCGCGCGATCGAGAAGTACATCGAGAACCCGCTGTCGGAAGAGTTGCTTCGCGGAAAGCTGAGCAACAAGAACAAGATCACGGTCAAGGTGAAGAAGAACAAGGACGGCAAGTCAGAGCTCGACTTCGTTTATGCCGACAAGCCCAAGGACAAGAAGAAAGAGAAGTCCGAGACTGAAACCGTCGCCGCCGAGAACTAGGGCATAGATGTCTGACCAAACCGCCGCACTCGCGGCGGTTTGCTCGTTAATGCCGCCAGCACAGAAATGCCGCTGACGAACTGGAAGAACGCTTGCCTGCGGGCGTTGCACTTATCACACTTGAGGTTCGCGTAGATCACGAAAGCCAGCGGCAAGGGCAGGCATCCAGGTGCGGTAGTTGTTCGTCAGTACGCAAGGAGTGAAACCATGCGCTTACTTTTTCTCGTCGCAATCATTGGCTGCCTGCCGCTGACAGCGGCAACGTTCACCGTGACGAACACGAATGACAGCGGGGCGGGATCACTGCGCCAGGCAATCCTTGATGCCAATGGTACAGTCGCGGCTGACAACATTGTGTTCGCACTGACGACGCCGGCCACGATTGCGCTTTCGTCGCAGGTCACGGTCAGCTCGACGTTGATCATCACGGGGCCGGGCGCGCGTGAACTGACGATCACCGCCAGCGGCACCGGCTACCGCTTTGCTACCGTGAACAACAGCGCGGAGTTGACGCTGGACGGAATCACGTTCAGTGGCTTCGATGGTGGGGGCAACACGGGTGGCGTCTTGATCACGATTGCGCCGTCGAACGTGATTGCCCTCAACTGCGCGTTCCGCAACAACAATGCGCAGGCGGCGGGCGTAATCCAGGTCAACAACAAGTTCTATGCCGAAGGCTGTGAATTCAGCGGCAACACGGCACTGAACAGCGCCGGCGTGCTTTCCAGCTCGGGTACTTCCGTCGAGATGATCAACTGCACCATGTACGACAACTCGGTCAATCTCACCAACGGTCGCGGCGGCGTGGCTACCATCTTTGCCGGCGACGCCTACTTTCAGAACTGCACTATTGCAAAGAACAGCGCGGCGCTGGCGGGTGCCCTTTTTCAGCTCAACACAGCCGTCATATCCATTCGCAACACGATCCTGGCCGACAACACCGGCGGCGGCAGCCCAAACTGCGCGGGCACCATCGGCTCAAAAGAGTACAACCTGATTGACAACATCTCCGGCATGACCATCGTGCAGGAAGCTGGCGACATCTTCGGCCAGGCCGCGCAACTGTTGCCGCTGGCTGACAACGGAGGGCCGACCGACACCGTCGCGCTTTCGCCTGCAAGCCCCGCCATCGATGCCGGCAACGCGCAGACACTGACGGTAGATCAGCGCGGCGTGCAGCGCCCCTTGAACATGCAGGGTGTTGCCAACGTCGCCGACGGCAGCGATATCGGCGCGTTTGAAATGCGGCCCTTGATCCTAGCCGCGCAGACCACACTGGCCTTCGGCACCACAGCTGTTGGCCAGAACTCGGCGGAGCAGGCAATCGACATCGAGGCCAGTGAGCTGCTGGGCCCGGTGACGGCGACGCCGCCGCAGCACTTTGAGGTTGCACTTGCTGCGGCAGGCCCCTGGTCAACCACGCCGATCGTCATGCCGGTTTCGGCTTCCGGGACGCTGGTTCAGACCATCTATGTCCGGCATTCGCCGACTGCGACGGGCACGCACGACGATGACTTCGTGATTTCCAACCCGGACGCGAACGACGCGCTGGTGCTGTGCACAGCCGACGCGAGCAACCCGGCCCCGACCATCACGGTCTCGGGCACGTTGGCAGCGTTTTCGTCGCTTGGCTTTGCGCCGTCGGCGGAGCAGGACTACACGGTTTCGGGCTCAAACCTCAGCGTGGCGATCAGTGTCGTGGCGCCAGCGGAGTTTGAAGTTTCGCTGACTTCCGGCGGCGGCTTCGGCGCCTCCGTCATGACGGCTGCGCCGACCAGCGGCACTGTCGCGCCGACACAGATCTACGTGCGCTACAATCCAGCCGCCGGCACCGGCCACAGCGGCGATATCGAACATGACAGCGCAGGCGCTTTGCAGGAGTTGCTGCCCGTCAGCGGCGTGGTGATACCGCCGCCGGTGATCACGTTTACCGGGGCTTTGACCCCGTTCGTCGCGCCGGCGCCGGGCACGCCGTCACCGGAGCAAAGCTACACCGTTCAGGGCGACAGCATGATTGACGCAATCGTGGTGACTGCGCCGGCTGAGTTCGAGGTCTCGCTGGTTGCGGGCAGTGGCTTTGGCGCGTCCGTGATGACCGCGCCGCCGGCCACCGGCGGCGGCACGATCGCGCCGACGACCATCTTTGTGCGCTACAACCCGGCGGCTGGTACCGGCCATAGCGGCGATCTCGCACACGACAGCACAAGCGCGATGCAGCAATTACTGTCGGTAAGCGGCAGCGTGGTGCCGCCAACGCCCGTGATTGTGGTGACGGGCACGTTGAACCCATTTGTTACCAAGCGCGGTACGCCGTCAGCCACGCAATCCTACAGCGTAGCAGGAACAAACCTTACGGCAGCGATTGCGGTAGCAGCGCCCGCAGGCTTTGAGGTTTCGCTGACTGCGACAGGCGGTTTCGGGCCTTCCGTCAGCACCGCCGCCCCGGTTGCCGGCAATGTCGCGATGACAACAATCCACGTGCGCTACAACCCGGGCACCGGCAGCAGCCACGGCGGTGACATCCTGCATGACAGCGCGGGCGCAGCCACGCAGACCCTGGTTGTCAGCGGGGCAGTAGGCGCCTCAGGCACCGGCACTGGCGGCCCGGGCGGCAGCACAGGCTGCCATGCAACGCAAACGGCAGCGTGGCAGATCGCACTGGCACTGCTGGCTTTCGTCCTGCTGCTGCGCCGCAGGCGTCGCGCCCTCGAGTAATGCAAAGGGGCCCCGTCAGGGGCCCCTTTCTTCTACCGCCGGATGCTATGCGCGGCGCGCCCGAACAACCGCAATCGCCCCGATGCCGGCAAGCGCCAGCAACAGCAGCCAGAGGTTGCTCCCTTCGGTGACGCCTGTGCAGCTGCCCCCGCCTTCTTCGTCGCTTGGGGCGGTGTTCACCTTCACGCGAATCACAACCGGAACGGTGTTGTTGCCGTCGGTCATGTTGGCAGTGAAGCGGTGTGTGCCGACGTCTTTGCTCTTGAGAGCTCCCAGTGCAGACACGGTCAACGTCGTGCCGTCAAACGTGACGTCAAAGCCGGAGCCGCCAACAGGGTTCAGAGGGTCAGGGATCACACTCGCGAGCGTTACCGACTGGCTGAGGTTCGCATCGGCAAGCGTGCACACGTCGTGCGATGGCGTGGCGCCCACGATTGACGCAAACGGATATGGGTCAGCCGAGGTGCCCGTGCCCAGCACGCCCGCGACGGGCGTGTGAACCGGGGCAAGGTCCACAAGCGTGATCGTGACCGTGAACGTAAGCGGTGGTGTGATGCCGTCGCTGATCGTCACGTCGTACATGTAGTCGCCCACAATCTCTGAGGCATCGGCGGTGCCGCCCCAGGTGATTGACACCGGGCCCGCCGCCGGGGCGGCTGTGGCCGGAGCGGTGACGCCGGTGAGGCCGGCCGCCGGTGTCGCCACGACACTTACAATCTCGATGTCGTCAGCGTCGAGGTCCGTCGCCGTCAGGGTTGCGCCGGTCAGTGCCTGGCCGGGGTCCACCGACATCACGAAACCTGCGGCGCGGGTGCCGCTGAAGGGGCCACCGCCTGCAACATTCGGCTGCACGTTACCCTGGTTGAGCACGGCGACGCTGACAACGACGTCAATCGGGTTGGTCCCATCCGTGACGGTGACCGTGAATACGTGAACGCCAAGATCAAGGTAGGTTACGGTGCCTGTGGCAGTGGCCGTGATCGTGCCCGAGTTGCCGGTGCCGCCGTAGGCGACCTGGAAGATGCTGCTCGGGTTCGATGGGTCTGCTACCACGGCAGTTTCAGTCAGCGTTTGCGGCTCGTTGCTGTCGTCCACGATAGACAGCGCCAGCGATGGCATACCACCCAGCCCCACTTCTCCATGGTAAGGCGTGGCTGCGCTTCCGTCGCCGCTTACGGCATCAATTCCTGCCGAATGGCTTGGCGCTTCGTCCAGCACCGTGATTGAGGCATCAGCCATCACCTGGCCGGAGCCGTCGTCGATGGTGATGGTCCAGGTGTAGGTGCCGGGGATGGCCAGCGTCGCGTCGCCGGTGAACGAGATGATGGTGCCCGAAGGATTGTTTTGGCTGGGTGAAGGCGGAACAATGCCGCCCGGCGTGGACGGTGCGACAACCAGGCCAACCACTTCGATGTCATCCTGGTCGGCGTCATTCAGCTCAAGGTCCAGGCCAGAAAGCGTGCCCGGAGCGACCGTAGCGGTGAACCCGGTGCCCATGCTTCCGGTGAAAGTGCTGCCAGCCGTCGGTATGTCGATTGTCGGCGCGATGTTGTCGATGTAGTCGGCAATGAATTGCGGCCGCTCAGTCGCCGTGGCGTAGTCGCTTGAGCGGTGATACGCGGACGCATTCGGGTTGGTGGTGTTGAACATCCTGAAGCCGTGGTTGTTGGCCGGGGTTGCTACCCACGACTGCGTGACAGTCTCCATGCCTGTGTACACGCGCCAGACGTTGGGCGAGCCGTTGGTGTACGTCAGTGTCGTCGCCGGAGTGGCGTTGTAAGTGGGCTTGGTCGCCCAGGTTACCAGCATCTCGTCCCATGCCTGCGTGATCTCGTTGATCTCCCAGATGTGTCCGGTGACGGTGTTGGCACGGTGCCATGCCTCAAAGCGGGCCGTGGTCACCACCGCTGTCGTCGTAATCGAAGTCAGGTCAAACGCCACCAGCGCTTCCTGCGTGACGTTGCCGGACCAGTTGACCGTGATGTCAGAGTACGTTCCACGATTCTCGTTCGGCGCGCCGTCGCGCACGTGCGTGTCTTTTCCGAGCACTGAGTCCGGCTGCACCGAGAATGTCGGGTCAATGCGCACCGGCCAGCTGCGGTTTTCGGCCAGGGCCCATGACGTTTCAATTGTCATGCTGAGGAAGAGCTTGTCCTCGTCCACGCGCACGCCAAGCTCGCCCGCCACGGCTTCACCCGCGGCGTCGGTTGCGATCACGGCACCGATTTCATACACGCATTCGCCAGCCTTGTTCAGAAAGCGAACGCGCGTCGGCGCGTCGGTGACCCGGGCGGTGAGGCCCTCCGGAATCGTGACGCAGAACTCGCCGCCGATTCGTGCCGTTTCTTCGTAATCGTTCAGCGCGATTCGCTCAAGCACCAGGTTGTGCTTCAGGCGGTCGCTATCGACGATGTACTCGTCAACCACGCCACTGAACAGCGCGGGGTAGTGCACGGTTGAGTCACCGTGCAGCACCGCATGTGCAGCCTGCGGCTGTGCGTCGCGCAACGTCTGCCCCAGCGCGCCGAGGCCAATAAAGCGCACGGGCGTCATCGTGACCGCCGGCTGACCGATGCCCTGCAGCACCACGCCTTGCTCAGCGGAATGGGCGAAGCGCGTCTGCAAACCGTTGGTCAGGTTAATGAAGGCGTGCTCGTCGCCCTTGTGAAGTCTAGTGTCGATCGGGTGCCATTGTCCGCGCGCGTCGAGGTAGTTCTGCGGGCGAATGGTAATGACCGCCTTAAGGCTGCCGTCGGGATTTCGGTAGTGCGTCGAGACGCGTGTTCGAAACGCAACCGGCAAGCCGGCACCTTCGGTCGTTGACTGCTGCGCAGCCAGTTCCGCCCCGAGTGCCGCAACCAGCAGCACCGCGCAGGAAGCGGTCAGGAATGTGGTGCTAAATCGATTCATGGCTTCACCCCAAGTTAGAATGAACTTAACCCGGTCACCCCGCGACCCACTGCGCGATGTGATAGGCAAGATGCCGGACTACCGGGTTTCTTAATGGGGGCAATGCTAGAGTTCAGGACGGCGCGACTGCAACGACAAAATGGCCTCGACTACGACGCGACGGAGTAAACTCACACACGCAGTTGCGGGCATGAAGTGTCGAACATGGGACAGTGGCGCCAGGAGTAGTTTCTGGACGATGAGTCTTTGCAACAATCCAGGCGGTTGTCGCGGCAGGCGCCAAGCTCCTCTCGGCAGCGGATGCGCAGGAATGAAACACACGGCTCACGGAACCAAAGGGCTGCGCGCGCCTCAATTGGGGGGCGCGGTAGTGGCTTGCCTCTTCGATATCAGGAGGTTGCGGCCATTGCCATCCCAGCAGTGCCATCCCATAGAACGAGAACGACCCGCTGGCGCGGGCCGTTTTCGTGGTGGACCTGAGGGGACTCGAACCCCTGACCTATGCATTGCGAACGCATCGCTCTACCAACTGAGCTACAGGCCCATCGCGTGCGGAAAGGTACTTTTGCCGGCGACTCGCGCAACGGGGGATTTCCCGCCGCCTGATTCTGGATAGGCTCAATCCCGGGGTCCAGGTCATGTCCGAATCAGCCGATCCGCCGAACACGCGGTCTCGCATCCTGGCCGTTTCGGCACCCTATGCAATTACGATTCTGGCACTGATGGCCCTGGCTGCGTTGTTGCCTGCAGGGCGACACACCGACGCTTCCCAGGACGACATCGCGCGGCAAGCCGGTTTGCGTGTCCTGGGTGCTGCTCGCGGATACGCTACTACGGCGCTCTGGCTTCGCGCGGGCGACGCCTATCGCCGTGGCGATTACCTTGAAACGCTTGCCGCCTACCAGCTGATCGCCGAGTTACAGCCGCGAAACCCGGCAGTGTACAGCTACACCGCCTGGAACCAGGCCTACAACATCAGCGCGCCGTACCCGGAGCGGGAAAAGCGCGTCGAGTGGGTGATTCGCGGACTGGCAACGCTGCATCTGGGGCAGGACCGGATGCCGCGCGAGGCATCGCTGCGCATGGATGAGTGGCACCTGTTGCTCAATCGCACAGCGATTTATCCCCTGGAGTTGTTGTGGGCTGCACAGAAACGCCATGCAACGGCAGATAAACGCTGGTCGCTGGTGGTAAGCGATCTGCGGCGCCAACTGGAGGAGTTGCCACCCGCGGATCGTGAACAGCTCGACGCATTCCTCGATGAGCACGGCCTTCACGCCGCGGCGCTGGCGATGCTGGGCAACGCGCAGGAAGAGTGGGAGCGCGAGCTGGCCCTGGCATACTCAGCGCTGGATCCGCGTATTCAGCAACTGCTTGCGCTCACGCATTGGTGCCGGATGCACGCAATGATGCTGGCGCTGCAACCAGCCCTGAGAATGACGCCGCGCCCGGCCTCGGTTGAGATCGCGCTGGTCAACACGGTACGGCTGGCGTGGCTTGGCTGCGACGACGCCCTGCTGGAGATCTACGGCAAGGAATACCGAGAAGTAGTTGCAAGGGCCGTGCGCGCGGGTATAGAGAACGCCCGTCGCGTCGGGGGAGATGAGCAGGTCGCCTATTTCCTGTCCCACGTGGCGGAAAATCTGTCCGACGTACCGGGGCTGGCCCCGGACTGACCGAGTGGAACGAGCAGGAGACATCGATGATCGTATCTTTGCGTGGCCGCAGGCATTCCGTTTCGCCGCATAAGCTGATGCTGGCCGCAGCCCTTGTGGTTGCCGGCCTGGCGGTTTCAATCGCAGCCATCACGCATGCGGACGGGCCGCGGGCCTTCTTTGACCTTGCGCCGCAGTTTGACCGCGCTGCCGTTGCACTTGGCATTCAGGACAGCCAGGTCGAGCAGGTTGCCGCCACGCATGAGTGGGTCACCGGCACCGTTGAGGTGAACAACAACTCGCACTTCTGGGCGTCGTGGGACAACATACTGTACGGCATCTTCACCGTGCTGATCGGGCTGATTGGCGCCGCGCTGGCGCTGCTGACCGCTAAGAAATTCTTCGGTAAAGTCCGCGAAGCCGCGCCCGGCAACGAGAGGATGCAGGAAATCGCTGAGGCTGTGCGCGAAGGCGCCATGGCCTACCTGAACCGCCAGAGGCGCGTGGTTCTGATCGCGCTGGCGGCCACGGCTGTGGTGATCACGGTGATCAACCTTGCCGGCGCCCATTGGTGGCTTTCTTTCTTCATCTTCTTCGGTGTGCTGACCGGCGGCGCGTGCAGCTTTGCCACCGGCTGGTTCGGCATGCGCACTGCCACCATGGCAAGCAATCGCACTGCCTGGGCCTGCAAGGAAGGTGGCTTGAACGCCGGCTTGCAGGTGGCGTTCAAGGCGGGCGCCGTCATGGGCCTGAGCGTTGTCGGTATCGGCCTGGCTTTCGTGTCGATCTGGTTTCTGTTGATGGCGGGAGTTGTGGACCCGATTGCCAAAGACATCAACATGAATGACGTCGCCAACGCGATGATCACCTTCGGCCTGGGTGCTTCACTGGTCGCATTGTTTGCGCGTGTCGGCGGCGGCATCTTTACCAAGGCGGCCGACGTCGGCGGCGACCTGGTCGGCAAGGTGGAAGCGGGCATCCCCGAAGACGACCCGCGCAACCCAGCCACCATCGCGGATAACGTCGGCGACAACGTCGGCGACGTGGCGGGCATGGGCGCTGACCTGTACGAGTCTTACGTCGGATCGATCCTGGCGGCCATTGCGCTTTCCTGGAGTGCGTCCATGGCCCTGGGCCGCAGCCCGTTTGCCTTCGTGTTTGCCGCCGTTGCGATTGCCGGCTTCGGCATCGTGCTGTCGGTAGTCGGCACGGGACAGGTCAAGACCAAGGACGGCGCGTCTCTGCACGAGCTGCTGGGTGCCCTGCACCGCGGCGTGAACTTTGCGTCGGTCGGGGTGGCCGCGGTTGCGCTGGTCATCTGCATGCTGGCTTTCGGCCCCGGCGGATTCGGCATGGGTATCATGATGTGGCTGGCCGTGTGCGTGGGTCTGGCAGCCGGCTTGATTATCGCCTGGGGGTCAGAGCGCTACACCGCCTACGACTACGCACCAACCCAAAGCGTCGCCAGGCAGTCGGTGACCGGCCCGGCGACGGTAATCATCGGCGGGCTGGCAGTCGGCATGCTTTCGACGTGGATCCCCATCATCACGGTGGCGGTCGCAACGCTGCTTGCGTTCGGTTTCGGCGGCGGGTTTGCGGAGCCTGCAGCCGGCTTGTACGCGGTAGCGCTGGCGGCAGTCGGCATGCTGAGCACGCTGGGCATCACGCTGGCCACCGACGCGTACGGCCCCATCGCCGACAACGCGGGCGGCAACGCCGAGATGTCCAAGCTGCCGCCGGAAGTACGCGAGCGCACGGACGCGCTGGACAGCCTGGGCAACACCACGGCGGCCATCGGCAAGGGCTTTGCGATCGGCAGTGCCGCGCTCACGGCGCTGGCGCTGATTGCGAGCTATCAGGACTCGATCGGGTCTCTGATCATGGCCAAGGGGGACATCTTCTTCCGCTTCTCCAACCTGGGGATCACTTCGCCGGCGGTCATCATCGGCCTGTTCATCGGCGCGCTGCTGGTGTTTGTGTTCAGTGCGCTGACGATGCGGGCAGTCGGAGACGCCGCCAAGGACATGGTGGAAGAAGTGCGCCGCCAGTTCCGCGAGATTCCGGGTATCATGGAAGGCACAGGCAAGCCCGACTACGCCCGCTGCGTGGACATCTCCACGACTGCCGCGCTGAAGAAAATGATGGTGCCATCGCTGATTGCAGTTGCCGGGCCCATCTTGACGGGCGTGTTGTTTGGCGCGGGCGCGGTGTTCGGCCTGCTGGCTGGCGGCCTGGCCGCCGGATTTGCGATGGCTGTCATGATGGCCAACGCGGGCGGCGCGTGGGATAACGCCAAGAAGTGGGTGGAAAAAGGGGGATTGGCTGAGGCATTCATTGCCGACGGCACCTACAACCCGGACGTCGAGGACAAAGACCTGGCACCGGTAAAGGCTGACCAGGGCGGACCGGACGGGGAAGGCGAAGGCGCTGAGGCCGCACCCGCACCGAAAAGGAAGTACGCCAAGTACGTGAAGGGCTCCAACGAGCACAAGGCAACTGTGGTCGGCGACACGGTGGGTGACCCGTTCAAGGACACCAGCGGCCCGTCGCTGAACATCCTGATCAAGCTGATGAGCATGGTGGCCATCGGCACGGTCGCGCTGACGATGTTTGTCAACGATGGCAACGGCTTGCTGCCGTGGATCTTCGAGGCGATCTTCACGACCAGCAAGTAACGACCTGGAATCACACAGGGGCGCGGGAGACTTTCCCGCGCCCCATGCCATTTGCGCCACGCCCCGGTGCGGGAACGTCGTCGCCGGGTTTGGTATAACGGGCGGTTATGCGCAAGCTGGCCCTCGTGCTGCTGCTGTGTTCGCCGCTTGGCGCCGTGACCTTCGGCGGCGGGCCGGGCGACGGCATCCTGCATGTCCGTGAGATCGCGGCACAGATCAGCATTCACCCCGAGGGCGAGTACATGCGCGCCGACTACGCCTGTGCTCTGTTGTTGTTCAACCCGGGCGAGGGCGGCGAGTTTCGGCTGCTGGACACGGCCCCGGATGTCGAGTTGAGCGTTGACGGCCGGCGCCTCCTCGGCGAGCGGCGCCAGGGCGGGCGCACCGAATGGCGTGTCCAAATCCCGTCGCAGGGCACGTTGCGCGTGGTCAGTGCCAGCCGCCTGTCACCCCGGCGCCTGCCGCAGACTCATGTGCTGGGTGTGTGGCGGGTGGAAGTGCCCCTCGCCCGCGTGCGAGGCTTCGCGGCTACGCCCGTTTCGGCTGCGGTCTCATTGCACTGGCGCGACATACCCGCTGAGTGCTTTGGTGCGCTGCCCGGCGAGTCATCGCGCAGGATGACGCTGGATTTTACCGAGCAGAAGAACGAGCCCCTTGAGTGGAAGGCAATCTCGTCGGCCCAGCGAAAGGAAGAGTTGCGAGTCGTGATCGACGCGACTGAAGAAGATCGGCGCACGCATGACAACCGACTCTACACCGAGGCGCTCGTGACACTCGCAGAGGTGCTTTGGCTTCGCGGCGAACATGAACAGGTCGCCAAAGTCTGCGCGGAATTGACAAGGCTTGAAGAAGCAGGCGGGGCAGCCATCACGCACTGCGGCCCCTGGGCACGCTGGCGACGGCACGTTCCCTGGCCATTGCAAAGGCTTGAGGCCCTGGATGCCGCCGGTAAAGCGACCGAAGCGGCTGCGGGCATCGTCGCGCAGGTTACGCCGGTGTGGGAGGCATACACCCGTGCAAAGGCGCAGCCGCGACCGTTTGATGACCTTGGCCCGGCGCGTTTCGGAAATTACTGGGATTACGACTGGCATCGGACAGCACGCTTGTATGCGCGCGCCCTGGAACTTTCGGGCAAGCCTGAGCAGGCGGCCGCCATCATCAAGGAGCACGAATGACGCTGCGCTGCATGTTGTTGCTGTGCCTGATTGCCGCGCCGCTGTGGGCCAATGCAGACGCCGACTACCAGGCGCTGCTCGATGATTTCAAGGGCAAGCGCTGGTCGGAGGCGCTTGCGCGAGCCGAGGCCTTCATTGAAAAGCATCCGGAACACAGGTACCTGGACGCGGCGCACTACATGGGTGCCAACGCCGGGCTCAATGCCAGACAGCACGACCGGGCCGAGGCGCTGTACAGGGCCATGCTGGAAAAACACGCCGACAGCCGGCACATCGAAAAGGCGCGCAACGAGCTCGTCAGCGTACTGGAGGACAGCCGCAAGCTGCAGGAGTGCATCGTTCAATGCGAAGCGAACCTCAAGGCCGCAGCCACATCGCGCTACGCAGAGCGCTGGCAGTACCTGATTGGCGCGTGCAATTTCCGGTTGTGGGAATTCAAGAAGGCAGAGCTGCAGCTGAGTGAGTTCATCAAGCAGCATCCGACTTCAAGCTACGTACGTTCGGCACGCAACTATCTGCAACAGATCAACCCGCCGCTGAAGCTGGACGACAGCGGCATCGTCAAGGGCTACGGCGGCAAGTTTACCGAAGATGTTCGCTTCCGGCGTGCCCTGGAAAACCTGCCAAAGTACGTGGCTGAAGCGTGGGATGTACTCAAACGCACGTTGGGGGTTGACCTCAAGGGTGCCCAGGTGGTGTTCGAGTTTCGCGACAAGGGCTATTCGTCATCTGCCGCGCGAGCCATCACGGAGACCATCGCCGTTGATTACAAGCCGTTCACGCGCATGGTCTTCTACACAGAGTACATCGTGACCAGCGAGGCCGACTTTCGCAGCCGCGTAATTCACGAGCTCAAGCATGCCGCCTTTCGCGACATCATGGGCCAGCAGTATCTGAACCTGCCCAAGTGGGTGCGCGAGGGACTGGCTGTCTATGGCGCCGAGCAACTCAATGATCGTGCCTCTGCCATTCTCAGCAACCGAATCTTCGGCGGACGCGACGCCCGCGCCGTGATCGACGGCTTGGATGACGCAGACCACAGCACCGAGGACTATCTCGAGGATGCCTGCGCCTTCCTGTGGCTGGAGTCGCGCGGCAAGGGCAACGTCCATACCTTTTGCCGCCGCCTGCTTCAAGGCCAAGCCCACGGCCCGCTGTTCGCCGAATTGGCGAAGATGGAACTTCCGGACGCTCTGGACGCCGCGTCTGCCTTTGCGGGCAAGTACATTGACGAACGCATGGGCAAAGCCGAAGCAGCCTACGCCGCCATCCGCAACGACGAAAACGCCGCCCGCCGGGCGCGGGCAGAGGTGGCGTGGTTCAGTGAAGGCGGCATTGCCCGGTACGAAGCCTGGCTGAAGAAAAATCCCGACCATGTGCTCACTGCGGACTGCCTGTACCGGCTTGGCAAGGCGCTGATCGCAACCGGCCGGCACGAAGCGGGTCGGGCGCGCATGGCACGGGTCGTCGCCGAGCATCAGTTGACCAGCACGATCTGCGACGACGCGATGTACTGGATTGCCCGCAGCTATGAACTTCAAGGCAGGCATGACCAGTCGGCTGCGACCTGGGGCGTGATTCTGCGCGACTATTCCTGGTCGAGGCCGGCGATCCAGCACAAGGACAAGTACAAGCCGGCTGGCCCCGTACGCGAGGCGGCTGGTGATTGAGCTGACGCTGCCGGATCTCGCCATCGTTGGGGTGCTGGCGATCTCGATGCCGCTGGTATCGGCAGTCTATACCATTCCAAGGGTCCGCGCCCTGGCGCCGGAGATGCAGCACCAGATGCGGCCGAGCATCTACGTGCAGGCCATGGTCATGCAATGGCTGTTTGCCGGGGCGGCATTGTACGTCGTGGTGCTGCGGGGGCAGCCCTGGAGCGACATCGGGCTTGGTGCAATCGGCGTTCAGCAGCTTGTGTACGGTGCGCTTGTCCTGCTGGCGCTTGGCGCAGCGGTACTGTTCATGCGCCGAAGAGTCATGCAGCAGCCCCAGGGCGCAGCCGAGGTGCGCGCCGCGCTGGCACGGGTGGAGTTTATCCTGCCCCGGGGGAAGAGGCAGCGCCGCCTGTGGTGGCTGGTCTCGGCCCACGCTGGATGGGGCGAGGAACTGTTCTATCGCGGCTACCTGTTCGCGCTGCTTTGCTCACTGATGCCGGAAGCCGCAGCAGCCGTGGTCAGTACGGTAATGTTCGGACTGGCGCACGTGTACCAGGGCGTGCGCGGGATTGTGATGACGACAGTTCTGGGTGGCGTCTTCATGGGCATGTACCTGCTCAGCGGCAGCCTTGTGGTTCCCATGCTGGCGCATGCGCTGTACGACGTATATGCGGGCGAGCTTGGCTATTGGGCTTTCTCGCGCGATGATGATGCCGAGCGACCAGACAATTCTTGAACGCCAGGTTTACGCCGCGCCCCCTGCGCCGGGCTGCTACCTGTTCAAGGATGCCCGCGGCAAGGTGCTGTACGTCGGCAAAGCCGTTGACCTCAGCAAGCGCGTGCGCAGCTATCTTCGCCCCGATGGCGACGGGCGTCAGCAGATTCCGTTTCTCATGCAGCGCGCAGAGACGGTCGAGTTCATTGTCGTCACCAACGAGAAAGAGGCGCTGGTCCTTGAGGACAACCTGATCAAGCGGTTTCGGCCGCGCTACAACATCATGCTGGCGACCGACGACAAAACGTTCGTCAGCGTGCGCATGGATCTGCGGCAGGATTTTCCGCGCGCCACCATCGTCCACAAGTACAAGCGTGACGGCGCGACCTACTTCGGCCCGTACAACAGCGCAGCGAAGCTCTACAAGACGCTGGAGGTGTTCAAGCGCTACTATCCCCTGCGGCTTTGCAGCGACCACGTGATGGCCAACCGCACGCGTCCGTGCGTGTACCATGAAATCGGCGTGTGTAAGGCGCCCTGTGTGCCTGACAAGATCAGCAAGGACGATTATGCCGCAATCGTGCGTGACTTCATCCGCGCGCTGGAGGGCAAGGACGACACCGTAGTTCGCGACATGCAGCAACGCATGCAGGAGGCTTCCGCCGGCCTGCAATTCGAAAAGGCAGCAGACCTGCGCGACCGCATGATCGCCGTGCAGGAGACAACACTGCGCCAACGCGCGCAGATCGGCAGCGAAAAGACCGCGCACCGCGACATCCACGGCATCTTCCGCGAAGCCGATCGCCTGAGCGTTGCCACGCTGCTCTATCGCGACGGCAGGCTTGAAGACACAGCCACCCGCGAGTTTCACACGCTGCTGCCGGATGAAGACGCCATGCGCGGGTTTCTGATGCAGTACTACGAGCGCGCAAGTTTCGTGCCCGAGGAGATCCTGGTGCCCTTCGAGCTGGAGGGGATGGAGGCGCTCGGCTCATGGATCAGCGACCGCGCCGAGCGCAGGGTTGTGGTGCTGCACCCCAAACGCGGCGACCGGGCCAGGCTTCTGGAGATGGCAAACGTCAACGCCCGCCACGCGCTGAAGGTGCGCGCCGAAACGGAGCAGCGCAGCAAACAGCTACTGCGAGAACTGCAGGAAGCGGCGGGCCTTGAGCGCACACCGGTACAGATGGAGTGCTTCGACATCAGCCACGGCGGCGGTCGCGACACGGTGGCCAGCGGCGTTTGCTTTGTCGATGGCGTGCCGGCCAAGGCGCGCTATCGGCACTACAAGATCAAGTCGCATGACCGCAACGACGATTTTGCCAGCATGGAAGAGGTGTTGCGGCGGCGCCTTAAGCGCGGTCTGGAGGAAGGCAACCTGCCGGACCTCATTATGATCGACGGCGGCCCGGGACAGCTTGGCCGCGTGCAGAAAGTCTTCGACGAGATGAACGTCGTCGGCATCGACCTGATCGCGCTGGCCAAGTCGCGCGCAAAGAAGCGCCCGGGGTGGGAGAGTGGCTGGAAAGAGGATGCGCAACTGACTGACGAGCGCATTTTTCTGCCGGGCCACGCTGAGCCGATCACACTGGACCAGCGCTCGCCTGCCCTGTTTCTGCTGGTGCGCATCCGCGACGAAGCACACCGGTTTGCGATCACATTTCACCGCAAACAGAAGCGCAAGAGCAACCTGCACAGCTCGCTCGATGACGTGCCGGGCGTGGGCCCGAAAAAGAAGCGCGCATTGATCAAGCGCTTCGGCTCGCCGAAAGGCGTCAAGCTGGCGACGCTGGACGAGCTGCAGTCTGTTGACGGCATTTCCGACAACCTGGCCCGTGCCATCCACGCGCATTTCAACCCGGCTGAGCCGTCATAGTGTCGTGCCCGCGCCTCACTTGAATGCCGGCATCGGTTGCAGCTCCGGCACCGATTCTTCTTCGGGTTGGTCGGGTTGGCCGGCACGGCCGTTGCCGTGCTCGTCGGTCTCGGCCTGCTGCGCCTGGCCCGCGACTTCATCCTGCTGGCCGTCGGCAAGCTGGTCCGGGTCGCCGAATATGCGGCGGAACAGCAGTCGCCCACGCTCACCCCAGCGAGCCGTGACCAGGTAGGCGCAGGGCACCAGCACCAGTGTCATCACCGTCGAGATCAGCAACCCGAAGATCATGCCGGTCGCCAGCATCGCCCACCATGCAGAACTTTCGCCGCCCACGACAAACTTGAACTGAAAGAAGTCGAAACTGAATCCCAGCGCCATCGGTGCCAGGCCCAGCGCCGTGGTGATCGCAGTCAGCATCACGGGTCGCAGGCGCGTCCGGCCGCCTTCGATGATCGCTTCCAGCAGCGACCTTCCGTGAATGTCGCGCAACTGGTTGATGTAGTCGATCATCACGATGGCGTTGTTCACCACTACGCCCGCCAGCGCAATGATCGCAACGCCGGTCATAATGATGCTGAAGGGCTGGCTTAGCACGAGCAAACCGATCATCACCCCGATGGTCGAAAGGATCACGCTGCTCAGGATGATCAATGACTGCAGGGCGCTGTTGAACTGCAGCACGAGGATAAACGCGATCACCAGAAGCGCGATCACGAACGCCTTGCTCAGAAAGTCCGCGGCCTCCTGCTGGTCTTCGTTCTCGCCCGTGAAGCGTGCCTTGAAGCCGGCAGGAAACAGTTCAGCCTCTGCGTTGATGCGCTCTTCGATATCCTTGAGCATCTCCTGTGGCTGCGCGCCCTTGACCACCTCCGCGGAAACGGTCATCACGCGCTGGCCGTCCTTGCGGCGCACTGTGCCTGGGCCTCCGACGTATTCCCACGAGCATACGGTGGAAAGCGGTATCGCGTTGCCGAAGGCGTCACTGATACGGATCTCGTCCAGGACCGCCGGGTCATTGCGCCGCTCGGCGGGCAGTCGCACGATGATGTCCCGTTCCTCTGTGCCTTCGTCGTAGCCGCCGATGCGCTGCCCGTTGATCAGCATCTTCACGAAGTTGCCGATCCACTGGGTATTGAGGCCGAGCAAAGCGGCCTTGGAGCGATCCACACGAATGCGCAATTCCGGCTTGCCGGTGCGCAGGTTGTCCTTGACGTCAATGGCGCCCGGTGTGTCTTCCACGATCCTCCGCACACGCTGCACAGCCGCTGCCATGTCACGCTGGTTGTTGACGCTGATTTCGACGTTGATCGGCGGGCCGGTGGGCGGGCCCATGGCCTGCTCTTTCACTTCGAAATCGGCGCCGGGGAGGTCAGACAGCAGGGGACGAACGCGCTCGATCCATTCGCTTGGCTTGCCGACGCGGTCTTCCTGATCCTTGAAACTGACAGTGATGCGCGCCAGGTGCGTGGCGTCTGCGCCGCCGTCCATCGGGTTGCCGGCGCCGGTGCCGCCTACGGTGGTCTCAATGCCCTTGATGTCGGGGTTGTTGATCTCTTCCAGGCGACGCTCGACCACGCCGGTCAGCGTGTCCATCTTTTGCAGGCTGATGCCCTCGGCGGCTGTAATGTTGATCTGCGCAACCTTGGGCTCGACTTCAGGGAACAGGATGACTCCGTGTCCCATCGCGCCATAGACCGCAATCGTCAGCACGAGGAAGCCGAACGCGCCAGCCATGGCGGCCTTGGGCCACTTCAATGCCGTGCGCAGCGTGCGTTCATAGAAAGTCAGTATGCCGCCGCCAAAGCCTTCGACCTTGCGCTTGACCGGGTGCTGAGTCGGCTTGCGAAAGCGCATGAAAGTCGCCGCGATGGTCGGGTTGATCACCAGCGCAACGAACAGGCTGCAAAGCAGTGTCGTAACCACGGTCAAGGGAAGGTAGTACATGAACTCGCCCATGATGCCGGGCCAGAACAGCAATGGCCCGAAGGCGCCAAGGGTCGTCGCGGTCGCCGCGATCACGGGCCAGGCGACCTCTTTGGTGGCGTCCATCGCGGCCTTCATCGGCGACTTGTTCATCCCGATATGGCGGTAGATGTTCTCGATGATCACGATGGCGTTATCCACCAGCATGCCCTGCGCCAGAATCAGCGCGAACAGCACCACCATGTTCAGCGTCACGCCCATCGATTGCAGGATGAAAAAGCTCATCAGCATCGAAAACGGGATGGCGGTGGCGACAAAGATGGCGTTGCGAATGCCCAGCGCAAAGAAGATGACCAGCAGCACCAGCACCAAACCGCTGAGAATGTTGTTTTCCAGGTCGCTGACCATCGTGCGGATCTGTTCTGACTCGTCGGTCAGGATCACGTAGTCAACATCGGCGGGAAAGTCGCCCTTGGCCTGCCGCAGGCCGTACTTGATCATCTCCGTAATCTCGATGATGTTGGCGCCGGCGCGCTTGCTGATTGTCAGCTGGACCGCCGGAGTGCCGTCGCGCCGCGCGTAGCTGATACGGTCTTTGTACCCCCGGTAGGCGCGCGCTACGTCACGAAGGTACACGGGCCGGTTTTCGACCTTGTGCACGACCAGGCTTTCCACGTCGGCGGCGGTCTTGAACTCGCCGGGGATGCGCACCGACGGCTTGAAGTTGCCGGTATCGACGCCGCCGGCTGAGATGTCTGTGTTTTCGCCGCGAAGCGTTTCGATCAACTGGTTGACCGGCAGCTTGTAGGCCTCGAGTTTTTCGGGATCAACTTCAATCTCGATCTGCGGTTCAACGCCGCCGACGATCACGGCGTCAAGCACGCCCGGCAGCGCCTCGACCTGCTCCTCAAGTTCTTCCGCCACGCGCTGCAGCACCGAGACGTCGGCGCCGAACAGCGTCACGATCATGATCGGGAACTCCGAGAAGCTGAGCTCCTCGATCGTTTCTTCTTCAACATCTGTGGGGAAGTCGATCTTGGCGCGGTCAAACTTCTCGCGAACTTTCTGCAAAGCCTCTTCGACCGGCACCGTGGGGTCGAACTCGCAGGTCGTGACGCTGATGCCCTCTGAGGACATGCTGGTCAGTTCCTTCAACCTCTGGAGGTTCTTCAGCTCGCGCTCAAGTGGCACAGTCACCGAGTTCTCGACGTCTTCGGGGCTCGCTTCCGGCCACGGCACGGCGATCGTCACCAGCGGTACTTTGATGTCGGGCGTGCTCTCGCGCGGCAGCGTAACGTAGGCCACGACACCGAGAATGAAGATGCCGAACATCATCACAAAAATCGGGATGCGGTGGCGTACGGAGAAGTTCGTGATTCTCATTTCATCGTCCTGGATCAGGCTGCGGGATCGTCACTGACTACATTCACGGGGTCGTTGTCGCTCAGCCACTGCGCGCCTGTGGTGATCACCTGATCGCCGGCCTTCAAAGAGTCGCCAAGGATCTCGGCTGATTGCATCGTAAGCTGGCCGATCCGGATGTTCTTCAGTTCGCGCGCAAGCTCACCCTTGCGGACAAACAACGACTTCTCCTCGCCGTTGAGCTTGATCGCCGACAGCGGCACCACGAACGCATCCTCGCGGCTGTAGGTCGTGACCTCAACTGTCCCGAAGATGCCCGCGGGCAGCGCAAGGTCCGTGTTGTCGAGTTCTATTTCCACGGTGAAGCTGTGTGTTTGCGGGTGCGCCAGCGTGTCTTTGCGCGCAACGCGCCCCGGCATCACGAGGATCTCGCCGGAGGCGTTTTTGAGCGAGGGCAACGTCACGTCGATGGCATCGCCGACCGCTAGCGCCGTGTAGTGCGACTCGGGCAGCTCAAGGTCTGCCCGCAGGCTCTGCATCACCGCCACGCGCGCAATCAGCTCGCCGGGATTGACGTACTCGCCCTGCTTGCGCACACGCTCTGTGACGACGCCGCTGACCGGGCTGCACACGCGGGCGTCCTCGATCTGCGAAAGCACACGAAGCGCACCCGCCCGGGCTGTTTCGCGTTGTGTGCGCGCCTGGTCAAGCTGGCTTCCCGTGGTCTCGCGATATTCTTCAAGGCGCTTCAGGTCGCGCACGGCCTGGTCAAAGCGTGCCTGCATCTCGAGAAAGCTCTGCACCAACGCGCTGTCTTCGATGCGCGCGAAGTAGGGGACATCCTGCAAGTGCCGCAGGTTTCGCAGGTTGATCTGTTCGTCTGTCGGCGGCGTATCCTGCTTCCACGACTGAACGAACTCGTCTGCCGTGACCCACTGGGCAGCCGGCACGCTGGAGGCTTCAACCCGGTCACCCTTGTCAAAGGTCAAGTCGCCGATGCGGCCTGCCACGGCAGCGCGCAGCTCGAACTCCTCGACCGGACGTGTTACCACCGGCAACTTGATCTTCACCTCAAGGTGCTGCGGCTTCACTTCCTTGACATCGACGTTGCGGGCAGGACGCCCGCCGGCATCCTGCTCAGCCATCTCCGGGCCGCAGGCAGCCAAAAGAAGCGGCAATGCGGCCAATGCAAAACCAAGTCTCATGCTCTCGTCTCCCTGATCTCGGAATGTTCCAGCGCCGATACCCCGTGCAGTACGACAGTAGCTATCTGCTGCGACAACTCGTCCACGTCGCGCTCAAGCCCCGGCTGGGCGACCATCTGCATCAGCTCGTGCAGCAGCAACGCCCAGAACGAACGTGTCGCGGTTACAGCGACAGCGGGCGGCAACCCAAGGCGCACAAGTTCGTTGCTCCAGGCTGCGCATGCCTGCTTGTCTGTTTCTTCCACTTCGGCCACCAGCTCTTTCAGGCTGGTGCGGCCAAACCAGATCGAGAACCCGAAGGCCAGTGTGTCCCGGAATGGCTTGGCCAGCGACAGCATCTCGCGCGCGTAGTACACAAACGCATCGCCCGGGGTCTCCGCTTGCGCAAAGGCACGTCCGCGCGCCTGTAATGCCGCCTGCTTGAACTCATTGAACAGCGCCAACGCGACACCCTGCTTGCTGCCGAAGTGATAGTACAGGGCAGGCTTTGTACAGCCGGCGGCTTGCACGATTTCGCGCACGCTGACGGCGTCATAGCCGCGCTCGGCGAAGAGCATGGCCGCGTGCCGCAGTATTTCGGCGCGTGTCTGGTTTTCAGGGTTTGATTCGCCACCCATGACTGCCCTATACCGTCCGGTAGGTATGCCCGCTACTTTAAACTAACGAGGGTTGCCCAAGGCTTCCCGAAAATGCCCGTTGTTGCATTCCGGGCCGCCTGGCGGTAGATTGCACCGCCCGCATTGGCGCGGGATTGTGTTTTGTTGACCTGTAGCCGTTTGTCGGCCAGCCTGGGACCTGTCGAGTATGGTGAAGATCAAGGCGCGAAGCTCTGAATCCGTGGATCAGTTGTTGCGGCGATTCAAGAAGGCATGCGAAAAAGAGGGCCTGACAAGGGCCATGAAGCGTATCGCCTACTACGAAAAACCCAGCGTCACCCGCAACCGCAAAAAGCGCCAGGCCCTGAAGCGTAAACTCCAGGCAACCATGCTTTCCCAGATGTAATCGTGGCAGCCGTTGAAATCACCGGCCTGACCAAGACGTTCCGAAACTTCTTCGGCCGTCGAAGCGTGCGTGCGCTTGACGGCCTTTCTCTTTCCGCACAACCGGGCGAGGTGTTCGGCCTGCTCGGCCCCAACGGCAGCGGAAAAAGCACGACTTTCAAGATAGCCGTCGGCCTGCTGCGTCCCGATGCCGGCAGCGTTCGCATCGGCGGCTTCGCGCCCGGCAGCATGGCGGCGCGGCGCACAACCGGGTTCCTGCCCGAAGAAAGCACTCTGCTGCCGTTCCTTACAGCGCGCGAAACATTGCGTCTCCACGGCGCGCTGGCAGGGCTCAATCGTTCCGGTGCGAGTCGCAAAGCCGACGAGTTGCTTGAGCGCGTGGGCCTGCAAGACGCTGCCAGCCGCAGGGTGAAGGGCTTCAGCAAGGGGATGCAGCGCCGGCTTGGCATTGCAACGGTGCTGATCGGCGACCCGCAGGTGTTCATTCTGGACGAGCCCACCAGCGGGCTAGATCCGCTGGGCGCCGTTGAGATGAAGAACCTGCTGTCTGAGCTGCGTGATGCGGGCAAGTCGCTGCTGATTGCAAGCCACCTGCTTGGCGAGCTCGAGAATGTCTGTGACCGTGTGGCGTTCATCAACAACGGCAAGCTGCTGCGCCAGGGTACGCTCGATGAACTGCTGCGCGAGACCAGCGTGCATGAGTTGCGCGTCAGCCCGCCCGACCGCAGCGCGATCGCAGCGCTTGAGGCACTCGCGAGGGAGCGCGGCCTGCAAATCGAGCGAAGCGCTGCCCCGTTGCGCTCGCTTGAGGCGTTCTACCTCGACATGCTGCGTAACGGAGACAAGCCGTGAAGCGGACACTGGCCATCGCCGGGGCCGCACTGCGCGAAGCTGCGCGGGGAAAGGCACTGTGGGGGATGGGCGTGGCTGCAGTGCTGATCGCGCCGGTCATTACTGTGGTGTTCGGCGCTGACGATGCGACGCGGGCGTGGACGTCACGGCTGGTTTCGGTCGAGTTTTTTCGCCTAGCGATGCCGTTGGGGGCGATCTTTGGCGGCGCGTTCGTGCTGCGGCCTTCGATGCGTTCGGGCTGGCCCGTGTTGCCGGCGCGCCGCGCGGAGTGGTTTGCCGGCACGTGCATCGCCGCGGCAGTCCTGCTGGTCGCGGCAACCGGCGCGTTCTATGTCGGGGCGCTGTCGGCAAATCTGGCCTTCGGACAGCCGCTCTCGGAGACGACAGTACCATCGAGCCTGTACGCGGAGCGAAGCACGAACGGCAACAAAGAAGTGCGCAGCTCAGCGACCGGGTGGGCATGGGCAAGCGGTGAAGAAGACGCATACCTCGTGGCGGAACTGCCGCAGGGGTTGGGCGGGACGATCAGCGGTACGCTTCAGTACACCCTTGCGCTGAACCAGCTTCAGCCACCCGGTGAACGAACTCCGGTGACGCTTTGGCTGGCGAAGGATGAACTTCGCAAAGAGCTGGCGGCGGTTGTGGAGTCGCGGCGCAGGATTCGATTTTCAGGGCAACTGGATGGCGCGACCATGCTGATCGTCGAGCCATCACACGCGGCATTTCTCGTTGGGGCAACACACCAGGACGTGCGGTTTGAAACCGGCACGAAAAACGCGGCTTCAAGTCTGATAGCGCTCCTGGTGCTGTCGCTGGGTGCCGCGCTGTTGTGCATGTTTGCCGTAGTCGCAGTGCGAGGTGTGGCAAGCGCGCCCACTGCGGCCCTGGCGGGTATCCTCGTGTTCGCAAGCCTGACCCTGCTGCCGGAACTGCAGCCGGCGGACGGCATGGCACGCGACCTGCGCCGGGATATGGGAGGCATGCAGGAAGACCGCGGATTGATCGCTTCGCTGGAGGATGAACTCGCGCTGCTGCCGCAGTTGATGCCGAGCCGGTACTTTGATGAGTTTCTCTCGGGCCAGGTCGTGCCCCAGGGTGCGTACGCTGACGGGTTTGTGCGCCTTGGCGTGGGCATGCTCCTGCTGATCCCCGGGGCGTTGCTGTTCTCGCGCCGGCAGATTCGATGACTTCGCGTGTCCTTGCCGGGCAACGGACAGCCGTTAACATCCGCCCTCCCGCGGAGGGGTGACAGAGTGGCCGATTGTGCGCGCTTGGAAAGCGCGTGTACCGAAAGGTACCGGGGGTTCGAATCCCCCTCCCTCCGCCACAAGAAAGCGCGCCATTGGGCGCGTTTTCTTGTGGCGCGCGCCGAAGCCCTGGCGAAGGCTGGTGCGGCCGAAGCTGGCACCCCGCAAAAGCAAGCTCGGGGGCTTTTCCACAACCCCTCCAATCGCCGCCAACACCGCATTCCAAGCGGGTTTACGGCTTTCTTCTGCTTCCTATTGTCGCCCGTCTTTGTATACTCTGAAAGATGGTAACCCGGCTTGTCAGGCGCTCGAGGACAGACCCCCAAACCGTCTCCAAAGACCCACTGGAGCGGCTGCGCCAGAACAGCCGCGCCCCTGCCATGCCCGTTTCGTTTGCCGCGGCACTCAATGTTTTTCTCGGCGAGCAGCGACGCAACAACCGCTCGCGCCTGCAACGCGTGCGCAATGCCTGGGCGCTGGCTGTGGAAGAGGTTCCCGGGATCAGCCCCAGCGCGGCTGACGCCGATGTGCGTGCCGTTGCCAGGACAGGCGCGGTTGTAGTCACCGTGGACAATCCGGCCTTGGCCCATGAGCTGGGCGTTGTATACCGCGAGCCCCTGCTGGCAAAGATGCGTGAGCTTTTGAAGGGCCGCGACTCGATTTCAGAGCTGCAGGTAAAGACCCGCAGCCGCCGCAGAAGGATGTGAGGCAAGCATGGCCGAAGCAACAGCGACCAAGACGACGGACTACGGCGCAGACGATCTGCTCGAAATCGAGGGCCTGAAGGCGATCCGCAAGCGCCCCGACATGTACATCGGCGGCCGCGACGTCAACGGGTTGCACCACCTGGTGTTTGAAATCGTCGCCAACAGCGTGGACGAAGCACTGGCAGGCCGTTGCGACACCATCGTCGTCGAGTTTAACCAGGACGGAAGCTGCACCGTGACCGACGACGGCCATGGCATTCCGGTTGGCATCAACAAGCAGACGAAAATGCCCGGCGTCGAAATGGTCATGACACGCATGCACGCCGGCGGCAAGTTCGAGGGCAAAGCCTACAACACCGCGGGCGGCCTTCACGGCATCGGCCTCAAGGCCGTGAACGCGTGCTCAGACTGGACACGCGTGACGGTGTGGCAAGACGGCAAGGAACACCTGATTGAGTTCGCGCGGGGCGACAAGACCAAAGATCTTGCGGTCGTCGGCAAGTCCGACAAAACCGGCACCCGCGTTGCCTTCATGCCCGACGCGACAATCTTCGACACCATTGAGTTCAAGTTTTCGCCGGTCGCAAGCCGCCTGCGTGAGCTGGCGTTTCTTGCCAAGGGTTTGACGATCCGGCTGGTGGACCACCGTGGTGAAGGCAAGGAAGAGATTTTCCATTTCAAGGACGGCATCAAAGAGTTTGTCGCCTGGCACAACCGCAACCGCAGCAAGATCAACGAAGAGGTCTGCTACGCGCACAAGATCGTCAACGAGGGGCAAGCCGACGAAGTCGAAGTCGAGGCCGCGTGGCAGTGGTGTGAAGGCGAGGGCGAGCTGCCGTGCCATACGTACGGCAACTACATCAACAACCCCTTCGGCGGCACACACCTGACAGGATATCGCAAGGGCCTGACCCGCGGGCTGTCGCGATATATTGCGCGCTACGTTGAGAAAAAGGGCAAGCCCGGCAAGAACCTCGTGATGCCCAGCGGGGACGACTTTCGTGAAGGACTTTACGCCGTGGTCAGCGTGAAAGTCCGCAACCCGCAGTTTGAAGGCCAGACCAAAGTCCGCCTGCTGAACCGCGAAGTCGAAGGTGCACTCGACCAGGTGATTTCGGCCGCGATGGAAACGTATCTCGAGGAGCACCCCAAAGCCGCTGAACGCATCTGCGAGCACAGCCTGCTCGCGGCACGCGCCAGAGAGGCCGCGCGCAAGGCCCGCGAAGTTGTGCGCAAGGGCGCGCTGCAAACCGGGTTCCTGGCAAGCAAGCTGGCGGACTGCCTGACAAAGAACAAGGACGAGGCCGAGCTGTACATCGTCGAGGGCGACTCGGCCGGCGGCTCTGCCAAGCAAGGCCGTGAGCGCCTGTACCAGGCCATCCTGCCGCTGCGAGGCAAGATCCTGAATGTCGAAAAAGCCACGCTTGCCAAGATGCTGCAGCACCAGGAAATACAGAACCTGATCGCCAGCATCGGCACCGGTATCGGCAGCGAAGATGCCTCCCGTGGCGGGTTCGACATCAGCAAGTTGCGCTACAAGAAGATCATCATCATGACCGACGCCGACGTGGACGGCAGCCACATCCGCACGCTGTTGCTGACCTTCTTCTATCGGCAGCTGGCGCAACTCATCGAGGCGGGCAACGTCTATGTCGCCCAGCCGCCGCTGTACAAAGTTACCCGTAAGAAGAAGTCCGAGTTCGTGCGCAGCGACAGGGAAATGAACGACACGCTGATGCGCATGGGCATCGAGGGTGCCGGGCTTCGCGTGCCCAAGAGCATGGAGATCGACGCCGCCGGCCGCGAATTCAGTGGCGCACAGATGCGTAGCGAGTTGTTTGAACGCCTGATAAAGCTGGAGGAACTCGGCAAGAAGGTGGCACGCAAGGCGCTCAGCCCGGCGCGGTACTTCGCGCGCTACGACCCCGTGCACAAGACCGTGCCCAGCTCTGTCATTTTCAGCGAGGACAAGGCGCACTTCTTTCACGTGCACGAAGAGGAGGCGCTCAACAAGTTTATCAAGGCGCGAGAGGACAAGGGCTTCACCGTAATGACGCCCGCGGAACGCTCCAGCAAGGAAAGTGAACTCGCCGGCGGCACGCTCGATACCTCCAAGGTCGAGGACCTGATGGAGATGCCCGAGCTGGCTGAACAGGTGGCGGACGTGATCACGCAGCTTGCGGTGCGGGGCTTTCCTGCCTGGACGATCAACGGGCGCGAGAACCAGACCGAGCAGTTCATGCTCAACTTTGACAGCGGCGAAGAACTGCCGTGCCTGAGCCTCAATGAAGTGTTGCACAAAGTGCGCGAACACGGCCGCGAAGGCATCAGCATCCAGCGCTACAAGGGCCTTGGTGAAATGAACGCCGACGAGCTGTGGGAAACAACGATGGACCCTGCCAACCGCGTGCTCATGAAAGTCACCATGGAAGACGCAGACGCCGCGGATGAGATGTTCACGATTCTGATGGGTGACGCGGTTGAGCCCCGGCGCCAGTTCATTGAGCGTCATGCGCTGGAGGTCAAGAACCTCGACATTTAGCGGGCAGGAGCCGCCATGTGCCGCAATATCAAGACGCTGTTCAACTTCGAGCCGCCGGTAACAGACGCAGAAATCGAGGCGGCTGCCCAGCAGTTCGTGCGAAAGATCAGCGGGTTCAACAAGCCAAGCCGCGCCAACGAAGAAGCCTTCGGCAAGGGTGTAGCGGAGGTAACTGCCGCGGCGCACAGGTTGCTGGCAGCCCTGACAACCAGCGCGTCACCAAAGAACCGGGAAGAAGAGGCCCGGAAAGCCAGAAAGCGTGCGCGGTTTGTCTGAACAACGTGGGCCAGCAGGTGTAGCCCAAAGGTGATTCAGCGCAGCCCCGCTTCGCAAGCCTGTGTTGAGTACGCTTTCAAGGCAATTCAATCAACGCAGGGCGTCATCGCCCGGCAAGGTTCAGAGTTCCAACACATCCAGCTATATCGCCTGCCTAACTCAGGATGGGCTGCGGGCGCACTCCAAGTACCGAAACAAGCCTCGCCAAAGTCAAAAAATCAATGAACGGAAAGGGGCGTCACCAGAGAACCCCGGCTGCCGATCAAAGCCACCAAAAGTGACCCATCCACAGAGCAAAGCCGGCAACAAAGAAGCAGCAACTACCGATCAAGGCCAAGCACAAAATAGACACGGCCTAAGGAAGTCCCCATGAGACCGGGCCAAATTGGAGCGGGCGAAGGGGTTCGAACCCTCGACCACCTGCTTGGGAACGGGGCCCCTCCGTTTTTTCCGCCTCTCCTGAGAACCGCTTGATTCCGCCCTTTCCAGCCACCTGAGCGGGCTTGGCGTCGATTTGAGCGTCGCTGTCCGGGTGGAGAAAGTTGGCTCCAGTGGCATCAATAACTGGGTTTTTTGGTGGTACTTTTGGTGGTAGTGCCCAAAGGGCAGGAGGGCCTAAATGGCAAGGCGGAAGAGGAAGAACAAGTATCCGGGACTGACCGTTTTCCGGGAAAAACGGGTGGGGACGCTACTGGTCAAATGGATCGACCCGCAGACCGGAAAGAAGCGTCAGGAGTCGCTGAGCAAGCAGGGCTATGCGTCCAAGGACGAGGCAGATCGTCGACTGCGCAAGCTCAGCCGCAAGGTGATGGACGAGCGAAGAGTTGTAGAGATCGAAGGTCGGCGCGAAAACGCCGGCGTCGAGTGGCCAGTGATTATCAAGACCTACCTCGCCCAGTACGCGCAAGTGCACTCGGAGAAGTCCAAGAAGCGGACGGAGCATGCGCTCTATCCACTCAAGGAATGGCTGGCCGGCGACGGCAGACGCTACCGTGTCGGTGGTGACCTCAACCGGCTCGGCCTGCTGAGCCTTCACGACTGGCTGGGACGCCTTCGCCAGCGCGTGGGATGCAAGGGTCCCCGCGGAAAGCACGAACAGACGGACAAGCCGCTGTCCAACGCCAGCCTGAACAACTATCGGGCGGCGATCGTGGCGTTGCTGCACTGGGCGCGAAAACGCGAGTACTTCCGGATCACAGGCGACGACATCCGTGACACCATGCCGAAGTTCCGGGAGCGCAGGCCCCTGCCCGTGGAGGTGTCGCCGGCCGAGCTGGAGATCCTGATCAACGCGGTAGTCGAGCACGACACCGACCGCTGCCACGGATCGCGCGCCGACAAGCACGCGTACTACTCGGGCGTGGCGAGCCCGGAAGCCGAGCTTCGATACAAGCCTTTGGCTCCGCTGGCCCTCCTGTTGATGCTGACCGGCATGCGCCTTGGCGAGGCGCTGCACGTGCGGTGGGACACGGTCGACTTCGAGCGCAAGTTCCTCGACGTGCGCGCAGACGAGTCTTCCGGCTGGGATGTGAAGACCCGGCACGAACGGCGCGTTCCGTTCGGGGACAGTCCGGCGCTGGAGCGCCTGCTTCTTGGATTGCGCCTGCGCCGCGGCGAGAACCAGTACGTGATCGCCGGTGACGAGCCGGGCAAGGCCCGGCACTTCAGCCGCTACAGCTGGGACAAGCTGTTCGACCCCGGCCAGCGGGCGATCACTCCGAAGATGTTGCGCTCGACGTTCGCCACGGCGCTGGCATGCGCCCGCGGCGGGCCAATGCCCTACGAGCTGGCGCATCGACTGGGACACTCGGTGGAGGTTGCAGCAAGGAACTACATTCGCCAGTCCGATCCGAGAGCCGGCACCACGGTCGAGGAATGGTTGGGTGTCCGTGACAAGCTCGACGAGGCGTTGGACGCGCTAGGATATCCGAAAGTTGAGCTAGCCAACCGCGGCCTGCGGGTCGTTTAGCTGCGCAGGGGATCGGGGGACGGGGTATCTCCCGTCCCCCGGGTAGGCGGGTTGAAACCTCGACTGCCTTGAGCCGGAGAGGGCGCGCATCCATTCGCGTATGTGTTGGAGGGATTGGATTCCATGGCACTGGATTGTTGAAGGAAGTAAGCCTTAGAAATCGTGATCCGTTTCCTGTGTGGGGCAGGTACAAAACGTATGCAATTGCACTAATGCGCAGACAGTTTGTACCCTGTGTATATGACGAAAACGACCAGAAAAAAGATCATCCGACTGGCAAGGGCCGGCGGAGTAATCCGTGCAGCGGAGGTGGAAGCTGCCGGCATCCATCGCAAGCACCTGATCGAGCTGACGCAAGACGGCACGCTGGAGCGGGTAGGACGCGGCCTGTATCGCCTAGCTGGCAGCCCAGTCACCGAACACCAATCGCTGGTCGAGGCATCCAAAGCGGTCCCGCAGGGCGTCATCTGCCTGCTGTCGGCGCTTGCGTTTCACCGCATGACCACACAGCTACCGCACGAAGTCTGGATTGCCATCAGCCGTGAAGCGCGAAGGCCGACATTCCATTCGCTCCAACTTCGCGTGGTGCAGATGAGTGAGCGTGGACTGAACACCGACGTTGAGCACCACAAGCTAGCTGGCGTTGAAGTACGCGTGTTCAGCAAGGCAAAGACCGTGGTGGATTGCTTCAAGTGGCGCAAGATCGTGGGCCAAGACGTGGCGATCGAGGCGCTGCGAGATTACCTCAGCCGCAGAAGCAGCAAGCCAACGGAACTGATGCGGCTGGCGAGGATCTGCAGAGTTTCCAGCGTCATGAGACCTTACATGGAGGCGCTGGTTGGGTAAGAGCAAGCCGACCAACATTGCCGCGTCGGTCCGTGACCGGCTGCTGAATCTGGCTAAAGAGCGAGGCGAGGATTTCAACTTCGTTCTGGCCCGCTACGCCATAGAGCGCTTGATGTACCGCCTCAGCCGGTCAGGGCACCGCGACAGCTTTGTGCTCAAGGGAGCAACCCTGTTTCACGTGTGGGGTGTTGCCGCACACCGAGCCACCAAGGACGTCGATCTATTGGGGCGCGGTGACAACACGCCGACCGGATTGATTCAGGTCCTGCAGGATGTGATTGAAACGGACGTCGAGCCTGACGGCATTCAGTTCTTGGCGTCGTCGCTAAGGGCCCAAGCGATTGCTCCCGAAGCCGAATACAAAGGCGTGCGCCTGACGATGACCGCGAAGCTCGGAACCGCACGGATCGCCGTGCAGGTGGACGTGGGTTTTGGTGATGCAGCGACGCCGAAGCCCAAATTGACGGAGCTTCCAGTGCTGCTCGACCTTCCCGCGCCAAAGATCAGGACGTATGCCAAAGAGACGGTCGTGGCCGAGAAGTTCCAAGCAATGGTGCATCTCGGCCTTCTGAACTCGCGCATGAAGGACTACTTCGATCTATGGCTAATGGCGAACACCTTCGAGTTTGACGGGGAAACGCTGGCCACGGCCATCGCGGCAACATTCAAGCAAAGACGAACTCCGATGCCTGTCGAATTGCCGGACGGCCTTGGAGACGAGTTCGTGGGAGACGAGAGAAAGCTATCTCAATGGAATGGATTCGTGAGGCGTGTTGCACAGGTACACCAAGGCGTCTCCCTTGCCAACGCAGTTGCGGACCTGCGCCAGTTCTTGATGCCGGTGGCCGAAGCGATCGGATCTGGAGCGCCTTATCGCAAACGGTGGCGTCCGGGAACGGGTTGGAGCTAGAGGTTGGCTGCTCGGTTGAACCCACTAACGTGTTGGTAGATCACTGATGAGTCGAGATCTACACGCGCGACACTATCGGCTGTCAGCAGCGGCCGTCACTTTGTGGTCGTACCCGATAGACGGCTGGTTCCATGAGTAGTTCCTTGCTTCCGAATGACGGATGCGGAATGGATAACAGCTTTGGTCGCTTGGTGAGAGCATCGAACACCAGATAAAGATAGTAGTTGCCCGACTCCGCAGCCCGTCGGAACTCGTTTGCCGTCAGCAGGAACCCTCGTTCCATGTCGCCCGCGCTTGTGCTCTTTACTTCTATCTGGCGCTCGGATCCGTCAACGTCAAATGACTGGATGTCATACCCCGCTCTGTCGTCTTCCAACGCGATGTGCCGAATTTGGCTGGCGAGGTCGGATCGACCCGCCTTGAGCAGGCGATTACGCTCCCATTCCAGCACAATGTATTCTCCGCGGTCCCCGATTCGTTTCGACTGTCGAGCTAGCTCTTCATAGTTCGGCTTTCCGCGTCCTTCGCCCCCGCGAACCCCTGCCAGCGGGCCAGAGGGTAACACTGACAGTTCTTGAGTCCCGGAGACGGCCACGGTGAGATGTGGAAGCTCGTTAGAATGTGGCGCGCGCTCTGCGGCAACGCCGACAGGTCTTAGCGGACCTTGGTAAAGAAACTGCATGAACAGCACTGGTGGCACATCCACCGCTTCGGATAGGTCGTTGCGATAGCGCATCAGCGCGCGCTGCATCCGCGGACCGTCGCCGAGGTCGCCGGGTAGGTTCAGCTCACTGGTGAAGTGGCACAGATGTGCGTCCGAATAGATCGGTGCATAGCGCTCTGGATGGTAAATCGCGAGGAGCTTGCCCTTGAACATCGGAGAAAGATCGACCCGTTGGATGGCGACTTCGTCATCCCGATCTGCAGCCGCCAGCAAGTCGAGAATTGAAGGCTTGATCTCCTCGAACCCTGCAATGGGGTCGCCAATCCATCTCTTCTTGGCCCGATATGTCTTGCCTACCTCTCCCTTCTTCTTCCCGAAGTAGACTCCAAACTTCATCGCGGTGCTGCCACGCATGTCGCCCAACGTGAGCAACTCAAACTCGATTCGATAGCAGAATGTCTTCTTTCCCTTGCCGCTGACGTATTCGTCGATGGTGAGTTCTGCAATACGATCTGGTGGGAAGTCCGCCACGAATCGCGCCCGGAGTCGCTCCGTACGCTCGCAACCCTTCCACTCTTCCTTGGTCAGCCCGCCAAGCCAGCGTTGCAGGTCCTCCGTGAACTCGTTTCGATTCATCTGAAGTTACTCCTGCTCGGCGCGGAAGACCCGCATCGCCTCAACCGGACCGTTTGTGACGCACTTGACACGTTACCCGACCGACTTCTTGTAGCAGTAGACCATCCTTCCGGGCGCAACTATCAGCCACACACGACGGTTCCAAGCCTGCAGTACGGGCCCCTCGGCGAGGAAGCCGTGCAAATCAGCAAAGGTTGTCAGAGGCATGCACGGACGATCGGCGATGCGCTTCCGCTTGCTACCAGTTCTTACCGGCATCTTGCCGTGGTCTGGCCAGACATCGTAGTTCGATCTTGGGTTAGGCGATCCAGCACGATCGGTCCGTGTGTAGGCGAGCATGTGGATCACTGACGCGTCTAAGGCGGTAACTCGTGAGAACCCCTTATGCGTCAAGCTCTTGAAGGCATCAGCAGCAATCGGCGGGGCGTCAGCAGAGTAGCCTATTCTACTTCCTTTGTATGATGGGTCGAAGATATTGTGTCGCCATAGACAAAGGGTGCCACCGCCCTCGGATTGCCAAAGCACAGATCCAAAGACGTCCGCCGATGCTAGGTAAAATGGCTTTGAGAACAGCCGGCGAAGTGGTCGCGAACACGCGGAAAGGGCGGACTTCTTACCTGCTGATTCGTGAGCGACAAGTGGCTTCCGCCAGAAGACCTGCGGTAAGGACTCCGCCGACGTGTTGGGCTTCGCCTGCAGGTACTGCTTTGCTAGCTCACGGACTTCTTCTGCGGCTGATTCCCATTCGGACTTGGACAGCCAAAGCCGTATGCCAGAGTACTCCGAGAACGCCCTCAGGCGGATCCACGAAAACAAGCCCTCACCGGGATGGGGCAACTTGCTCTTCGCCAAGATCGGCCGCGGCTCCTTTTTCTTTTTGATCCTCGTCGCCACATGTCTTCCCAAACCAACCGCAGAGTTATGCTTGCCTAGGGCCTCGCCAAACGCCTTTTCGGTTTCGATTGCGGTCGATAGGATGCCGCTCGGATTGGCGCAAGGTGCCCAAAGTAAAGACCTCGGTTCCGTGAGACAAGAGTGTCGCGATGATTGCTAGTCTCCTGCGTGCGCGCATATGGCCAGCGGCTGGTCCGTGAGAGCGCTACGGTCCCACGCCATGCGTCACCGGTTCGGGGCAGCGGAACGCAAATGTGATTGGATCTCGTGCCGAAGATATTCGACAACATTGAGGCAAAGCTGCTGCCGGCGTTGGTAGAGGGCGTCAAGGCCGCATATCGTGCTGACTTCTGCGTCGGCTTCTTCAACCTACGCGGATGGAAGAACCTCGCGGAGCATGTCCAGCGATTCGAGGGCGGCGACAAATGCTGTCGATTGCTTGTAGGCATGCAGCGTCTTCCGGAAGAAGACCTGCGCGACGCGTTGTCTCTCGCTGGTAGCGTAGATCAACTCGACAATGCCACTGCCCATCGGCTCAAGATGCGTATGGCTCGCGGCTTTCGAGAGCAGTTGGCCATTGGTGCTCCAAGAGTCGAGGATGAGGCCGGTTTGCGTCAGCTTGCGGCACAACTTCGTTCCGGCGTGGTCGTAGCTAAACTGTTCCTCCGCTATTCGCTCCACGCGAAGCTCTACCTGTTGCATCGACACGACAACATTACGCCGCTGTTCGGCTATCTGGGGAGCAGCAATCTCACCCTTGCCGGGCTGGTTCATCAGGGCGAACTCAACGTGGATGTCGTCGATCAGGATGCGGCGAATAAGCTGGCCAAGTGGTTCGACGATCGGTGGTTCGACCACTACTGCGTTGACATATCGAAGGAACTAGCCGAAATCATCGAGCAAAGCTGGGTCAAGCCGGACCTATCCCCATACCTCATCTACCTCAAGATTGCGTTTCATCTCTCCCAAGAAGCCCGCACCGGTCTCGCCGAATTCAAGATTCCAAAGGAGTTCAGCAACAAGCTATTCGAGTACCAGAAGGCAGCGGTCAAGATCGCTGCCCATCACCTCAATCGGCGCGGCGGGGTGCTCATTGGAGACGTGGTCGGGCTTGGTAAGACGCTGGTCGCAACAGCGATTGCCCGCATCTTTGAAGACGACTACTCCATGGAGTCGCTCATCCTCTGCCCCAAGAATCTGGTACGCATGTGGGAAGATCACCGCGAGCAGTATGGGCTCCGGGGCAAGGTCCTATCGATCAGCCGGGCAATGACGGAGCTACCAGATCTAAGGCGCTACAAGCTGGTGATCATCGACGAGAGCCACAACCTCCGTAACCGCGAAGGCAAGCGCTATGGTGCCATTCGCGAGTACATTCACGCCAACGAAGCTCGTTGCGTTCTGTTGTCCGCAACGCCCTACAACAAGTCGTTCATCGATCTGTCCTCGCAGCTACGCTTGTTCGTTGAGGAGGGCACAGACCTCGGTGTCCGGCCAGAGAAGCTCCTAAAGGACATTGGCGGCGAAACAGAATTCCTCAAGGCTCACCAATGCCCAGTCCACTCGTTGGAAGCCTTTGAGAAGAGCGGCTACACCGACGATTGGCGTGAGTTGATGCGGCTCTTCATGGTTCGGCGCACTCGCAGCTTCATTGAACAGCACTACGCGGAAACAGACGCCAACGGTCGGAAGTTCCTCACATTCGAGAACGGCGAAAAACAATACTTCCCAAAGCGGGTGCCCAAGACCCGCAAGTTTGACTTGGACGATGCAGACCCGAATGATCAGTATGCCCGCTTGTTTACCGACTCGGTCGTGGATCGCATCAACCACTTGCGGCTCCCAAGATACGGACTCGGCAACTACGTAGTGGCGAGGCCATCGACGCCGCCAACAACCGCTCAGGCGCGGGTACTCGCGGGCCTATCTCGGGCGGGCCAACGGCTGATGGGTTTCTGCCGAACAAACCTGTTCAAGCGGCTGGAAAGCAGTGGCGCAGCGTTTTTGCAGTCAGTGGATCGCCACATCTTGCGCAACCTGATCGTCCTGCATGCGCTTGACCACAGCCTCGACATCCCAATTGGTACGCAGGACACGGAGATGCTGGACACCCGCTTCACGGATGAGGATGCGGACGAGCAGGACCTTTTTGAGCGCGACGACGACACGGAGGTACCAGAAGCACCTGAGAACCCCGACCCGGCGGCACTGTCACTTGAATCGTTCCAGTCTTTGGCCGAGAGAGCCTATGCAAGGTACGCAGGGGAAAAGAGACGTCGCTTCAAATGGCTACCAAGTGCGCTCTTTCGCGCTGACCTACGTGAGCATCTTCTGGCGGATGCCAAATCGTTGCTCGTGCTTTTGAATGACGCTGGTGAGTGGGATCCGGGCCGCGACAACAAGCTGCAAGATCTCATTGACCTGCTTAGTCGCAAGCATCCGACCGAGAAGGTCTTGGTCTTCTCGCAGTTCGCGGACTCCGTGGACTACCTTGTGGAGCATCTTGGCGCCGCAGGCGTTAGCCGAATCGAAGGCGCCACCGGCCAGTCGTCTGACCCCACTGCATTAGCTTGGCGCTTCAGCCCCGTTAGCAATGAAAAGGTCGGCAGAATTAGCGCACAGGACGAGCTGCGAGTGCTCGTGGCCACCGATGTCCTTAGTGAAGGCCAAAATCTGCAGGATGCTGCGATCGTCGTGAACTACGATCTGCCGTGGGCCATCATTCGCCTAATCCAGCGTGCGGGCCGCGTGGACCGTATTGGACAGCTAGCAGACAAGATCCTCTGCTACTCCTACCTGCCAGCCGATGGCATCGAGCGCATCATTAGGCTCCGCGGGCGCGTACGCCAGCGTCTGCATGAGAACGCCGAGGTCGTCGGGTCCGACGAGGCTTTCTTCGAGGACGCGGATAGCCATACCCGGGTGCTCGACCTGTACAACGAGAAAGCCGGCATCCTCGACGAAGGTGAGGACGGGGATGTGGACCTCGCGTCCTACGCCTACCAGATTTGGCGCGACGCGACGAAAGACAACAGGGAGCTGGCCAAGCAGGTCGAGCAGTTGCAAGACGTCGTCAATGCGACCAAGCCCCACAAGTCGTCTCCCGATCGGCCCGAAGGCGTGCTTGTTTACGCTAAGACGAATCACGGGACTGACGCGCTCGCCTATGTCGACTTGGTCGGAAACGACGTCACCGAATCTCAACTTGAGATTTTGCAGCTTGCCGCATGTGAACCGGACACGCCGGCTATGCCGCGGCACTCCACGCACCATGCTCTTGTAGAGCAATCGGTGTCGGAGTTGGTGAAGAAAGAAACGCAGATCGGCGGTCAACTCGGAAGCTCCCGCGGCGCGCGATTTCGCGTGTATGAGCGCCTCAAGAACATTGCCGAGCATCAACGCGGAACGATGTTCCAGAACCCGGAGCTTGAAAAGACGATCGAAGAGATCTACCGCTTCCCGCTGCGCGAGCTGGCCAAGGATGCTTTGAACCGCCAGTTCAAGGCGGGCATCGACGACGACGATCTGGTGAAGCTTGTGCTGGATCTGAGGTCAGAGGGACGGCTCTGCCAAGTTACCGAAGAGCAGCAGCGCCATGAAGCGCGCATCATCTGTTCCATGGGCCTTGCGAAGAAACAGGATGAATAGCCGATGCCGAACCTGAACAGCGTGCGCGCAGCGATTCGAGATTTCGATGTCAAGCGCGTACTAACGGGGGAGCTGGGCTGGGATCAGTGCCACCTGCCGGCACAGTCGGTGGAGATCGGCGAAGTATCATGGAAGCTCCACGCGGTCGCACAGAAGCGCGGCTTTGTCGTCTTCCAGTGCGAACCGAGTCCAGACGGCCTGATTCCCGAGTACGCCACGCGTAACAAGATCGAGCTCAAAGTTGCGAAGACCGCTTTCGAGCACATGATCGTCTACGTGGACGCCGGCAAGACCGCTCAAGTCTGGCAGTGGGCGAAGAAGGAGTCCGGCAAGCCTATACAACGCCGCGAACTTGCCTACCACGCCGGCCACACCGGCGAGGCTCTAGCCCAGCGCCTTATCAGGCTTCGTTTCACGCTCGAAGAGGAAGGTGAGATCACCCAACCGGAAGTGGTGGCCCGCACCACCGAAGCGATGCGTGCCGAGAAGGTTACCAAGCGCTTCTACGAGCGATTCACCAAAGAGCACTCCGCGTTCCTTGATTTCATCGAGGGCATCCGCGAACTCGGCGACCGCGAGTGGTACGCCTCGCTAATGCTCAACCGCATGATGTTCGTGTACTTCATCCAGAAGAAGGGGTTTCTTGATGGAGACCACGACTATCTGCGCAACCGTCTCAACAAGATGCGCGACCGAGCCGGCAGTGGCAAGTTCCACAACTTCTACCGCACGTTTCTGCTAACCCTATTCCATAGCGGCCTCGGGCAGCAGGAGGGCTACCGAACCCCTGAAGTAAAGCAGTTGCTCGGCAAGATTCCGTACCTAAACGGCGGCCTGTTTGACGTGCACCAGCTTGAGCGAGTCAACGCAAAGATTGACATTCCCGACGAGGCGTTCGAGCGCGTTTTTGACTTTTTCGACGAGTACGATTGGCACCTCGACACCCGCCCCGGTCGCGCTGACAACGAAATCAACCCCGACGTTTTGGGGTACATCTTCGAGAAGTACATCAACCAGAAGCAGATGGGAGCCTACTACACCAAGGAGGACATCACTGGCTACATCAGCCGCAACACCATCATCTCGTCCCTATTCGACAAGGCCAACGCGAATTGCGCAACCGCTTTCAAGTCAGACGGCGGCGTATGGAAGCTGCTGAAGGAGAACCCGGATCGGTACATCTACCCCGCGGTGAAGCACGGCCTGACGTGGAACTATCGCACGAGCGAGGAACTCGACAAGCCGGTGCCGCTGCCAGCAGACATCGAAGCCGGCGTTGCGGAGGTGGGTAAGCGCGGCGAGTGGAACAAGACCGCCACTGATGGGGCGGGGTTGCCGACAGAAACATGGCGCGAGGTTATCGCCCGCCGCCAACGCTACGTGGAGATTTCGAACAAACTGAGGGCCGGTGATGTCAACAACATTGATGACCTGATCAAATTCAATCTTGACATCGAGCGCTTTGCGCTGGACGTGATCGAACAATCGGAAGGCACTGACCTCGTCAAGGCCTTTTGGGAGGCACTTCAGGGGCGCGAAGGCAAAGACGGCAAGGTGGTCGAACTGGGCATCTCCGTGCTCGATCCCACCTGCGGATCCGGTGCATTTCTGTTTGCGGCCCTTGAGGTCTTGAAGCCCCTATACGACGCATGCCTGAACACGATGCGCGGATTCGTCGAGGACTTGGACCTTGATACCACCCGGGACAACACCAAGAAACTTAGCTGGGCGCGACAGGCGCTAGTGCAGATGGGAAGGCACCCCAGCGAGGACTACTTCACATACAAGTCCATCGTCATCAGCAACCTGTTCGGCGTGGATATCATGGAGGAGGCAGTTGAGATCTGCAAACTGCGTCTCTTCCTCAAGTTGGTAGCTCAACTGGAAACACCAGAGCAGATTGAGCCGCTGCCGGACATCGATTTCAACATCCGTCCGGGCAACACACTGGTGGGCTTTGCCACGATGGACGAGGTGAAGCGCGTCATCGAAGGACAGAAGGGAAGAACCCCAAAGAAGCTGGACTTTGGCGGCGAGTACCGACAGATCGAAGAACGTGCGGAAGAAGTGGCGAGAGCGTACGGAATGTTCCGTCACATGCAGACAGAACAGCAGATGGACGGAGTCGCATTCGTTGAAGCCAAGGAAAAACTTCGAAAGCGACTTGACGCCCTAAAGGTGGACCTCGACGCGTTCCGTTCGTCTGACTACGGCATCCCCAAGGACAAACCAAAGTTGCTCCACGAGTGGCGAACAAGCCACCAGCCGTTGCACTGGCCGGCGGATTTCTATGCCATTGTTCGGCACGGTGGTTTCGATGTCATCATTGGCAATCCTCCGTACATAGAGCTAAAAGAAATTGCAAACTACGAGATTCGGGGATACGAGTGTATCCCCAGCGGGAATCTCTACGCCGTAATCATTGAGCGCTGCAGCAGGCTTTGCCACGCCGGATCCCGGCAAGGCTTCATTGTTCCAGTATCCTCCGTGTCGACTGACCGATACGAAACTTTGAGGCGCATGCTGGGCATGCAAGAGGATTGCTTCAGCTCCTATGACGACCGCCCTTCGAGGCTATTTGATGGCTTAGAACACATTCGATTGACGATCCACCTCCTTGGCGGTCGTGGCGCCATACCTAACTCCACACGCTACAACAAGTGGTTCGCGCAGGAGCGCGCAATGTTGTTTGAGAGGCTGGAGTTCGTCGAAGCGGCTCCAACAATTGTCGATGGCAGTTGGCCAAAGCTAGGTTCGCGTGTGGAACATGCCATTCTTCAAAAGCTCTTGGGGCAAAAGGCAATCCTGCGTGAATTTTATGCGAGTCAGTCAGAGCATCGTATCTACTACTCAAGGAAGGTGGGCTACTTCTTGCAAGTCCTAGACTTCGAGCCAACAGTACTGGACGGTAGAGGCTCCCGGCGCGCGCCCTCAGAGTTCAAGACGATTGCCTTCAAAACCGCAGCTCAAGCAAGACTGGCGCTATGCTGCCTGAATTCCAGTTTGTTCTATTGGTTCGTAACCGTGCTGTCCGACTGCCGCCATCTGAACAAGCGCGAGATCGATGCTTTCCCGATCAATCTAGCCGAGCTTGAGGCAAGCACTGTAGAGAAGCATCTCGTGGGTCTTGGGCAAAGCCTAATGCGTGATCTTCAGCTCCACTCCGAGGACCGAACCATGCGGTTTCGGCACGACACTCTTACGATTCAGTGCATCTACCCCAAGCATAGCAAGCCGTTTATTGACCGCATCGATGCTTTGCTAGCGAAGCACTATAGGTTCGCGCCAGAGGAGCTGGACTTTATTGTCAATTACGACGCGAAATACCGCATGGGGCCGCATGACGGTGAAGTGGACCGCTAGCGGGCATGCCTACTCAAGAGGTAGCTACGTGCGCAGAAGCGACTGCCTACGATGCGGTGTTAGGCATGGACGTGCTGCAACGCTGGCGCTTGGAGTACGAGGGTCCGGACAGGCACCTTTACCTGAAACTGCTGCAGTGACAGCTGTGCGTGGGGGCTCAACGGGACGTCAAACTACGTGCGAGCCCAACGACAAAGGGTGCGAGAGGCATGATCGATGGACAGCGTCGAAACCGCACTCCTAGGTCACGCTTTTGACGAGTTGTTCGTCGAGCACCTCGGGTGGGATCGTGTGAAAGCTGCGGTCTCCCTCGAATGTCGTGGCACATCCTTCGTTCTGAGCGCCGTGGCGCACAAGCGAGGCTTTACCGTCTTTAGCTGCTTGACACACCGCACGGTCGTTGCAGATCGCCACTTTCTACGCGACATTCAGCGGCAACTTCGTAAGACTTACCACGAGCACATCATTGTCTTCCACTGCGATGCGCCGCCCAAGCAGGTGTGGGCGTGGGCCTTTGCCGCTGACGACAAGCGCGCGGTGGAACACCGCGAACACCCATTCTTTTCGGATCAACCGCCTCCGTTGCTGCTCCAGCGACTCCACGGCTTGGCGTTCCGGCTTGAAGAAGAGGCGAGCATCACTCTCGTTGACGCGATAAGCCGCGTCCGGCAAGCCCTTGTACCGGAATCCGAGTTCAACCTATTCGCCAAATGGCCGGGATATGCGCGGAAAACGGAACGACTGGCACTCGCCTATCGCGATGGAGACGCGTCGGCACTGCCGAGAATCGTAGAGATGCACCTGATGTTGGCCAAGAAGTGGTCGTGGCTGGCAAGGGCATGGTTTGGGCTCGACAAAGATGATGCTGGCCAAATCGCCGTGCTCGGATTGATCGAAGCCGCCCGTCGGTTCGATCCCACGCTGGGGTACCAGTTCTCAACCTATGCAGTGGTGTGGATTCGTCAGGCTTGCTCCCGCGAAGGCCTTGAGGCAAGCCAGTTCATCCAGATACCTAGCTACCTGCACTGGCCAAGTGCCAGAATTGAACGGGCGCAACGCCAGATTGAACGTCGGCATGGCCCCACCGCTGCCGCATGTGCAGTTGATCGGCTGCTCGCCAAGGAGGGCATTCAGTTCGATTACTGGCATCACGGCCAACTCGCGCGCGAGCTTCGCCTTGCCGTGAATTTGCCCAAACGTCAGTGGAAGGTCTTTCATTTGGAGGACACGGTCACCCCCGTGGACGCCCTCGAACTCAAGGAGTTACAAGCGGCTATTCACGAAGAACTCGGAAGGCTCCCAGCTCGTGATGCGGATGTACTCCGCAAGCGGTTCGGCCTCGATGGACCCGTGATGAGGCTACGGGAAATCGCGAAGCCGCTGGGTTTGACCCGCGAACGCATCCGGCAGATTCAACGGAACGCAATGGAGTTGCTGCGAGGGCGCCTTGCCGCGCGTGGCATCGTTCCTGAGGGCATTGACGTGGGTTACGACTCCTTCGACGAAGATGAGGAGTCCTTCCCGCCGGCATCCGAAATGCAGTTCTCAGGAGCACCTGATCATGCGTCTCCATCGCTAGACGCGGGCGGTGTCGCAGACGATTCTACACTTGACGAGACGGGCACATTTGACTTGAGCAGTCTGCAACGAGAGATGGCCTTTGACGACACCGAAGCTGTCACTGAGTGAAGTACGGCGGTCAATGCCGGACTATCCGGCTCATCTTCCGGACCGACTTGGTCGCCGGGCTCCCAAAGTGCTGTGGGTGATGGGCGATGCTGGCCTGCTAGGTCAGGACCTGTTGGCGATCCTTTGCTCGGTGCGCTGCCCCGGAAACGAGATTCTCAAGCTGTTCGACGTTGCCCGCGGGCTGCGCGATGCCGGCGTAGGAGTCATAAGCGGCTTCCATACACCCATGGAAAAGGAGTGCCTCGTAACGCTCCTGCGCGGCAAGCAGCCGATCGTAATGTGCCCTGCCCGAAGCGTGCACGGCATGAGGGTACGGCCGGAATGGCGGGCTGCACTTGACGGCGGCCGGCTAGCCATCGTTTCACCCTTTCCGGCAAGCGTGAGTCGGGCTACGAAAGCGTCGGCAGCAGCGCGCAACCGGCTTGTGGCGGCAATAGCAAGTGACGTGATGATTGCTCACGCCCAACCCGGGGGTCAAACTGCGAGACTTGCGGAGGAACTCACGAAGTCTGGTCGTCCGCCTTGGGGTTTGGACTCCGCAAACCTTCACCGGCTAGTCAAACCGTAGCGTGGCATCGCCACCCCTCACTCCTGAAACTACGACGACAGTCGCAATGGCGCCTTGTGCTTTGTAGGGTCTGGCCACCTAGGGGGACGACATGAAGTTGGGTGAACTCACACACCGCGACCTTGATGCTGAGGTCCAGCAGATTGCGGAGAAGCACCAGCATAGGCTGAAGAGAGACGATGCCTTCGTCGTCTGGTTTCTGCGGGCATACGTTACCGACGATGAAGATCGCTCATTACGTGCACTGACAGGTGGATCTGGCGACAAGAGCGTCGACGCCACGCTGATCGACCGTCGAGCCAAGGTCGTGTTTGTCGTGCAGGGAAAGTACCGTCACGAAGTAAACAGGGGCAACGAACGGCGGTCAGACGTACTTGCCTTTGCCCAATTGGCCCACTGGATCCAGCAGGCGTCCCGGCCGGAATTCGACCAGTTCGCGGAGGGTATGGACGCCCTGACCGCGGACGCACTACGCGAAGCGCGACAGGCGGTTCAGAAGGACAAACATCGCCTGATCCTCTACTACGCTACGCTGTCAAAAGTGTCGCCATCGGTGGCACGAGATGCTGTGGCTGAAGTAAGGCGAAGCACGCCCCGAGACTTCCCCAAGGCAGAGATTGAAGTCTTTGATGGCAACCGCGTGATGCACCTATTCCGCGACTGCATGGATGGCGTGGCGCCACCGATTCGGGAACTGGAACTGGAGATGGAGCACGGCCCCAAGGTACAGGTCGGCGCGCTCATGCATCGGCACGACTCCGCAAAGCAGATCAACAGTTGGGCCTTCCCCATGCGCGGAGACAAGGTGGCCGAATTGTACGATGTTGCACGCGACCGGCTGTTTGCCCGGAACATCCGCGGCTATCTTGGTGAGAGGACACAAATCAACAAGGACATGTTGGATACGTTGAAGTCCCAGCCGGAGAACTTTTTCTACTTCAACAACGGCGTCACGATTGTCTGCGACGGCGCCGAAGAACTTGGCTCGGGCTTATCGAGACGGCTTCGTGTGGCCAACCCGCAAGTGATCAACGGACAGCAAACTACGCGAACCCTGTGGCAGCACGCCAAGTTTGCAGTCGATGCAAGCGTCTTGGTCAAGGTAATGGCTGTGCCACGCGATCCAGAAGGAGACGGGGACTCGTTTGACGACCTCGTTTCCAACATCGTTGCCGGCACAAACTGGCAGAACGCAATCAAGCAGGCAGACCTGCGCGCCAATGACCGCAAGCAAGTGGCCCTTGAACGCGAGCTACGGAAGCTCGGCTACCTCTACGTTCGAAAGCGCCAGTCCAAAGGCGAAGCCAAACGTGCCGTACGTGCAAAGCACTTGCGAGCAGTAACCAAGGAGGAGCTGGCCCAAGCCGTGGCTGGGTGCGAATTGGATCCTGTCGTTAGTCGATCCGGCAAAGACAACCTCTTTGCGGAGGACCTCTACGACAGTGTGTTCCCAAACACAGACCCGCACTTCTACCTGAACAGATACCACGTGATGCGACAGGTTGCCTATGTGGCGCGTGGTAATCCGCAACGATCGTACTTCAAATGGTTGATCCTCGGATTCGTGTGGGGCGAGTTTCGCCACTATTTGGGCAAAGCGTCCTCACGAGAAGCGTTTCGGCAGGCGTGGCAGCGCGGCGACAGCACAGTGCTGACTCCACTGAACAGAGCCATTGACACGGCGTTTCGCGATGCATGGCGCTTCTTCCGCGTCTACCGCGGCAAGGGCGACGAGCAGCTAGACGCCTCGCAGTTCTTCCGCAACCACAAGGGACGCGACAAGCAGTTCGGCAAGTTCTGGCAGCGCCGGGGCAATAGAGAGCGGCAGCGCCTTGAATCCGCTCTACGGAACGCCGCCAACGCAGTCGACAAGATTTAGCTTCATCTCGTGCAACGCCGGCAACACCACTGCCAACTTCGTTGCGTTGCGGTCGACATACGAGCCGGCGGACAATGGCTGACCCGACAAGTGGCCGGTCCGTGAACTTGAATCAGCCATCGGTTTGCGGGTCGTCGGGTTACGCGAGGGTTGCCCAGCGCTGTTCGAGGATCACGCCGCGACGTTGTTCCAAAATCTTCAACGCTGCACGATTTGCATTGATAGATTCGGTAAAGTCCCGGTCGTCTGCTCGAACCGCAACGCTACGGAGTTCCTTGAGCAGTTGCTCTGCTTGGTTCAAACCTGCCTCATGGTGAGCGACGGTTGCGGCGAACGATTCCTTGCGTGTGTGCATCACCTGATCTCGCAAGCATGCAAGGTAGTGGCGAAACGAGTCCGGCTCGCCATAAGCGACTGTGCTAGGTTGCGCTTCGCCGAACAGCAAGGAACTGTACTGCTGGAGGTGAGTTGGCACTGCCATCTTGTGCAGAACACCAAGTTGCTTGGCTACATCTAGGGCTCGCACTTTGTACTCGGATAGGGCTTGCGGGCAGTAGTACCAAAGTGCGCGCTGCAGTTTCTGCTCCTCTTCCGGCTCGTAAAACTTCTCAGGTGAGAAGACACGAACGTTCTTCCAAGTGCCCGAAGCGACGGCATTGGCTCCTGCGGCTGCTGCGATCAACATCTGTTGATTACAGTAGCCTACAACGACCTCGACACCTTTGAGCCGAAGGCCAGCAATGAAATCCAGTGCATTCCCAAGCCAGATCGGATCTTCAACGAAGTAGCCGCCGTTGGGATGCTGGAGCACGATGTAGACACCTTGCACATTCCAAGTGGGCACTCGTTCGAGTACTTCGTGTATCTGGTTGACATCAGCCACAGCCGGGCCGCCAAGCGCGATGGTCGCCATCCTTCGGCGCGCTGGCATCTGGGTTGCACACGCCGCTGCAATCTGCTCCTGTCGTTCTAGCCACTCGTCGTTGACAGTCTCTGATAGCAGGCCGGGCAAGATTACGGCGGCAGTGCCGATCTCTAGGTTGACGGCGGCGATGCTGGCGACCGACCGGGTCAGATCATTTCCGCCAAAAAACGTTCCGCTGTCATAGCTGGCCGGAAACGAATCGTGGCTCTTGAGTCGCTCATGGTTCGCGTGCGGAACATACCACTGCGGATCAAAGAGCAAACGGACGCCCTCCACCTGCGCGATTTTGCCTGCTTGGGACGCTAACCACTCGGGCTTGATGTCTCTGGGACTAAGAATGACGGTGCCACCACCCCATTCGCTGCATAGCGAGATCGAGTGGTCCATCATCCCATGTCCGAACTGGAGGGCAAATTCCATTTTCTGTTCCTTAGAGCGTTCTTGCCCAATCCAGTGCTGACTGGGCGGACTCAGGTCGATGGTCTCGTCGAGGTTGGGCTAGCGTCCGGACAAATGCGTCAAACCTGCCGCCAACATCGTCCTTCAGCTGCAGACGCGGCAAGGGGCTGTTCTCCACGCGTTGGCAGACCTCGAAGGCATCCTTCGCCCCGACTCGGAAGTGGTTGGCCCCGGTAACTGCCTCGTAGAGGGTCGCACCAAGGGCAAACAAGTCGGCACGCGCGTCTAACTCCCGCTTCTTGTTCTGAAACTGTTCAGGAGGAGCGTAGCCCAGTGTCCCAACTCCGCCGACCTGACCGGAAGCTGTCAACGACTCAAGGTCAAGATGCCGTGCGATTCCGAAGTCAAGAAGCCAGAAGTTGCCCGTAGGATCGCAAACAATGTTGTCCGGCTTCACATCCCTATGGATTACACGCGCACTCTCAGCCGCGGCGAGTGCCTCTAGGACATGGGTGGCCAAGCGCTTGGCATCTGCTACGGATAGTGGCGAAGCATTGATCACCGCGCGAAGCTGGTCGCCGGGGACGAATTCCTCAAGAAGCCAAACCAGAGAACCTACGACTGAGTCACGTATGTCGGCGTGATAGATGTGGGGAACGCGTGGGCATTTCACTGCCACAACCGCCTGAATTTCTCGTTGGATTCGTTCTAGATCGGCGTGAGGCTTGATGAGCTTCAGGACGGCTGGCCTGCCGTCATTGGTCTCGCATGCGAATACCCATTTTTGCCCGCCTTCTCCCAGCGGCCGCAGCGCGGCGAGTTCGGGAAACAACGCTTGAACCATCGGAATGGACAGCTGCATTTGTGGGTCCGTCGGCACGCAGTGCTGGGAGCCTACGCGGCCAACCGCGAGGCCCACTCACTCAGAAGCCATGACCCGTATGATATCGGTTTGCCGCAAGATGCAAATGAGGACTTTAGAATCGGACGACGTTCATTGGCGACCCAGATCCCGACGTTCCATCGACGAGCCGACTCAATAAACGTTTCATTTCGGGGCCGATTGGGAAGCAGAACATACGACTCGTGAGCAAACCAGCGGTGCGCCGATGCCTGTTCCAGCACCCGTTTCGAAGCGCTCATTTTAGCTTCAAATGCCACGATCCGCGACACTGGGAACAAACCTGCAAGTGCAGCGAGTCGCCACCGCGAGTTGCTGAGTCGCGTATAGCCGGCAAGCTGAAGTTTCAAAAGGCTCGCTTCAGCCGTTGCCCCACAGTAGGCACGAACCGTCGACAGGCAGGACGGTCCTAAACTGAATAGTAGCTGCGCTACTCGAAAGTCCGCCTTACCAAGGCACACGCCGGCGTCGGTCGGTGTTGCCCGCTCAGCCTTGCGAGACACAATCACGGCGTCCGGGTACGTGCCGTCGAGCAACGGCTCCACAAATGCAATTCGTTGGGCCGGTGAGTGCATAGACCGATCGAGTTGGTTGAGAAAAGAAATGAGCATCGACGCTTCGGCGCCCGAACGCTCTGAGCGCAACACGAGATCCGGCACGACCTCGCCACGGCCGCCGCCATTCTGCACCACAATGAAGCCTCTTGACTTTTTCATTCACCGTTTTCCGTAGGTGTCCCCGAACGATGATCGGTACATTACTTGGCCTGAACTTTAGTTGAAGTCTCCGTGTTAGCGGTGCATCCACCTCGCTACTGCAATGACGGACCCCCAGCGTGCGCCGGAAGGACACGGCGGAGCCTTGTGCCAGTAGAGCAGCTCAATCTTGCTGTTCGTCCCTGCGCCGGTCGGGCAACCAGTCCATTCGGCAACGAGAAGTTTCCTCGCAAGGCGTCATCACTCGCTGTTTACACGCGACTGTTTTTCCGGGTTTTGGTTACTCACCGTCGTCACAACCGGGCGCTTTCCTAGCGATAGGGGTGCGCTTGGCTGCCGACTGTTTCGGTGGGGCGCGCCTCGGCTAGAGACAGGAGGTGTATCATGGCTAGGGGCCTTGGAGGTCACGGGCGTGGGGTGTCGGGCGTAAAGCCGGCGCAGGTTCGGGTGAACCTGAACAACCATGCCAATCAGGGCAACAGCAACAACGCTGCCTATCACTCGTCTCGGGGAACTTCTCTCCCGACGGGTGGTACCGGTGCTAAAGGCTCTGGCAAGTGACCAAGTTGGATGGCGGGAGGCAGGTGCCTCCCGCCATCCCCGACCAAGGAACGAACATGATCCCTGAGATCGAACGCGACGCCATGCACCCCGATCGCGCGTTAGCTCCCTACAGCGGCGCGCTTCTTGGCGCACTGGTCAAGGCCTTTGATCTTGATGATGAGGCAGTGGTGGGAGCGGAGAGCGTGGTCGGGGGTCGTTACTCGGTGCCCTACGTGCTGCGCAAGGAAACAACACAGGACTACTTCCGCGGGCGACGCCCGATCAAGCAGAATTCCGAAGAGGAGATCGTCGAGGCCGTCTGCTGGGGGCTGGTACGGGCCGGAATTGTCCCACCGGTTCAGTTACCTCCAAATGCTGCGACAGGGCTGCCGGGTGGCGGCATCTATGAGCTAGTCTACCTTGGCATCAGACACCTGCTCTGGGCGTGGGATGGTGTACGCGGCAGTGTGTCCAGTCTGTCGGCCTCGGTGACGAACCCGAAAACCGCCGCGCTTCCATTCATGCGGTTGTTTGCAATAGATCTTGCCCTGCGTCTTCAAGCATTGCTTCTGCTGACGGCTGTCGACTTCAGCGCATCGGATTCAGTTGCATGGGCCACACCTGACGGACGAGGTTGGCTTCTGCAACGTTGGTTTGAGCGCGCCGGAACGAATGCGCCAACGAAAACGGGGCTTGCAGCTCGGCTGACCGGCTTCGTCGAACACCGAGATGGGGCGTCACATCAGGCAGTTGGCTACTGGTTGGACGGTTCGCGCACCCCGAGCGCCCAGCATATGATCGAACTCGCCCGTGAGTTCAGTTCGCTCGATACGGGGGAGTCGGAAGAGGCGCTGCTTGCCCAGATGCGCCGATTCTACGGGCTCTGGCGACTGGGGGAGATGCTATCGAAGGTTGTGGGCTGGGATGTAGTTCAGGACGCAGCGGCCCGAATCTCCCGGTACATCGATTCCGGCCAAGCATTGGTACGACTATCTGGGGACGTGCGCTCAAGTTCGGTTCAGCAGCTCCTCGTGTGCGACGTGGCAATGGGTCTCTGGAAGCAAGGAGGTGAACATGGCGCCGCGTCGCTGACCGGGTACATGGAGAAGGGATTGATCTGGCGTGGGCCTTGGACCAAATCGGAGACCGACCCCGTTTGGAAAACGGACCTGCTGGTATGCGGATCTACGGCAAAGCTCGTGAGCGGCCACTCTGGCGATGCACTCGCGTATGGTGTTGAGCGCCAACTCTTGCCTTTTACAACACGAATCCAACACTGCTATCAGCGCGGCGCTGCATGGGAGGCAGTCACGAGGGCAGTGCCTGAGCTTGCGGATGCCAAGTTGCCTCCGCCCTTCGATCACGAATCCACCTACCGACTGATGAACTCTTACCACCGCCTTTGGCCACCCGAGCTGCGGGCTCCTTGGGAAGCGCTCTCGCGCTCTCATCCCACGCTGCTCGCCAACCAGTACGAGCAGATGGCGGCGGACGAGCAGGTATGGGGATTCTACGAGGACGCAATCGAGTATTGGAAGCTCGCAATCCAGAACGCGCCCGATGACGCCTACAAGCTGTTTCGACTGGGAGCCCTGTACGGCGAGGTAGGCGAGGTCGAGGCAGCCAAGGGTTGCCTACGACGTGCAAGTGACCTCGACCCGCTTTGGCTTCAACCCACGCTCGAAATCGGCCGGATTCTCATGCACGTCGGGCAGTATCAGGACGCGCTGGCACACCTCCAAAAGGTGCCACCAGAGGCCATGAACACCCACGTCTTTGGGCAGTACCTTCTTGGTCACGCCTTCGCTGCACAAGGTCAGCTAAAGGAGGCCGCTGCCGCGTTCGAACGCCTCACGGAGCTTCAGTCGGACAACGCCGGCGCGTTTGCGGAGGCTTCCCTGAGCCTCTTTCAGGCTTTGAAAGCCAACCCGAACACGGCGGATCGCAAAGTAACCATCAGTCGCGGGAAGGAGTGGGCGAAGAAGGCAGCGTTGATGGGCGACGACAGAGCGAAGGCGGCGTGGACTGAGAGTGCTGGCGGCACCAAGTCTCCGAAAAAGCGCCGAAAGCCCAAAAAATAGCCGGTTTTGGGGCATAAGAACATGGATGGATCCCGTAGCCGCAATACGGCCCCGGGGTTCGAGCAATTCCGCGGCGTCGGCTATGGGAGTCGGCGCCTTTCATGTTCTCGGCCCTGCTTGGGCCTGATCGGAGGATGCATGTCTGACACATCCGTGCTGGAAGACCGCCCGGTGGCGGCTGCTCGACACATTCTGGGGCAACTGAACGCAAGGCCGGACTCGCGGTTAGGAGAACTACGCAATCGACTGACCCGTTTGGCGGACGACCAGCGCGACATCGTCGTCAACACGCGCGAAGTGGCGATGGCGCCAGTTGATGGGGCGCTGATGGTCGGAGGCAATGAACGCTATGAGCTTCGCGAGCACGCCTTTGGCCAGATAGCCGCCAAGCTTCAGATTCCGGCGCACTACCTGCGTCGCTGTGACCCTGAATTGCGCTCGCGCAACGTCAATCGGTGGCTTCGCGATGCGGACCGCGATGTCATGCTTCGGCTGGAAGGCAGCGAAGTCCGCGCCGTCCTTTCCGGGTCGTACCGTGTCATCAACCATGTCGACATTCTCGGGTGGCTTGAGTCGCGATTGGGCGAGGAGACGCCAGTCCGATACGAACTGACGGACGGCTACCTCGACCTGCAGGTGATCGGCAGATCTGAAGATGGGCTTTCCAATGCCCGCAAGGATGTGCTGCATCGCGGGCTGCACCTGCGGAACAGTGAGGTCGGGCTCGCACGTGTCAACATCAGCGCTTTGGTGTACCGCACGATCTGCCTCAATGGGCTGGTCATGGGCGCAGGCCGCTGGGCTTATCAGCGCCGGCACGTTGGCAAGGCGGAGATTGCCGATCAGGTGCGGGAGGCCTTCGACCGCGCACTCGACCTTTCCGGTCAGGCGGCAACAGCCTTCGCAGGCACTCGCGGCATTCAAGTCGCCGAGCCCGAGAAAGCACTTGACCGGATAGTCGGCCGGTACGAATTGGGTGAAGACGAAGGTGTGGCCATCCGCAGCGCCTACCAGCAGGAACCGGGCCAGACGCTGTACAACGTCATCAACGCGCTTACCCGGGCCGGCAATGACAACGCGCTCGCATTGGAAAGCCGACACAAACTCCAAACCCTTGGCGGTCGGCTCACCGACCTCTCCGCCGCAGGCCGGTGGATCGATAACTAACATCGTCCGGGGGGGGGGGGGGGGGGGGGGGGGGGCCGTAAAGCGCCTCGTCACTGTGGTGCAGGTTGCCTTCGAGAGGTTATCGATGCTTTTGGCTGGAACGCTCGCGCTTGGTGCGAGGGGGCACGATGATTCCTCCGGGGTGTCTTGTCGCACTCCCGTGTATACTTGGCGATCACACACGGCGCACTGATCCTGCGACCGCTAATTCACATCTTTCCTTTTGAACAGGAGTCGACATGAGCAAGGCAGAGTCCGACCCCGTCGAGTTGAAGAACCACGCTGCCGCCGCACGACGTAACCCTTCAGCGTACAGCGGTACGGTAAAGGTGGAGGGGCTACCTAAGGAGGTGTCGGTCAAAAGAGCTGCTGAGGATGTAGAGTGCGGGCCGATTTTGGATCGTCATGGACGATGGGCCATTACGGAGTATGGCATCGAATGCCTTGGGCTTAGGTACCCCATAGCCTCGAACCGCGTTCATGAGAACGATTGGCTGCGTCACCTTAGTCAGAAGACTTGGTTCAGTGTCGACGATGAGCGTGATTTCGTTGCGATATGGAATAGGGCGAAGGAACGGTGGCCGGCGGAGTGAACACAAGAGCGAACTGTTACATCGCAACTTCGAAAGCATCCGGCCACTTCTTCCGCAGGCCGTACGCGCGCGGCCAAGGTGAACAGGGCGGCGGTCACCCCTGCTCTGCAGCCTTGAGATACCACTGGAACGCGGCGACCTCAGGCATCGGGCGCACCAGCCACTGTGCAGGCAGTCGCCGTAATCCAATTGCGCCTAGAGAGAACCGCCATTGACGACGGCTTCGATGCCTACATATGTTTGCGCCAGCACCTCCTGCGAGACGCCCTTCCATGCAACGTACAGCCAAGCTGCCGCTAGCGCTCGTTCAGGCGCATCGAGTGGGCGATTCTATTCGGGCGAAGTCTTCGCTTGACCGTCACCGAGGTTTGGGCTGCGGTGCGAGAGTCTGCGCCGCTCAATTCATCACGCTTCGGAAGTCCGTGGCTATATTCGGCCGATGGATGCATGCCTTGATCTGCTGCTCAGCAACTTGTGTTGCTTCAACGGCATCTCGACCGGGGCAGTCGAACTGCGTTGGACAGCCAAGTAGCCCGTGCCCCTCTTCGAAGGTGAGTTCGATCTTCCAGTGCCGTTCAGGGGTTTGGACCTTGCGTACCCTAAAAGTTCCCGCAGCGCCGTAAGGCAGACCATGCGTGTCCCGGCCCGTGATCCTCGTAGGGAAGTTCCAATAGTCATCGTCCACCATTTTGACCTCCGATGTGAATCCGAGCGCTGACCATTCGTGCAACCTGTGCCGTCCGTGCTCCTGCCGTGAATGAGACCATCATGCCCTGATGCCGGGGGGCGTTGCAAGGACATCCGCCTTTACCGATCCAAGGAGAAACCATGCGTACGCAGCTTTGTGTTCGCGCCGATGCAGCAAGCATTCTGCGGGAAATCTTGAACTACTTCAGTGACAACCTTGCCTGCATTCAGGAGTTGCTTCAGAACGCACGCCGTGCTGAGGCTTCCGAGGTGCGGGTTGAGATCGACACCTGCGCTGGCACGGTCACAGTGGCCGACAACGGCCACGGCGTGATCGACCCTGAGGACCTGCTCAATATCGGCAAGTCCGAATGGAATGAAGGCGTCAGTGCCGAGCAGCCCGCCGGCATGGGCCTGTTCAGCGTGTTCAAGCTGGGCGGCTTGGCCGAGGTGCGCTCCGGCCGCTGGCGTCTCACTCTGGACTACGCCGCCATGTGTGCCGGCAAGCCCGCCGTCTACGAAGGCCTGCTGCCTGCATTGAAGGGCACGCAGGTCACCGTCAGCCGTCTGCACCATGATTTTGGCTGCGACGACATGCCCCACGTCGAGGGCTACGCCGAGCGCTGGGAGCGTCAGGCGGCATTCATGCCCTTTCGGACCACGATCGTCGTGGACGACGCCAGCAGAGTAGTCGAGCCCTTCAACCCGCTGCCCGTACCTGCAGGGACACTTCGCGTCGACACCGCTTGGGGCTTCATCGACATCCACACCCAGACACCAGATCGCGGTTGCTACAGCGAGGTCGTGCTGATCCAGCAGGGCATTCCCCTGCCGCTGAAGCGCATCGAGCACTTCGGACGCTCATCAGACAGCCCGTGGGTGCGGATTCACGCGCGGCCGGGGACGGTCAACTTCACGCTGCCAGACCGCGACGCAGTGCTCGACGACGCCAAGTTCCGCTCCATCGTCAAGGAAGTGAAGAAGGCCTGCGTGGATGCCGTGGTCCGTCGCATCACGGAGTTTGGCGACGACAGCGCGCGCCGGCGACTGGCTGGCTTGGTGTACTGCTGGGACATGCTGCGCGTGGTCGAGCTGCCGGAGGACCTGCAGCGCATTCGCGTCCGCTTGGACCGCGACTACCTGAACACGTTGACACGCAAGGAGGCAGCCGCGGCCATAGCCAAAGGCAGCATCGCGTGCTCGTTCGAGCCCGGTTTTCATTCGGCGTTCGAGCTGGTGCCCGTGGACCTGATGCTGCTGCCCCAATCCGAGGTGCCGCTGTTCAAGGCCATGTTTCCTAACGTGCCGGTGGTCAGCGACATCGAGTTCGCCATCAGCGCCGATGATCGCAGTGACCTGTTGTGGCATTGCGGGGAAATCACGCTCAAGTTCGACAGCGGCGAGAAGCGCGTCGTCCAGCCGGTGCCGGAGCAGGCAGTGCTGGCCAACGGAGACCTCGACGGCGAATTCGCACCCGATAACCGCGAACGCGCCGCCTTCCGCAGCGGCAACGATTTTGCACTCGTCCACAGCTGTGATGATGCGGTCATGTACCCCAACCTCGACCCGTGGTACTCGTGGCATGAGGAGGCCATGGACAGCGAGCAGGCTGAGGAGCTGTGGCGAACCAGCGATTACGCAGTGGACATCGCCGCTACATGGCCCGGTGTGCCGGCGAATGACGTGACGCCTGACGAGCTGGTCACGCTGCTGCGTGATCGGCTGGCCGACGGCAAGGAGTGCAGCTTCCGCTTCAGGGACGCGAAGTTCGAACTTGAGTGGAGCAACCGGTTGAGCATCCGCTCGATGGTCGTCGAGGTCATGGAGCACTGCAAGGTGACACGGAAGGTGCGCCTCGTTGAGAACAGTGGCTACCTGCAAGAGGTGACGCCATGACAACACCGCTCAAGCAGGGCAAGAGGCTTACCCGCGCAGTCCCGAGCCGAACCCACGACGCGCGCCGGTCGAAGCGAATGGTAGTCGAGATCGACCACACCGGCTTGTTGCCGGAGATTCGGCTTCGTCCGGTGGGCAAACGCACGGGCGTCAGCGTCACCGTTGACGGGTGCTATGAGTTGCTGGTGAAAGCCAGCCTTTGATCATCCGGGCGTACCGGCGATTGAATTGCGAGATGCCTTCAAGCCAACAGATTGCCCAAGCTTCGGCGCCCCGCTTGGGCCCTAAACAACGTTCTGTTCACAAGGAGAACACATGGAATTCTTCGCCAAGGCGTTCTGGTTCACGATGGCTGCGGCAGTAGCCACGGCCCTGTTTGTGGTTGCGCTCACGCTGCTGCTTGACTACCTCCGTTGAGCTTGACGGTCGGGAGCAATTGAAGCAGTCGTGCAATGGGTCAGGCCGCGCTCCTGCCGCACAGTGGATTGCCAGATCAAAAGACCGATGAAGTGATTTGAAGCCGTCTCGCGCAGGAGCGCTTACCTAGTCGCTCGTGCTGAACCCACAGCGTTCCAGCAGTGCTCGACTCGGTGTTGAAAGCACGAGTAGGGCGAGAAGACATCCCAGTAGGAAGCCAATCAACCCGCCCGCTCCGGCACCAAGGAACACGCCGGCCATTGCAGACCAACCCACTGCATACCCAAGTCCGAGCCAGCCACCGGCGAGAATCGCACATGCCGCCGCGACGACGAAACAACCCTGCTCGGTGATGCGCTTCCAATAGAAAAGCCCCAGCGCGATTAGCCAGACGAGAGCCAACACGCTCGGTAGGCTCCACGCAGCGACCTCAGCTATGAACTCGGCTCTTAGGAGACCACCCGCTATCCCGCCGAGCGTCAAGCCCATCGCCGAAGACACGCCAATCAATTTCCGACGAAGTGGTTTCGCTTCAAGACGGCGCAAGTGCTTCAGAGATCGGAACAGCTCCGCTCCTGCAGCTCCCGCCCTTCCGAAGTACATCTCGGCATCTGCCATATGACCGGCTAGGGCAGCGGCCTTACCCAACTCGATGCATGCCACCGCGTTGCCTTCGTCGGCCAGCGCCTTCAAGTTTGTCCGTAAGCCCTGCTTCTCAGCCATTGATGAGCGCTGCGGCAAAGAGGGCGGTTCTCTCGCGGAGGAAGTATCCGCGCTAGACGATGAGCTTGACATGGAAGGGGAACCCCCTGCACGATTGCCTCACATCCCCTGACCGCCTGCCGCCTGAGAATCAAACCAGAGGTACACCTCCTCCAAGTCACTGAGAGAACGCTTCGCCGTGTTTCGGTCTGCCCTGTTGTGATGACTTGCAGTGTTACGTGCTTTGCGGATGCGATGGATCAGGTCGGCCACGTGTGGATTGATCACTTTGTGTGCTTGCAGATCGTTTGTCATTTCCAGCGCGGTGCGGTCTTGAAGCCGCCCGTTGCGTTCGTTGGTAAGCGGGACTCCCGCGTTCTTTGCGCAAAGTCTGAGGAGTTGTTCAATGGCCGTAAAGCACTTTGCGACGCATGCGCTGGCATCTGTCTCCTCAAGCGCGACAGCCTGCCTGCATGCCTCATTGATGTTCTTGGGTACTCGGAGCGAAGCAAAGGACGGCATTGCATCGCGAGCATCAATGGGGGTAGCGGGCGACTCTGCTGGAGAGCCCTTCTGAAAAAGGAACTTGATCCGTTCCACTTCGTTGGGCGTCAGCGCGTAGCCCGCCCCCTCTATCTTGATGCCGATCTCGACACATTTCTCACGGAGTGCCTTCAGTGAAACACCCAGCTCCATATACACGCGATGGGCGGGTACACACGTGCCGCGGTGAGCACGACGAATTGCTTCAACGTGGCTTGGGGGCAACTTGTCGACAGCGCACTTGATCGCGATGCCAAGTTCCGCGGCCAGTGCCTTCAGCTCATTCAGGCCGATGCCGAGTTCTCTGTAGACCTTGTGCGCCTCCATCAATTCTTCCGGTGAACCTACGGTCGAACCCGCCAACTGCTGACTCGGCTCCGTACCGTTGGAAAAGGTGCCCAGTTGCCGTGCAAACCCTTTGACGCGCGGCGCTGCTCGGGTAGTCAGCCATTGCATCACCGCACTCAGTTGGTGAGAACACCAACCGGCGCTTGAATGCGCAGAGCTGGAGTCGCGTACATCGGTCGACAGCAATGCCTCGTGGGCTTCGAAGATTCCCGTTACTGCAGCGTAGACATGCGGTGGAACATGCCCACGGATTTCAAGTTCCTGCAGAATGTCGGAGTTCTTTCGCGGCACGGATGATACGCCGCCTTCGTGGAGGTCCACATTCTCAGCGGCAACAGACGTGATCGTTGCCAGATGCCGGAGGATGGCTCCAATCGCCGCATTGCACTTCAAGATGCATTGCTCTTGGTCGGAAAGACAGGCACGCTTGGCCTGTTCATACGCGTCAATGATGTCTTGCGGAATGCCCCCCTGATGACGAGCTGAATCGTTGCTTCCACTCATGCGTAGTGACCTTCCTTGAAGCACGTACCGCGAAGCCAACGCGCTTTTCATTGCGAGTCACCACACCGTCTACACAAATGAAGGAGGAGCGACCCGGCGCTGCCTCCGTTCAGGCTCCGCTAGAAGCCCTTGCACAAGCAGACATCCGAATCGCCCCAGCCGGGGCGCTTCGGTGTCTGCGGTGTGCTTGGAACCTAGCGGATTCGAACGGACCGCAGATCACGATGCGCAGTTGTACTGACACTCAACCGGCGACCATCGCCGGCTATTGACCTCCAGTTGCTCTGACCCCCGAAGTCTACCTGACCGTGCGACAGCGGCCAATGCGCTGCTGTTCGCCTTTCCCGAAAGGAGTCCTGATGTTTCTGAGCACTGCCAACTTGAAGCACCACGTGGCAGCCGCAAGCCGTGGCCGCTACGCGCTGAACAGCATTGCGTTGACGCCCAACGGGACGATGTCCACTGACGGGCACTCCCTGCTGTTCACGCCGTACCCGGACGCAGATCCCAAGGACGCTCCGAAGATCGATGGTGTTGACCCGAAAACACCCGCTCCGCAGGTCGAGCCCTTCCTGCTGGATCTCGGCGACGCCGGCAAGGCCGCAGCAATGCTGGGCAAGCCGAGGCGCCACGCGCCCGCGGTCACTCAGTTCATTCAGGCCGAGATCAGCGACGACGCCATTGTCTTGGGCGTCACCGATCTGGCCAACGCCCAAACGATGAAGGCCCGGCGCATGGACGGCGTGTACCCCGAGGTCGGCGCCGTGATCCCGGACTACGACAAGGCGATGGCCGTCAGCGTCAACCTCGACCAACTGGTGAGGTCACTGAAGGCTCTTCGAGGAGCAACCAGCGACGAGGTCGTCACGATCCGCATCATCGATGACCAGCAGGCGGTCGGATTCTCCTGCAAGGATGGCACCGCAATGCTGTGCATGCCCGTGCAGGTCGACAAGCCGGAGGAGCACATCCCAGACCAACTCGCCAAGCTGCGCACGAATGCGGAAGGACCGCCGGCCACGCCGGTCGCGCCTCCCGCTGCGCCTGAAGACGACAATGAGGATGAGGGCGAATCCAGCATCCCCACAGAGACCGAGATGCAGGAGGCGCAGGAAGTGTTCGACGCGCAGCCGGTCATGCCTGAGCCCACTGTCGCTGCGACCGCGACCCGGCCCCAGCTAGCCAAACCGCGCCGGCGCCGCCACAAGTCGGTGCCAGTCGAGTCGGAACTGGCCGAGATCATCAACGGGTGATCGGGCTGGGCCCGCGACGTAATCTTGGCCGGGCGGGTGGGGAGTTCGAGCAAGAAGCCTATTCATAACCGCGGGTACATCTGGCCGTGACTATGGAGAGGCGATGAAGAAGCAGCGGATTGTGATCAACTCGAACGTGGCGCAGGTGTTCCTCAACTTGCGCCATTCAGCCTGTCCGTCCTGTGGAAGATACAAAACGAAGACCGAGTTTCTGTATCTTGAAGCCGACCAAGCGTTCCAAGGGGTTCACTGCCCGTGGTGCGACAACGCTTGGATTGACGCCCTGCCGAGGGCTGCGTTCTGGGAGTTTTTGTTCTCCACGAGCGAGCCGCAGGTAGAGACGGAGCCGTCCGTCTGATTGCGACGTGCGTTTCGTGGTCAGTTGCGCCGCAGCGCAGCCGTCAGCGCGTTGGTCCACTGCTATAGCCTTGGCAGCCACCTTCGCGAAGGTTGTGCGACCAACCGATTGCCACTTCTTAGACTCCCGGCCCTTGCCGGTTGAGCCCGCGAGGTCCGCCCGCCGCGGCAATGGCGGCGGGCACTGTCGACGTTCCGCTCACTGATCCTAGGGGCCGGGCTTTGTACCGGCGCCGCAACTTCCAAGGAGAACCATGGTCAAACTGATCGCCAGCTACGGCTTGAAGGTCCCCGGTGCGCAGGAGTACAGCTCGCAGTCGTTCCATGCGACGGCCGAAGTCGAGCTAGCCGACGCGCTGGTCAACAAGCCGGATTCCATGAAGGCTGCGCTGCACTCCCTTTGGGGCGACCTCAAGGTGGCTGTCGCCGAGCAGATCCAACGTGGCCAACCGGCACCCGACCGCAGCAGCAATGGAAACGGACGCACCAACGGCAATGGCCACCACCGGAATCAAGGCGCCTCTGGGCGAAGCTCGCGCGAGGGCAACGGTGCATCGGCCAGCAAAAAGCAGATTGGGTTCCTGCTGAGCCTCACGCGGCGCAAGCGCAATCTCAGCGCCGAGCAGACACGGGAATGGCTGCTCAACGAGCGAGGCCTGCGCCTGAATGCGCTGAGCAAGTCAGAAGCAGGGACGCTCATCGATGAACTCAACGACAACTAAGCGTCGGCGAGTGGGGGAACTGGCTTTGGCAACCTGAGTTACTGAGGGCCGGTGTAGTTCTGCCGGCCCTCGATGAAGGGAGGTAGGGATGACAACAAAAACAGGTACGCGCACCAGCTACAGCAAGCTGTCAACATGGTTGCGCTGTCCGAAGAAGTACAAGCACCGATACGTTGATGATGCACCCGAAGAGATTACCCCAGTATCGCTGGTGCTCGGCACAGCCATTCACGAAGCGTGCGAAGTGTTCCTTGGCGCGCTGAAGGATGGCCAACCACCGATTGCGGAAGAGGTTTACGGAGCATTCCATCGTGCCTTCACGGACAGCGTGAAGTTGGCGGAAGACATGAACGTTCCGATGGAATGGGGCAAAAGCAGCTACGAGTCGATGGTTGAGAAGGGCGAGGCACTGATCGCAACGTTCTTGGCTGAGGTGGATCGAGATATCCGCGTCGTTGCAACCGAGGTTCCGTTTCAGTTCGAGATCGCACCCGGCAGGATGGTTGAGGGTGTCATCGACCTGATTCTGGATGACGGCAACGGGCGCTACCGCGTTGTGGACCTGAAGACTGCTGCATCAACCTACGGACAGGACCGCATCGATCACGACATCCAGCCAACTGTCTACATAGCAGCCGTCGAGCATCTCTACTCGGCACCGGGACGGGTAGACTTCGAATTCTGGTTGCTTTTGAAGCTGAAGAAACCGCAGTTCAAGATCATGCCGGTCGTTCGAGACGCAGCAGACCGGGCGGAACTAATCGAGACCATCGACGAGATCGAGCATGCATGTCTTCGCGGCGTGTTCCCCCGCATCCGGGGATTCATGTGCGTTGGCTGCGAGTACAGGAGCCGCTGCAGCGTCTCAACGAAGGGAGCGTGATGGCGCGAAAGAATCGCAGGCGCAGCCGGCCACCACCGGCTTGGTATGTACAAGGTGACGCAGAGACTGTCCGGCAGGTGAGCTTCCATCGGATGATCGAAGTTCTGAGCGCGCACCAACTCGAAGCTTTGGAGGCGATGGTCGACCTGCGGGAGCTTGAACTGGAGTTTCAAGCCAAGATCGCGACCGTTGGACTGGCCAGCCATCAGCTAGATGTGTTTCAAGCTGCCCTTGCTCGACTGCCGCAACTGACACCTGAGATGCAGGTCCAGTTGGCACGGGCGCTGCAGCACGTGACCTCGCCGGGGCTACCCATTCCTGCCCAAGCCCCAACCAGTCACCCGCCGCAAGGCGGCTGACCCCGCCAAACGAAGTCCGATCAGGGGCTTCGTTTTTACGGGCAACGTTGCCGGCAACTCGGATGTAGTCCATCAGTTTCTCTCCGGCTCAGTGAACACGAACTCGGTGTGCGGGATCCGCATCTTCGGCATCTTGCCATCGGGGAACAACACTTCCCGGCACCAAGCGCGAGTCTCCAGTGTGAGGTAATGCAGGACTCTGTTGATCTCCGGGTAGCAGTCCTCGTACTCGTCGACCATGACCTTCTTGCCGTCTTTCTCGACTTCCTTCTGGCGGATAGGCGAGTGGTAGGGCTCTCCCGTGAACACAGGGCGACGACCGTCCTTGCCCTCGTTCCATCGATCGACAACAAAGGCATCAGCGAGGATCGGGATCGGCGTCTTGAAGTGCGGGTACTGCATGCAGTATTTCAACAGGCAGGCTACTTCGAGGGCGATGTCTTCACGGACTTCGAGCACGATCTCGTCATGTACCTGCATCAGCGGGAAGATCCCGTCACGGTACTCAGGCCGGGTCATAACTCGCTCCCAGAACAGGGAGAACGCGGCTTTCAGGACGTCAGCAGCCGAGCCTTGCACGATGGTGTTGAAGATCGTTCCGGGAGAAATGCGGTTCTTGATCCTGAGCCCGCCTTCGAAGATCCAGCGATCCCATGAGCGTTTGCGCCCGGAGAACGGGATGACGTAGTCCCTGACCTCTTCGCGATCCCACAGCTCCTTGAGGAACTCGATGAAGGACTCGATCTCGTGGTTGACCTCGAAGAAGCCGTTACGCAGAGACTCTGCAACATCGAACCCCAGCTCGAAAGCGATAGCGAAGGTCTTCGCCGTCATGCCATAGCCCCGGCGATGCCTTCAAAACGGTGCACCCAATCGTCAGCAAGCAAGATCGGACCGATGGACTCGGGAGCGCTAGGTCCGCGTGGCAGGGGGACCAACATGCTCTTCTCCGCGGTGGACCTGCTCCGGATCTTGATGGTGCAGCACTTGTGACTGACAAGAAAGCTGAGGCACGGAGTTCGCTTGGCGGATACCAAGTGCTGCACGTAGGGCAAGCGAGTGTCACCGAAACGGACGCGCTTCTTCAATCGCAGGCATTCGCGCATCTTCTCCCGTGCCGCACCCTTGGATTGCTTGTAGAGAAACTCCAGCTCGCGCTGCGGAATGTCGTAGCCATGCGCAGCCATCATTCTGCTGACGTGGGGACGCGCAAAGTTCTGCTTCCGGTGAGATGAGAACCCAATGGTCTCCATAAACCGGTTTACGAATCGATGGCTTCGCAGGAGAACGCCATGGAAGGACCCGTAAGTCGGCTTCACCTCGGTTGTGCGGTACGCCGGAATACCCATCTCCCATAACAGTGTATGGACCTGATCTGCGAGGATCGGCGACTTGACCATGGTGCCAATCGGCGACGTGACCTGTCCCTTCGTGGACCAAATGCTGCCGTCACCGGCATAGAAGGCGCTCAGGAAAGCTGCGATGATTGATTTTGGTGCCGCAAGTACACACAAGGGGATCCCGCGATCACCCGAAAGTGCACCCATCAACTGCGAAGCCGCCCAGTAGTAGAGGTCGCGTCGGTGTACAGCAACAACTTGCAGACCCTTCGAGGTCCACGTCTTCACGTTCGAGCTACCGAATGTGTGTTCGGCGGTCTTGATCAGGTCGTCGGCAATGTCCTTGTCCGATAGGCTAACGGTAACTCGGGCCGAGTAGCTGCTGCGGTTCTTGTGCAAGTTTCCCTCGGCCACGAGGTAGCCGAGATACCGGGCAACGAGGTCATCTAGCTGATTCCGGGCGAAGGCAGGCTTCGAGCTCGTTCGAGCTGGCAATACAAGAGGAGACAGGGCGGTACTCGTACCAAACCGGTCCCAGCCCAATCCGGCCACCAACGAGTCGCCGGGCAAGACCTTTGAGGCTCGTGTGGGCCGCAGACCCAGAGGTCCCGAAACCAGCAATGGCATCTGGGGGTCGACGACAAGGCGGAATCCGAACTCAGTAGTGATCGTCACGGCAGGCCGCTCTTCTGCTATCGGCTTCCCCTTTGCACCAAGCATGTTCTCCGCGGCGCCCCAGCATCCGTTCGAAAAGACCATCGCGCTCGGTGAAACCCATGCTGCAGTCATCGATGTCCTCCGTGGTGGTTCAATCGGATTGAACCACTATTAACGAAATCACCATTGCTCGCTCGCATATGCCGGGCCTAGTGCGGATGAACGCCGTGATGGGCGCTGACTAGATGGCTTGCAGGGACCAGCCTCCATCCCGGAGGACGCAACCCGATCCACGATCCGAAAGATGGCGGCAGACCGAGGAAGGCCAGCACCTCCGGCTAAGGAATCGCACCATCGACATGTGCCGACCAGCGAACTCATGTATGGAAGTATGAACCGATTCGGCTTTTGAACGACTTGGTCATGAGGCCGTGAAGGGTAGAGCCGCGGCGCACGTCGCTGGACTGGACAACCGAGTTCAGATCGTCTGCAGATCAAACGGGGAGCGCGTGGGTGATGGGGATTTGGGGTCATGGGAATCCGGCAACCATGGGCCTCGCGAAATGGGGTTCACAGGCAATCATCCGATGCGTGGGCGGCTGTCGGTGCGCTTGTGCGGCAGGTTTCGCAAGACTTGATCATCCCACCGGAACTTCAGGATGGCATTTCGCACGTCACCGGTAGCCGCGACTGCCGTCAGTCCACCTGAGCGGCTTTCCAGCGCCTGCCGGAATGAGTCGCTGAGCAGACGTCCTGCAATCATTGGATGCGGATCCTCCAATGGTTGCAGGACGTCGAGCTTGGGTAGCCTTGCTTTCGTGCGCTTTGGCAGGCCCCAAGTTCTGAACAACCGAACCCTTCCCTTCAGGTCAATCAGGGCCCGTGCCCAGTTCTCGTAGCTTGGGCAATCGTCTGACACGGTGATCTCTGCCTTGATGGCATAGAACACGGCCCGAAAGATGGTCTCGCTTATCAACTTGGGCGAGCATCCACGCAGGAGTTTCGGCGACACTTTTTTGCGTGGAGAAAGATCGCCCATCGCGCCCTCGCACACCGCCCGCCATTGTTTGCCAAGCTTCTGGCGACTGATGGGCGCGCCGGCGTACACCACGTGAGCGTGGGCGTGGTATCCGTCGGTAGAACAGACAATGTCTATCCCCAATGCGACAAACTGAACCTCCGGCTGCCGTAACAACCACTTCCTGAACTTGGCTATCGACTGGTTGAGGCGCTGAACGGCAGCAGGGGCATCTTCAGCACGGCGCTTCGGCTGTGTAAGCCCAAACGTGAAGATCGAATGACCACGCCGGACCGCGTCAAGGAAATAAGGAGTCAGCTCTCGCGTTTTCTGTCGCTGCACGCGTCGACTGCACACCGGACACCGGGACTTCTCGCAGCGAACGCTGACCTTCAACGGATACCGGCCGTCTGGCCGGTATGTCTGCCGCATGTCGACGTTGCAGTAGCCGATCTTGTGGGCAAGCGACGGATCGAGAGGAAACAGCGCGCCGGCCAGTCGTTCCTTCTCGATCCAGTACGGGTAGTTAGCGTGCTGGTAGATCCCTGACAGGACCTCCTCACAGGCATCCCGCCCGAGCGTAGGCAGGATGGTCATTTTAGTACCCCCTAGTACAAGTCTTTCCATTTCCGAAATCAGGCCATACCGCTCCGGCCGGGCATCGGACACCAGCTTCTGAAGGTCCACGCGCTTCCTGTGCATGTAATGCCTCGCGGTCGGCTCCAACGCCGGCGATGGTCGCATGGGAGTTTCAATTCGCTCTGTAAGCGGTTAGCCACCGTGCAAGATCGGCACGCCTGATAAGAAAAGGGCCGCGGACCCCGCCGCGACGATAGGCCAGAAGATCTCCCTTTCGGACCGCCTCGTACGCGACGCTTCTTGAAATGCCGAGAGATCGGCAGATGTCCGGAATCTGCAGGAGGGGCTGGACGCCCATTTCCTTGAGGTCGGCCTCGACCTGTTCTACGGTGCTCTGTGTCCGCATAGCGGGCTCCCTGTTTTGGGCTACCGGTAATGGGTCACACCGAGAGTTTGTTTTTCAAGCGAACCTGATCGGTTTTTCTTATGCTGGCCACCTGTTAGTGGCGTTGAGTGCCGGATTGTTCGACGACCGTGCACTTGACGTTGCAAGTTGGGTGGTACTTTTGGGTGGTACCTGCCGTTTTGGGAGAAATGACAACCGCTCAAGGTGGCTTGGAAGCCTTACCCTGAGCGGTTTCTAGGCTGGAGCGGGCGAAGGGGTTCGAACCCTCGACCACCTGCTTGGGAAGCAGGAGCTCTACCACTGAGCTACGCCCGCTCTTTGCTTGGTTTGCCTATCTTGCTGGTTGCCCTGGTTTCGTCAAGGTTTGGATGTCCTGGCTGGGTCTCCTCTGTTGCTGCGGCTGCATCTTTCTTCGTGGCTTCCTTGGCGGCTTCCTGCTTGTGCTTATGCCGACTTGAGCGTGGCGTAGCGCTTCAGCAGCCTTGCCGTTAGCGGCTTCTTCAACTTCCATACGATGCTCATTGGCCTTGAGCCTTCGTGCTTCACGTACTCCGCTGGGCCTGCGCATACGTAGGCTTGTTTCTGGTTTTCGCGCACGAACAGGATGAATCTTGCGTTGCCTTCCAGACCTCGGTACCGACGGCCGCTCGGCGAATCCTCGCTCGTTGTGCTCTGGGATTGCCAGTGAAAAAACGAATCGCTGATCGCGTAATCGTGGTAGCGCGTCGTCGGCGAAAACTTCTTCTCGGACTTGTTCAGCGTCACGAACATCAGCTCAGTCCGAATGCCCTCAAGCCAGATTCTTCCCTCTCTCAAAGGCGGCTGGGCCTCGGTCGTCCAGCGTCCGAAGGCCGTCAGCACATCTTCTTCGCGGGCGTAGCTGCGATGCAGGGCGATGGGAATCCCAGGTGCCACGGCCACGCCTGAGCTGCTGCGCTCCAGTAGTAGTTCACAAAGCTGTCGGAACTCATCTGATGCCGCTTGGTTGGCGGCGATGGCTTTGATCCCGGACGCTTCTGTCGTGTTCATGAAGGGTCGAGAACCGACTCGGAAAGAAAGCATCATCAGCCTGCAGCGGTCCGCTTTGGTCAGCTTCGACATATCGAGCGGACTTGAAAGCGCGTCCAGATACAGCCGCAGTCGGGATGTTTCGTCAATATAGAGCATTCGCCCAAAGCGTTTGCACAATTGCTCTTCTCCGGGCGCAGTTTCCGCTGGCAGCAATCCTGCGAGGCGCTTGAGCGCGGTCCAGCTGTCGGCGCGCCGGTAAACATCTTCGAGCTCGTAGCCGGATTCCTTCAGATACGTTGCCAGCGATACGTCTTCGCCGTGTTCGCGAGCGATGTCTCTGAGCTCGTGCGCCAGGCGGATACGCGATGCCTGCACAGCGTGGCGGATGTTCTCCAGCACAATCTGGCTTGACATGCGGTCAAGTTGCACATGGCATCCAGCCGGCAGCGACGGGAAGCCCTCCTCAACGGCCTGAATGAGGCGGCCGCGGGAGGTTCCTGTCATGGCCAGCAACTTCATGTCAAACCGAAACCTGCGGTGCGCGTGCCCTACGAAATCCAGGACAAGTGTCGTTGTCTTGCCCCTGCTTGGTCGCAGACCGCGCCCCAACTGTTGAAGGAACACGGTTGGGCTTTCCGTCGGCCGGAGCATCAGAAGGCAGTCGGCCTCCGGGATGTCCACGCCTTCGTTGTAAAGATCGCAGGTGAAGATTGCGTTGATCTCGCGCGTACGCAATCGGGCAATCGCTGACTCGCGGACCGTTGCGTCGCTGTTGCCGTGAACAGCAATTGCCGGAATCCCCGCTTCATTGAATCGCCTTGCCATGTACTCGGCGTGTGCCACACTGACGCAGAAGCCGAGTGCGCGTGCTTCTTTGATCTGTCCGTAGTGCTCCTGAAACTGGCGGATGACGAGGGCGGCGCGGAGGTCGTGTCCCGTGTAAATGCGGTCAAGTTCGCCGAGGTCGTAGCCGCCGCGCCGCCAGCGAACCTTGCTGAGATCGATGCCATCATGAATGCCATAGTAATCGAACGGAGTCAGAAGCTGGCGCTCCAGCGCGTCCCAGAGGCGGATCTCCGCCGCCGTTCGACCCTCAAACCAGTGCAACACATCAAGGCCGTCCGTCCGCTCTGGCGTTGCGGTCAACCCGAGCAAGATCCGCGGGTTCAGCCGGTTCAGTAGCTCGGTGTAGCTGGCGGCGGCTGCGTGGTGGAACTCATCGATTACAACGTAGTCCCAGTATTCGCCGCCGTGCTGCGCCAGCAGATTTCGTGAACGCAGGCTCTGGATCGTGGCAAACAGATGGTTGTGGCTTTGCGGCTCGTACCCGCCACCGAGCATGTCCCCGAAACTATGGTCGTGCAGGACATGGCGAAATGACGTCAGCGCCTGCTTCAGCAACTCCTCGCGGTGGGCAACAAACAGCAGTCCTGGCTTCAGCCCATCGCTGCGAATCTGCCGGGCATAGTCGAACGCGGCAAGCATTGTCTTTCCCGTTCCGGTAGCGGCGACCACAAGATTGTGGAAACGCCCGCGTTCGGCGCGTTCGACCTCCAGCACATCAAGAATTTCCTGCTGGAAGGGGTAGGGCTGAAACGTGAAGTAAGCTGGAAGTTGCGTGGTAAGCTCACGACTTCCGCGGCCTTCAGCGAGCGAGGCTATGAGGCGCCCCCGGGCGTCTTCGTCATCAGGGTTGTAGGGCTCAAACTCGCCGTCTTCCCACAACGAATCAAACGCTCCCCGGTACTTCTCAATGATGTGTGGAGCATCGGGCTGGCAGGCTTTGAGTGTCCATTCCAAGCCAGTATCCAGCGCAGACGCCGAGACGTTCGCGGACCCGACATACACTGTGCTGAAACCAGACAGCCTGTGAAACATCCAGGCCTTGGCATGCAGACGCGTTCGCCTGTGATCGAATGAGACGCGAACCTCAACACCGGGCAGGCGCGCCAGCCAATTCAACGCTTCAGCGTCGCTTGCGCCCATGTACGTTGTGCTGAGAACGCGCACCCTGCGACCGGCGCGGGCCATCTGCTCGAATGACTGCCTGAGTCGCAAGAGCCCCCGCCACTTGATGAAGCTTACCAGCACGTCTGCGGCATCGGCAGTTGCGAGCTCGGCCTGAAGTTCGAGCCCGAGTCGTGGTTCTCCCTGTGCGCCCGTCAGGAGTTCGCTTATTGCGAGCGGCGTACTTGGGCGCCTTGGTTCTGCGCCCCGCGGATAGATGGCCAGAAGCTGTTCCGCGGGTGCGTGAATGTCAAGCTCGGTTGGGGCTGCGCCCGGAAAACGCTGCCGCACCAGCGACAGAATCTCATTGCAAAGCGCAAGCTGGTGCTCTGTTCGGTGATCTGCTGGCACGCCGTGCAGGGCGCGGGAAAGTTCACCAGCGACATAGCGTGCCAGTACGTCGGCGGAATCAGCGGCATCCAACTTGCGGCGATCAGCACTTCGGCCGGACTCCGATATGCCGGTAAGCCGGTCCTCGATCAGTCTGTTAATCAGTTGCTCGTAGAGGCCATCTGGCAAACCGTTCGTCATCGTGTTGCCAGGGTAGCGTTGCTGGCGACAAATCCCATCGGGCACTTTCAGTGGCTGGCACTGATGCAAAATGCTGCTTTGATGCCGGTATGAGCGAGATTGATGTTCTGGCAATTGGCAATGCGCTGGTGGATGTGCTTGCGCATTCGGACGACTCCTTTCTTGAGGCCCGCGGCATTGCCAAGGGCTCGATGACCTTGATCGACGCGGCGCAGGCTGAGGCGCTTTATGCTTCGATGGGGCCCGCCGTTGAGATCTCGGGCGGCAGCGCGGCAAACACCATTGCCGGCCTGGCATCACTGGGCGGGCGCGGCGCGTTTGTCGGCAAGGTTTCGGCTGATCAGATTGGCGCGATCTTTCGGCACGACATCACGGCGCTTGGCGTGGAGTTCACCAGTGCTCCGTTTCAGGACGGCAAGCCCAGCGGCCGTTGTCTGATCTTCGTGACACCCGACGCGCAGCGCACGATGCAGACGTTTCTGGGCAGCGCGGGAGAGGTCGGGCCCGACGATATCGACGCCGAACAGATCGCGCGCGCGCGATACACCTACTTCGAAGGCTACCTGTGGGACGCCGCGCCGGCCAAGCAGGCGTACGTCAAAGCCGCCGGCATCGCACACGCCGCAGGCCGCAAGACCGCGCTGACACTGAGCGACACCTTCTGCGTCGATCGTCATCGCGCCGAGTTTGTTGACCTGGTGCATGGGCACGTTGACTTGCTGTTCGCGAACGAGGCCGAGATTCACGCGTTGTACCAAGCCAACACGCTGGAGGAGGCGGTCGCGGCTGTGCGCGGCAAGTGCGACATTGCGGCGATCACGCGCAGCGAAAAGGGCGCGCTGATCGTGACAGCGGACGAAACGTTCGAGATCGCGGCGCACCCGGTTGCCAAGGTCGTGGATACAACGGGCGCCGGTGACCTGTTTGCTGCCGGCTTTCTTTACGGGTTAACGCAGGGCAAGCCGCTGCCTGAGTGCGGACGCATCGCGGCGATCTGCGCGGCTGAAATTATCAGTCACTTCGGTGCGCGGCCTGAGGTGAGACTATCCTCGTTGATCTAGTTTCGCCTATGGCAACTGCCTTGCGCGTAGGCGCGGAGGTTACGCGGTAGTGCCTCAGTTTGCCTCAGGAATGGAGTCAAGACTGCGCAACGCGGAGACGCGGAGCACAGCCGCAGAGTACAGCCAGCACGCTCATGCGAGTCCGTCGAAGGCCTGGCGCCTGAGAGATGCGCAACACTCAAGGTGCGGACGCTGCGGCGGTTGTTCAGCCCGAGTCCGCAAGGCGCCGCTGGTTATTCGTTCTTACCGGCGTGCCAAAAAGGTTTCCTCTGCGTCTCCGCGTCTCAGCGGTTTGCCGTTTGGGCGCTCAATGCCACTGGTGCCCGCTGACTGGGGCACAACAGGTAAGGCGAAGGGCGCGAAGAGCTTTGAGCCACGTGAACTCAGAAGTCGTGTTGTTGCAATCGAGTCTTGGTGGCTTACCCACCTAACTGGAAACTCGCCAATCTGGTGTGGATTGCGCCTTCCCTTTTTCGTTGGCTGGCGAACAAGTGGAATGACGTCACCTGGATCGGCGGCAGGGCAAGCCTGGCGTTGTCTTCCAGCCAGCGTTGCAGGTCGCTGCCTGGCGGTTGCTTGAACCTTGCCAGCGTGACGTGGGGCGACCAGTTGCGCGGCTCGGGCGGCAGGCCGCATTGCTGAATGACGGCTTCAATCTTCTGGTGCAGGGCGATCAGCGCGGGGTGGGGTTTCACGCCGGCCCACAGCACGCGGGCGGGTTTGCGGCCCGGTGGCGGGAAGGTGCCGACTCCTTCGATCTTCATCTCAAAGGCATTTGCTGAAATTGCATCGAGGGCTGTCTCGATGGACTTTTGCGTTTCCCGGTCTGCATCGCCGATGAAGCGCAAGGTGAGATGGATCTGCCTGGGGTTGGCCCACTTTGCGCCACGTACGCCGGTGCAGAATTCGGCAAGCCTCTTTCGGGCGGCTTCGGGAAGCTCGATTGCCGTGAACAGTCGAGACATCGCTGGTGGTTATGCCCCGCAATGACTGCCAGGGCCAGTCTACTGTGCGGAGTACTGGATGCGGTCGAAGCTGATAAGCGTGGCGACCTTTTCTTCAAACTCCTGCGTGGCGGCTACGCGGAAATCGGGTGCCGCCTCGACGAAGTCGATCGGGTTGCCGTCGTCGCCAATGACCTTGAAATAGAGCGGCGTGCTGCCGTGGTTCTGGCGCGCGAGCTGGCTGAGACTGCCGAGCAACTCGGTACTGATTTCTCCGGTTGTCAGTGTCAGGCAGATGGCGTTTGTGAACTTCTGGCGGGCGTTTGCCGCAGCGATGATCTCATCGGCCTTGATCGAGTAGCGGCCGTTCTGGTCCGGGTCAACTTTACCGATCACGAACAGGCCCATGCCCTCTTGCAGTACTTTTGCCCATTGCTCGCCGACGCTGCCGAATGCTACGACGCGAAAGCTGCCGCGCGGGCCGGAGAGGTTGAATGTTGCGTATTCGTTGCCGCGTTTGCTGGTCCCTTTGCGCAGGCCGGCGACGGCGCCGCCCACACGCACCGTTGCGCCTTCGTCCAGACCCGGCAGGTCATTTGGCGTGACTGTCGTGAACAGCTGGAATTCGTTGTTGTACTTGAGCGACTGGTCAAGCTGAAACTCCATGTCAGCGTCGTGCACGCTCACGACTTTGCTGACCAGCACCGTGGGCGGCTCGTCCTCTGCCTGGAACTCCACCATGCCGCGGATAAATACCGGCGCGTCATCCTGGATCAGGTCGCTGTGCGAATCATACACATCGGGAAACACGGTGACCTTGACGATTCCGGTGTCGTCCACAAGGTCAAACTTGGCCATCTTGCGCCCGAAGTTGCGGCTGTTCTCGTTGCGCACCGTGTTGACGCTCAGGCCGCTGATCAATCCGCCGAGGATGACGGCACCGTCCACCTCGCCTTCCTTCAGGTCGCTGGCGCGCTGTTTCGCGTAGCGCTCAAAGGTTGCCCGGTATGAATCCAGCGGACTGCTGCTGATGTACAAGCCGAAGGTTTCCTTTTCGTAGCGCTGGCGCTCGGCTTCGCTGAACGGCGGCTTCTCGGGCAGGACTTCGCGGTCACGCCGCCCTTCGTCCACCGGGCCGGCAGCCGCAAACAGGCCTTTCTGGCCCTTGGCCCGATCCGACGCGCCTTGCGCGGCGACTTTGAGCGCGGTTTCAAGCCCTTCCAGCAGCGAGTGGCGATTCAGCCCAAGGCTGTCGAATACGCCGCCCTTGATCATGGACTCCAGAACGGGCCGCCCGACGTGCGAAAGATCCACCTGGTCAAGGAAGTGCATGAAGCCCTTGAACCGGCCGACGCGGTTGCGCGCCTCGATGATGTGCTCAACGGCTTTGGTGCCCACGCCCTTCATGCCGGAAAGTCCGAACACGATCTTGCCGTCGGCGGGCGTGAACTCAGCCGCCGACAGGTTGATGTCGGGCGGCGTTACCTTCATGCCGGCTGCGCGCACGTGGCGCATGTATTCAACGATCTTGTCGTTGTTGCCGATCATACTGCTGAGCAGCGCGGCGAAGTACTCAGCGGGGTAGTGCGTCTTCAGCCAGGCCGTCTGATACGTGATCAGGCCGTAGGCCACAGTGTGGGCCTTGTTGAAGCCGTAGCTGCCGAAGCCTTCAATCTGGTTCCAGAGCAGATCACCGAGCTGTTTGCCAAACCCAGATTTCTCCACGCCCTCAACGAACTTGGGGCGCAGCTTTTCCATGTCGGCCTGGTTCTTCTTGCCGATGGCTTTGCGCAGCTTGTCCGCCTCGCCTGGCGTGAACCCGGCCAACTGGCGGCTGATCAGCATGGCCTGTTCCTGGTAGATCAGCGTGCCATACGTGTCGTTGAGGATCTTGCGCAGGGCTTCGACGGCCTGCGGGCTTGCGATGCCTTCCGTTTCGCCGGGCATGGTTACCGCGACGCGCTTGTGTTTGCGCGCGGCAAAGTCTTTGTCCACGCCGGCACTGAGCGGGCCCGGGCGATAGATCGCCAGCACCGCTGAAATGTCCTCGAATGTGCTCGGCTTGATGGACTGCAGCAGCCGGCACATGCCCTCGGATTCAACCTGGAACACGCCAAACCCGTCGCCGGCCGCCAGCGTCTTGTAGGTGGCTTCGTCGTCGAGGGTGTGCAGCGAGGCGTACTCGGCGTCGCGCGGAGCGGTGATGGGGTCAAGGTCGATGCGGGGGCCGCCGCCTTTTTCGATTACTTCGACGGCCTTTTTCATGATGGTCAGGTTACGCAGGCCGAGGAAATCCATTTTCAGCAGGCCCTGCGCCTCGACCTTGTTCATGTCGTACTGGGTGGCGATGACAAATTGCTTTTCGCCGTCCGGGCCGCGCTCGTTGCTTTCCTGGCGCATTACCGGCAGGTACTCGGTGACGTCGCGGTCGGCGATGACCACGCCGGCGGCGTGTACGCCGGTGCCGCGATTCAGGCCCTCAAGGCGCATGGCTTTGTCGATCAACGACCTGGTTTCTGCGTCGTTGTCGTATTCGCGCTTGAAGTCGGGCTCTTCCTTCAGGCAATCGGCCAGAGGCTTCACTTTGCCCTGAATGACGGGAATCTTCTTGGTCAACTCGTTGACCTTCTTGAGATTTACGCCCATCACACGCCCGGCATCCTTGATCGCCGCGCGGGCGAGCAGCTTGCCGAAGGTCCCGATCTGGCAGACGCACTCTTCGCCGTACTTCTTGCGGACGTACTCGATCACTTCGCCGCGGCGCTCGACGCAAAAGTCGATGTCGATATCGGGCATCGAGATGCGGTCGGGGTTCAGAAAGCGCTCGAACAGCAGGTTGTACTTCAGCGGGTCAAGGCTGGTCACATCCAGTGCATAGGCGACGATTGAGCCTGCCGCAGATCCGCGACCGGGGCCGACCGGGATGCCGCGCTGTTTGGCCCACCCGATAAAGTCGCTCACGATCAGGAAGTAGCTGTTAAAGCCCATCCGGTCGATGGTGGCCAGCTCAAACTCAAGCCGCTCACGAATCGGCGAGCCTTCCGACAGCGCGTTGTCACCGTAGCGTTGCCGCACGCCTTGTTCGCAAAGCCGGCGCAGGTAGCCGTTGCTGGTCAAGCCGTCCGGGCACGAGAACTCAGGCAGGTGAAACCCGTCATTGCCAAGCTCAAGGTTGCAGCGATCGGCGACTTCCAGCGTGTGTTTAATGAGGTCTTCGCGGCCGGGGTACAGCGCCGCCATTTCGGTGGGCGACTTCAGGTAGAAGTCCGGGCCGTAGTCAAGCCGGTTTGGATCAGTCAGCAGGCGGCCGGTGTTGATGCACAACAGGGCGTTGTGGGCATCGTAGTCGTCGGGGTTAAGGTAGTGGCTGTCGTTGGTCAGCACGGTTTTCACGCCGCGCTTGTCCGCCAGCTCAAAGATGCGCCTGGCGACGGTATCCTCCAGTTCTCCGGTGCGCGATTCACGGTGCGCCTGCACCTCCAGATAGAAGTTCTCGCGCCCGAAGATGTTGAGGTACTCGTCAATCTTGCACAGTGCGGGCTCGGCTTCGCGGCTTCGCATCAGCGCCTGCGGAATCTCGCCCCCCAGGCATGCAGTCAGCGCGACCAGCCCCTCGCGGTGCTGGGCCAGAGTTTCGTAGTCCACGCGCGGCTTGCGGTAGAAGCCCTCAGTGAAGCCCTTGCTGACGACCTTGCACAGGTTGCGGTAGCCCTGTTCGTTCTGCGCCAGCAGCACGAGGTGGGCGTTTTCCTTGGCACCTTTGTCGCCGCCGGGGGCGCCCTCAAGGTCGGGGTTGCGCTTCTCGCGCATGCTGTAGGGGACGACGTAGATCTCGCATCCGACGATCGGCTTGACGCCCTGGGCTTTGCACGCGGCGTAGAAGTCAAGGGTGCCGCACATGTTGCCGTGGTCGGTCAACGCCAGCGCGGGCATGCCGAGGTTGGCTGCACGCTTTGCCAGGCCGTCCACGGTGGCACCGCCATCGAGGAAGCTGTAATCGGAATGGACGTGCAGATGCACAAAGCTCATGTGGGCCAGTGTAAAACCGCCTGCGACATTCCCCGGCGGTCTTGATCGATTGTGGACGAAGGGCAGTTTCCGACGGCTCAGTTGCCTGAGGGCGGCGGATTCTGGTTGTTGCCGGTGTTTTCGGTGTTTTCGGTGGGTGCCGGCGGCGCGGGCGGCGCCTGAATCGAGAACAGCCTGAAGTTTTCGTCAATGCGCGGAAAGTCAGGCAGGCGCACCAGTGTCTCGTACACGGCTATGCGGCGCTTCTGCCTGCGGTTGTATGCGTCGATGGGCGTGGCATCCAGGATCAGCTCAACGCGCACGGCATAGGGCAGGCGGTTCATCTCCTTGGCGTCCCAGTCACCGCGTTCAGTCGAGCCTCCGCGCGTGACCACCTCTTCCAGAGCCGCCGGGTCGAGATTGCCTTCTGCGTCAACCGCATCGCGCGGCAGCTCGTAATACAGCACCCGAAAGCTGATCACGCGGTCGTGCAGCTTGACGCCCAACCCACCCTCATCGGGGCGCTTGTCCACCAGGAAGTCCTCGCGCCGATACAGCGAGTACAAGCCGGCCAGCGCGCTGTCGTCCGGCGCGTCGTTTTCGCGAAGGTAGTAGCCGACTTCGGTCAGGTCGCTCGAAATGCCCTCGTAGCGCATGTAACTGGGGATAGAGGTGACGAAATACAGCTCGTCCTGCGCGGCGTCGTCGCTGCCGTTTTCCTGGCCACGGAACCAGGACCCGTCAATCTGCACGTTCTCGTCATGCCCTGTGACCCATGCGTTACGCAGGTCGCGCGAAATCGTAGCCATCAATGTCGGGCCCAGCCGTCGCGCGCGCGACTCAGATTCGATGGCGATCTTCACGTCCACTGTGCCGCGCACGATCAGCGCAAGACTGACCATGATGGTCGCGCCAAGAAAAAGGGCGATCACCAGCTCAAGCAGCGTAAATCCACGCGGGCGCATCATCCGCCGTTTCCTGTGTTGTTTCCCGTGTTGTTGCCTGTGTTCTCTGGTGTCGCGTTCTCTGCTTCGGCGGCTTGTGCCTCTTCTTCGACGGCTGTGAACAGGATGTTCGGGTCCACGTAGGTAACAAGCTGGATGGCGGGCCGCCCGTTGACTGTCTGGACCTGCGACTGGCCGCTGCCCGTGCCGGTGCCGGTGCTCGCCGATTGGGCGCGGGTGCTGGCATCTTCGGGCAGGTACACCGTCAGCGTGACGCGAACCACGCGCACGGCGGGCTTTTCGCGCGGGTCGTCCATCAGCAGTTCCTGGCCGCGTTCATCGACCGGTACTTCCCACTCGTCCAGGTCGTACTGGCTGCCGATGAAGTCGGGGCCGACAAAGACCAGCTCTTTCGTCCACTCGTACTCGAACTTGTAGAACGAGTAGCGCTCTTCCCAGTCCTCGTTGAAGCGCCGGTTCAGCTCATTGAACCGGTTGTCGAACTCGCTGAAGTCGCCGCTGCCCGATAACTCCCAGGTTTCGTTGTCCTTGGGGTCCGGCAGGTCCTGGCTGACCAGCTCGTTCATCTTCAGCTCGGCAAGCCAGGATGCACTGAACTGGTCGCCCGATGAAACGAACACGTGCAGTGCCTGGTTGCGAATCTGCAGCAACACCAGAAGCGAAATGCCGATCACCATTATGGCGATCATGACCTCTACCAGCGCGAAGCCGCTTCGGGGTACCGTTGCGCGGGCCGGGATCATCGCATCCTCTCCGGCGGCTGGGGCTCAAGTTCTCCCGGATACACCTCGGCGAATCCGGTGAACGGGTTGACCTCAACGGTGTAGTACTCGCCCAGCTCGTTCATCAGGTACACGTAGTGCCAGTGGCTGCCGCCTGTGGGCATGAAGTCGATGCGGACCTGCCTTTCGCGCGCCTGCGACGCATCGCCGTAGCGAATGCTGTCAATCCACACCGAGTACAGCCTCTCGCCGGATGTGGTCACGCGGCTTGGCATCTGGTGCACGCCAGCGGCAACGCGTGTGTCCTCATCTTCTTCCTGCAGGTACACCTCGCCCTCCTGCGGCTTGCGGGGCGCCCAGACGAAGTACTGCTGGCTGTCGCCCAGGTCGTACTGCACGGTGTATTTCTTGCCGTTCAGGGCGGCCAGTGAGCGTGTGTGCTCAAGAAACCCGGCAAGTTGCCGCGCCTCAGACTTCAGCATCTCGGTGTCGCGCATCAGCATGGCCGACGACGTCGCGATCGCGACGATTGAAATCGCGAGCACCAGCACCACAACGGTGACCTCCACAAGCGTCATGCCGCGGTTCGTGGAACGAGCGGCCCGGTGGCCGCTCGCGTCCATGATGCTGGTTGGGGCAAGCCGGCTACTCACTCTCGACGAGACCTCCCTCGTTGACGATAATGTCCTTGTTGGGACGATCCTCGCCGCCTTCTGCCTGGTCTTTGCCCAGACAGATCAACTCGAAGCCGGTCTCGGTCAGGATGTACTCGAAGTCGGCCTTGGTCCAGGGATCCTTGGGAACGCCGTTGGGGAAGGCGTTGCCCTGCCCGCTGAGCTCATCCAGCGTTTCTGGATATTCACCGCCCTTGTTGAGCTTGTGCATATCCAGCGCCTTCTTGATTTCAAGCATCTGGGTCTTGGCAGTGTCCCACCTGGCGTTGTCCGGTGTGTCGCTCAGAAAGACAAAGCCCATGGTGCCGATGATCCCGAGTATCACGATCACCACCATCAACTCGATCAGGGTGAAGCCCCTGCGGTTCTTGTTTCTCAGCATCACTGTGTGCTCCTCACGCGAAAGCCTGCTGTGCATGATACGCATGGCGGGCGGTTTTGGATGGGATTTTCAGCCATTTCCCGGCTGGAATTCCCGCTAAAGCGTTACGTGGCGCGCCGGGGACTTGCCTGCCTTGAGGTCGTCGATGATCTGGTCAATCTTCTCGAAAGTCAGGTTTTCGTAGTAGTCCTCGTTGACCTGCATGCAGGGCGCGGTGTCGCATGAGCCCAGGCACTCGGCTTTCTGCAGCGTGAAGAGCTGATCCGGCGTAGTTTCGCCTTTCTTCACACCAAGCTTGTCGGACAGGTAATCGAAGACGTTCTCGGCGCCGCGCAAGGCACAAGGCAGCGTGGCGCAGACGTACACGATGTGCTTGCCGTCGGTTTCCTTGCGGAAGGTGGTGTAGAAACTGACCACGCCCCATACCTTCGCCGGCGGCATGCCGATGGCGTCAGCCACTTGCTCGCAGACATGCGGGTTGATGAACCCGATCTCGCGCTCGGCGATGCGCAACGCGGTCAACAGCGCGCCATCAGGCTTCGGAAAGCGCTTGGTGAGCGCCGTGATTGCTTGGGATGTTTCTGGTTTGAGTGTCGTGTTCGTTGCCGTTGTCATCGATTGCCCAGTCAGTCGGTGGTGCGGGGAGGTCGATTAGGATAGCTGGCCATGTGCTCGAAGAATTTCGCGAATCTCTTCCTTCTTGCGCGGGTGCTTCGAACGCCCTCCCCGACGCGGGTTCGATGGCCGCACTACCAGCACAACCTCGCCCTTATCATTGATGCGGGTTGACGCCACCGTCGGCAACTTGTCCGGGTCCTGAGCGCTGTCGCGGCCATTGGTGTCTGCCATAACTATGCCTCTCGAACGTGCAGTGTCGCCGACCTGATCAACTCTTCGTCAAGCGACACTCGCAATTCATGGACGCCCGCCTGACCAAATCTGACATCCCTTGGCGAAAACCGAAGCCACTCGCGGCTCAGTTGGGGCGATGTCTCGACTCCTACGGCATCATACCAGAGCACCGCGTTGGCGGCATCATCCAGCTCGGCATGGAAGTCCACAAGCTCCATTTCCACCAGTCGTTCACCGCTTCCTCGCAGGTCGGTCAGGACCAGCAGGATATCCCAGCCGGGATGGACGGCCGGAAACGACGGCATCTCGAACTGGTCGAACGTGTTGACAAGGCTCCACAGGCCACGCGCGTTCACCGCTGAATCGCAGCAGACCAGTGCCGTTACGTACGCCATGCTACCGATCCAGCTCGCCGGCGATCACATTCAAAGAACTCAGGCAAGCCACCACGTCGGCAAGGTACCCACCCTGCACCATCTGCGGCATGGCGCTGTAGTTGATGTAGCTGGGCGGGCGACAACGCACGCGGTAGCCCACCGCCGTACCGTCGGTTTCAATGTACCAGCCAAGCTCGCCGTTAGGGCTTTCGGTGCAGCTGTAGATCTTGCCGCGTTTGGGTGTCTTCAGCCCGTGGCCCTTCATGATCAGCTTGAAGTGGGTGATCAGGCTTTCCATCTGCGTGTACACCGCGGTCTTTTCGGGCAGCACGATCTTCCAGTCGTCGATGTTGACCGGGCCTGAAGGCAGCCGGTCAAGCGCCTGGCTGTTGATCTTGACGCTTTCGCGCATTTCGTCCATGCGCACGCGAAAGCGCGCATACACGTCGCCGTCATCGCGCGTGACCACATCAAAGTCCATCTCGTCGTACACCCAGTAGGGCCGCGCGCGGCGCACGTCGTAGGCCACGCCCGTGGCGCGCAGGCAGGGGCCGGTCAAGCCGTAGCTCTTGGCGTCTTCGGCGCCGACGGCGGCGATGCCGATGGTGCGGTCAAGGAAGATGCGGTTGCGGCTTAGCATCTTTTCGATTTCCTTGAGCGCCAGCGGGAACTCGCGGATGAACTTGCGGCAGCGCGGCACAAACTCAGGCGGCACGTCGTTCATCATGCCGCCGACGCGGGCATAGCTGGTGGTCAGGCGCGCGCCAGTGACCATTTCAAACAGGTCGTACAACTTTTCGCGCTCGATGAAGGACCACAGCAGCACGGTAAACGCGCCCAGGTCCATCGCCTGCAACCCGCAGCAGATCACGTGGTCGGCGATGCGTGTCAGCTCACACAGGATCACGCGGACATGCTGGCAGCGAGGGGTAAGCTCAATGTCCATCAACTCTTCGACGGCGTGCACAAACCCGAAGTTGTTGCACAGCGGGCTCATGTAGTTCATCCGGTCGGTGGTGCACACGAACTGGTTGAACGTGTGGTATTCGCCCAGCTTCTCGAACCCGGTGTGCAAAAAGCCGATCTCGGGGTCGGCCTTCATGACGTTCTCGCCCAGCAGCTCCATCTTCACGCGCAGTGTGCCGTGCGTGGCCGGGTGCTGCGGCCCGAAGTTGATGTTCAGCAGACGCATGGCGACGTCTTCACCAGCGTCGATATCCGGCCTTTGCAATCCCGTTTCAGCCATAGCGCAACTTCCCCGTGTCCAGCGGGAGTCTAGCTTTCGCGCGCGGCGGGAAAAGCGGGTTCGCGGTGCTGCTCGTCACCGGCCGCATTGTCTTGCCAAGCGCCCGGGTTTTCGGATTATCCAAACATGAGCATCGAAGGCAAAACCGTTGTCATCACCGGCGTCGGCTCCGGCATCGGCAAAGAGGCCGCCCGCGGCCTGGGGCGATTGAAGGCCCACGTCGTTTGCGTGGGACGATCCGAAGAGCGCATCGCGCCGGTACTTGAGCTGGTCCAGCAAGCCGGCGGCACAGCCGAAAGCGCCGTGGCTGATCTCAGCCTGATGGCCGATGTCCGGCAGCTAGCCGGCCAGATCGGCGGCCGCCACGAGCGCATTCATGCACTGGTCAACAATGCCGGCGTGTGGCAGTCGAAACGCGAGGTGACCGCAGAAGGCTTTGAGAAAACCTGGGCGGTCAATGTGCTTGCCCCGCAGCTGCTGGCACAGGGACTGATCGGCCCGTTGCGCGAGGGCAAGGCTCGAGTGGTGAACGTTTCGTCCGAGGAACACACTAACGGACGCATCTGGTGGGATGACACGCAACTGGAAAAGGGCTTTGCTGCCCGCCACGCCTATCGGCAGAGCAAGCTGGCCCTGACCATGCTGACCGTCAGCCTGGCGGAGCGTGAGAAGGGAAGCATCACCGCCAACAGCCTGCACCCCGGCATTGTGGGAACGCAGTTGTTCCGGAACTTCCCGAAGTTCATCCAGTTCTGGATCAACCTGTTGATGCGCAAGCCGGAGGCAGGAGCCGCGCCGGTGATTCACCTGGCGGCTTCGCCGGAGGTTGAGGGCGTGACGGGCCAGTTTTTCAATCGATTCCGGCAGTGTCGTGCCCACGGTTTGGCGTTGACCGAAGGCCCGCGCGTAAGGCTATGGGAGCTGGTTGAGCGTCAACTGGGCGGCGGCTAGGCAGGCCGCGGTTTCGGCGTTGCGTATGCCGGTGCGGGGGGTAGGCTCATGCCGGCTTGGCAAAGGGGTGCGCATGTTGAGTGACGAGAAGTTCCACATCGTGCGCAACGCGGTGCGGCACTGGGGAACGGTGGGCCATCCGCGCAGCGATCACGTCGCCCGTGAGAATGCAGACACCATGAAGGCGATCCGTGCGGCAGTAGCCGAGGGCAAGGACTACGCCGGGCTGATCCCCGATGCGGTGCGCGAACAGGCCAGGCTTGTGATAGAAGAAGAAATCAAACACGGCGCCGATGAGCTGGAGCGCGTGCGCAAGGGCCTGGACGACGTGTATGCCGACGCGCTGGAGAAGCTGGTAGTCCGGCACAATCTGTCGCTGCCGGCATTCACCAGTGACTGGAACGAGCCGGAGCTGGTGGCCTGGTGGGCAGCGATTGCCGAGCCTGACGAAAAGCTGAAGGCGTTTGGCGAAGACTTTCGCAAATGGTGGGACATGGTCGGCAACCAGATCTGACCAGCCGATATCAAGAAACGACGTCCATGGCGAACGAGAAGATCGACGAAGCACTTGAGCTGTTCTATCGCGGTGATTCCTCAGCCGCCGAGGTGATGTTGCAGGAAGTCGGCGGCGGAAGCCTGGTGCCGCCGGACAGCCTTGAGCCGCTGGACGCCGCGGCGTTCTATGAGGGGGTTGGCGGGATCGCGCTGGCCCGGCAGAAGGGCGACGAGGCGGTCGCGGCCTTCCGTAAGATGATAGAGCTAGAGGAAAAGGGCGGGGCAGACCTCAACGGCCACGCCACGAGCTATGCCAAGTTGGGCGAGGCGCTGGCCCTGTCCGACAAGCTGGACGAAGCGATCGAGGCCTTCAACAGCGCGCTTGCCAGGAAAGAAGAGTGCAACGCGCCGGTGGATTCAAAGCTCAGTGTTGTCTATCGCTACGCCGATTGCCTTTTCACCAATGGCCGCTTCAAGGATGCCGTGGACCAGTTCGCCAAGGCAACCAGCCTTGCCCGCGAGGCCGGCGTTGATGAAGCAACGCTGGCGACGCTGGTGCTGTACCACGCGGATTCAATCAAGCGTTCCATCGCGCCGATGCAGGCCAGCGTGAAGGTGCAGAAGAACATGCAGGGCGCTAACCCACCGCCGCAGATTGCGATTCTTGAAAAGCAGCTTGAGGGCCAGTTTCAGGAAGCTGCCGATCTGTACCGGCAGGCGGGCGATCTGGCTGAGAAAGCGGGCATGCCCGCTGAGTTCAAGCTGCAGGTGCAGCGCGGCATGGCTGAGGCCTATCACGACGCGGGGCGGTTCGTGAAGGGCGTGATGCAGCGCAAGAAGCTGATCCAGATGGCCGAAAAATCCAAAGTAGAGCCGCTGGAGCTCGCGTACATGATGCACGGCCTGGCGGAAAGCCACAAAGAAATGGGCCAGTTGCCGGAAGCTGTCGAGGCCTACCGCAAGGCGATCACGTTGAAAGAAAAGCACGGCGCCGACAAAGTCAGCCAGGGCAAAAGCTGGTACGCGCTGGGCGAAGTGTACAGCGGCCAGAAGAAGTGGGAGCCAGCCATCGAGGCACTGGGCAAGGCACGCGACCTTGAGGAATCCTCGGGCGCTACCGACGAAAACCACCTGCTGCGGCTGCGCAAGGCGTGGCACACGCTGGGTATGGTCTTGCAGGCATCCGGCAAAGAGGCCGAGGGCAAGGCGGCCATGGAAAAAGCTGAAACCCTGAAGTAGCCCCCCGGAATGTTTCGACCTTTTGCGCCGCGATTTCGTTCTATTCGTGGCGTTGCCGCACCCCTGCGACCTGCTTAACCTGACGGGATATGCCTACAGCGCTTGTCTCCAAGCTGGCTGACCAACTCTCGCGCGCCCTGATCGGCAAGCCGGAAGTAGTGCGGTACCTGCTGACCGGATTGTTCGCGCGCGGCCATGTGCTGATTGAGGACTTGCCGGGACTGGGCAAGACGACGCTCGCCCGCGCACTGGCAAAAGCGGTCGGTTGCGACTTCAAGCGTGTGCAGTTCACGCCAGATCTTCTGCCCACCGACATCATCGGCACCAGCGTTTACCGGCAGCAGGACGGAACGTTCGAGTGGCGCGAAGGCCCGATCTTTACGAACATCCTGCTGGCAGATGAGATCAACCGTGCCACGCCACGCACGCAGTCGGCGCTGCTTGAGGCCATGGGGGAGTTGCAGATCAGCGCCGAGGGGCGCACGCACGCGCTTTCGCGGCCCTTTTTTGTGGTCGCCACGCAGAACCCGATTGAGCATGCGGGCACCTACCCGCTGCCCGAATCGCAGCTTGACCGGTTCATGCTCAAGTTCGACGTCGGCTATCCCGGCGGCGAAGACGAAAAACGCATGCTGTTCGAGCATGCTGTCGATGACACGCTGCATGGCGTTGAGCGCGTGCTGTCGCGCGAAGACGTGCTGGCTGTGCAGGACGCTGTCAAGAAGGTGCGTGTTGAGCCCGGCATCGCCGACTACATCATCGAGATCGTGAACGAGACGCGCAATCACCCGAAGCTGCTCAGCGGCGCAAGCCCGCGCGGCTCGGTTTGCCTGTTTCGGGCCGCGCAAACCTGGGCCTTGATCGAGGGGCGCGACTTCGTCGTGCCCGACGACGTCAAGGCGATCGCCGTGCCCGTGCTGAGCCATCGGGTCATTGAGCGTGCAAGCTTTGACCGCCGGGGCGGTCGAAGCGGGCAGGAAATCGTCCGCAAGATTCTCGACAAGGTTGCCGTCAGCGCCTGAAGCGGCGCCGCGCGACCGCAAGCGTCACCACGACGACCCAGGCCACCCCGGGCGCACCACCGGTTGCCGCGCAGCCGTCACTGCCGCCTGACTTCGGGTTGCTCAAGCCGGGGGCCGGGTCCACGGTCAACCGGAACCATTGGTCGGCTGTGCCTCCGTTGGAGTCCTGCACGCGGATATCGAACTCGAACAGTCCGGCCGGGCCGGTGGGCTCGCCGCTTAGCCGCCCAGTGGGCGAGAGCGACAGCCCTGTAGGCAGGTTACTTCCCGGCCGCAGGCTCCAGGCATAGTTGCCTGAGCCGCCGACGGCTTTGAGTTCAACCGGCCCGTAATCGCTGCCGATCCGGCCGTTGGGCAGACGCGGCACGCTGTCGATGCGCACACCAGCTGGGTCAGCGGCTACTCCGCGCACGTTGATTGCGAATGGCCCGGGCAGGGCGGGGTCACTGTGCAGAATCTCCAGCGTGGCTTCCTTGAGGCCTACCTGGCTGGCCTGAAACACCAGTGTGAACGTGACACTCTGGCCGCCGGGGACTAGTGCCGGCATGCCCGGCGCAGTCACTTGGAAGGATGCGGCCTCGGGCCCAGTCATGGACGCGAGCGCGACATTGAGGTCAGCGTTGCCGGCGTTGACCAGCGTGATGGTCAACGGCGCCGACGGCAATGCCGCGAGTTGCAGCGTCCCGAAGTCGCGCGGGCCGGTTGGCGGTGCGTCGTGCTGTAAAATGGGGCCGGCACTGTCGCCTTCGCGCACTTCAAGCGACGGCGCATCGCCGAAGCCGGCGACCTCAAATCGAAACGGCGACGCCAGCAGCGGGTCATTGTGGGAAAACTCAATCCAGGCGGCCTTCGGCCCGTAGCTTCCCGGCGCGAATGCCACTTCAAACGTCGTGTGCCCGGCGGGAGGCAGCGTTGTCAGCATGCCGCCGGTGTGCAGCACAAACTCTGCGGCATGGGTACCTGCGAACGTGGGGGTGCCCAACACAAGGTCCTGCGTGCCGGTGTTAGCAACGTAGATGGTGCGCGGTGCACTTGGCCCGAGGTTCACGTCCCGGCTGCCGAAGTCGCGGCTTGTCCCTCCTGCTGTTGCGTTGTTGGCGACCGGCGTGCCGGACTGCGAATCCTCGAACATCTCCAGCACCGGTGCGTCAAGCTGTCCCAGTCCGCTGATTTCGAACAGGAAAGGCGATGCGGCCCCAAGTGCGGCATCGTGCGTGAACGAAACGTGGGCTGTGACCTGTCCCGGTGCTCCCGGGTCAAAGGCAACGCCGAACTCGACAAACGAGCCGGGCTGCACGACCGTGCTGAACACCCACGGCGCGCCGGTTTGCAGGACGAAGTCGGCGGCAGATGCCCCCACGATCACAGGATTGCCGATGGTCAGCGCCTGTGTGCCGGGGTTGATCACACGGAACGTTGCAAACGCCGTCGACCCCGCGCCCGGCGCATGGGCCCCGAAGTCGCGGCCGTGCGCGGCGCTGCTGTTGTGGGTCACGGCAAACGTCGGGTTGCCGGATTGCGCCGCAGGCCCGTCGGCCTCATACACAGTGACCAGCGGCGACGGCGTGTCCACGGCAAAGCCGGAAAGCTGAATCACAAACTCCGTGTTGCCGTTGGGCAGCATCTGCCCAGCCGGCAGATCAGCGCTGTGCCCCAGCGTTACGAACGCCGACTTTGCGCCACCGGCGGTTGCCGCGCCGGGCTTGAACCGCACGGCAAAGAACGTCGTCTCGGTGAAGGCCGTGGTGCCCGGGATGGTGAACGGGCCGCTGTCCTGCACCTCGCCCGGAAAGAAGAACAGCTCGAAGTCCGCTGCGTCCGGCCCGGCCAGAGACGGCGGCGGATCGATCACGGTGTCCTGCGTGCGCCGGTTCCAGAGCACGACGTTTAACCACGTGCCGCTGCCGCCTGCCGCAGCCGGCCCGAAATCCCGGTTAGTACCCGCGGCGGCCTGGCTGTTCGCGACAGCCGGGCCGGAAAACAAGACTTCTCGCACCTCAAGCGCGGGCGGGTTGCCGGTGCCCTGACCGGTCAGAGGTATTCGGTAAGGACTGACTGTCGGATTGACGGCGTCGTGCGTGAATTCGACCCATGCGTTCAACGTTCCCAGCCCGTGCGGATCAAAGCGGGCCGTGAAGAAGATCTGTGATCCTGCCCCGGTCGGCGAAAGGGTAATCGCCGGGCCGGTCCATTGAGATGTATTCAGCCTGAAGTGGGCGGCGTCGGGGCCCGCCAGCACCGGCACACTTACGTTGACCGGCTGATTCGTGCCGTTGCGGATGACAATGTTGCGGCCAATGAAAGGAAAGCTGCCTGCGTCCAGGTCAACGCTGCCGAAGTCGCGCAGGGTGCCGGTAGCGGGCTGATCGTGGCCGATCAGGGGCCCCGAAAAGCTGGTTTCGCGTACCTCCAGCATGGGCGGCGGGGGCGGCGGGCCCAGGTCGATGTACAGACGCTCGGTCGCCTGGGTGGCGACGGCGGCGCCACTGCCGGCCTCGCTACCCTGCAGCAGCGCGTGGGCCTGCAGCGTCACGCTGGCGCCGCCGGATGCCAACCGCAGGCAATCAAACGTCCCCGCGATCACGAACTGTGTCGCAAGCGCTGGCACCACGATCGGCAGCGGCGTTGACAGCGTGAACGTGCCTACGTCTTCGGGCGATGTCTGGTTGTGCATGTTGACCGTCACTTCAAACGTGCTGACCGTGATGTCTGAGCCGGTGGTGTTGTCAACGCGCAACTCAAACGGCGTCTGCGTGCCGGTATAGACCAGCGCGTCAAGCTGCGAGCCCAGTGTGTACTGGCTCAAGATGCTGAAGTCGGTCATCACCAGCTTGGTTGTGCTGGGAAGCTCGCGCACCGCAAAGTCATCGATGCACCAGCCCGCGAACTCCCAGGTGGAATCAGTCGGCCCGATCCCGAACCGCACCCGCACCGCGGGCATGTGCCCGGCCACCGCCGAAATGTCGATGCGCTGCAGGCTCCATTGTGTGTCGGTGATGGTGGCTTGGTTCTGCCACACGCGCGTCCAGGTGGCGCCGTCGTTGCCAGAGACTTCTATGTAGGCCCGGTCATAGCCCGGCTGCTCGACGTTCAGCCAGCGGCGGAACGACAGCTCGACGTTGCTCACACCACTGCAATCAACTGCCGGTGAGACTGCCCAGGCCGTGGAATTGAGCTGGCTTGGATAAACTGAGCCGATGTTGTCACCGAGGATGTAGTTGTCGGTGCCCGGCGAGTGGTCAATGGTCGGCTCGGGCTGGCCGTATGCCGGCTGGTAGGCGGGCCCGCACGGCGCGCGCTGCCATTGCACGACGCCGCTGCCGCTGCCGGTCTGGCTTCCCAGTGTCCAGCCGCGGTCGGTGCTGAAGTCATCCACGAAGGGCAGCGCAGCCGGCCCGCCCGCGACGTAGATCTGGCTAGCCAGCTGGTGCGACGACCCGCCGGATTCGGCAACGCGGACGGTGAACTGATAAAGCTGCCCGCCCGCACCGGCAGCGGGCGCGCCGGTCAGGTGGTATTCATCGCCCATGGGGTCCATCTGCATGCCGGCGGGCAGCGTCCCAGCCACCACAGACCACGAGTACGGCAGAAACCCGTTGCCCGCGCTGAAGACATGCTGATACGGCGACCCCTCATGGGCAGTCGGCAGCACCGCCGGGCCGTTGATCTGCACGCCTTGCACTTGAAGCTGGAACTGCCGCTGCACGACGGACTGCACGTCGTCCTGGACCTGCACTGTAAACGTGTACGTCTGGCCGGCGGCGGTCTGGCCTGGCGTGCCGGAAAGCCGGTACACGCTGCCATGCTGGGCAAGCGTCAGCCCCGGCGGCAGATTGCCCGAAACCAGCGACCATGTGTACGGCAGAGTGCCGGCTGCGGCCTTGATGTCATGCTCGTACGCGACGCCGGTGCCCGCACCGGGTAGTGGCGACTCGGTTTGAATTCCCAGCGCACCCGGGGCAAACGAAACGCGCAACGAGGGCACGATCGGGGCCGATGCCTGCTGACTAACGAAATCAAAGGGCCAAGCCGATCCGCTGTCGGAATAACCGTAGCGGCAGCGGTCAGCGCCCACGGCGCGGACAAAACAGCCGCCACCATACGACCAATCCGTGTCGTCGGTCGAAAAGTCGATCACCACATTGCGCGTGCCGTCCCAGACAAACGGTGTCGTCAGGGTGAAGGAATGCCACTCGCCGGTATTGAAGCCTGCCACCGGGATTGTGCTCGGGCCAAAGTGCGTCACCAGGCCGCTGGTCGAAAACGAAGTGACGGAGCCCTCTGTCGTGTGTCCAAACCGGATTCGAAAGTTCGCCACGGGACGCCCGGGCGGCTGTGCACAGCGCAGCGAAATCGCGCTGATCGTGGCGTTGGGGCCCAGGCCGGCGGTGATGAGCTCAGGGGCGAGATAGACGGCCTGCAGCCGCTGGTCGTGCCAGAATGTGTTGAGAGGAAAGCCGGAGTGCTCGCCGGATGCGGTGACCGGCGGCAGTTGCTCGGTCGCGCCGATCAGCAGTTCCGTGGTGAGTTGTGCCCAGGCGGGCGCACCAAAGACCGCGAGCACGAACAGCAGGATCGATTGATCTAGAAATCGGGCAGTCATCGGATGGCTCCGGCCTGAATGCGATCCGATCCCCAAGTACGCGCGGGCACGCCGGCCAAAGCCGGCGGCCCACGATATGATACCAACAAGCAATTCCGGCGCGCAGAAAATTTGCGGCTACGCCGACGCGCCCACGGGATGGGCGGGCACAGTTGAGATGTCGCTGATGGACTGGCCGGAGTCCCAAAGGCTCTCGAACAGGTCCTGCATGTTCTGGGCGAGGCCGCGGTTGGGAATGATCATCGCCATCGTGGCGCCGTCGTCTTCGGTCAGTTCAAGCGTTGCAACGCGCCCGTCACGCACCGAAAAGCGCATGGGCACCTTTTCGACAAAGCGGAAGATGTCCAACTGCTCAGCAACGGTACGCAGCGCGACCCCGTACACCGAGTCCTGCAGCGTTACTCTCTCGGCGACATAGCGAAGCTTCAGGCCGCGCTCGATCGCTTTGCGGTCGCGGTTGATGTCGGGCACGATAACCAGCGGGTCTTTCAGCGCGATCACGAAGTCCGTCATCGCAGAATTCAGCGCGTCTTCAACGACGGTCCGCATCTGGCGCGGCCGCACCAGCCGCACGCCCAGCACGCCCGGGTCTTCACCCGGGGCAACCGGCGCAGCGCGTGCAAGGTCGCTCATGTCCGAGCGCGAGCGTCCCAGCGACTCCTCAACCGAACGGCGGTAGTTGTCAAATGCCTGGTGCGGAGGGATGCCTCGGTAAAGCTTCACGTCACCCAGCACTTGCTCTGCAAAGCCTCGCTCCACTAGGCTGCTCAGCGCGCCGTACACCTTGCTTTGCGGCACGCCGCTCTTTCGAACCACGCGCGAAGCCGGGGCCCGGGATTCACCCAGCAATGCCAGGTAAACCTGCGCCTCGTAGCCTGAAAGACCGAGTTTCTTGAGTTTCTGAATCCATTCGTCGCGGTTCAAACCCCACCTCCCTACTACACAAATGGACAACCTCCCACTGCCTATAGGTTGATCAGGGACGTGACGGCTAACGCGAAAAATGCCTCACCGTTTCGTCACCAAATGCCCTTGGTTGTGCAACCGCAGGGTGGTTGCGACGGGCGCGCGGGTGGCGGCTAGCTCGGTCCGCCGGGCTGCTGGGAGTGCTCGTACGCGTCGATGATACGCTGCACCATGTCGTCGCGAACGATGTCCGAATTGCCCAGCCTGCACACCCGGACGCCGTCCACGCCGTCCAGGCGCCAGATGACGTCCGAAAGGCCCGACTTGTGGCCCTCCGGCAGGTCCGTCTGGCTAAGGTCGCCCGTGATAACGGCTTTGCTTCGACGGCCCAGACGCGTGAGGAACATCAGCATCTGCTTGGGCGTCGTGTTTTGCGCTTCATCGAGCAGGATAAACGCCCTGTCCAGCGTTCGCCCCCGCATGTACGCCAGCGGCGCGACCTCAATGACGTCACGTTCAATGTAGCGCTGAATCTGCGGCATCGGCAGCAGCGATCCCAGCGCGTCAAAGATCGGGCGCAGGTACGGGTTGACCTTGGCCTGGTAGTCGCCGGGCAGATAGCCGAGCTTCTCGCCCGCCTCAACCGCCGGCCGCACCAGCACCAGCTTGCTTACGTTGCCGTGGATCAGCGCTGCCACCGCCATGCTTGTGGCCAGAAACGTCTTGCCGGTACCGGCTGGACCTACGCCGAACACAACCCGCGCCGACTTGATGGCTTCCAGGTACACTTCCTGGCCTGGGGTAAGCGGCTTGGCGCCTTGCAGGCCCAGCGGGGCGATCTCGGGGTCGCTGCCGTTGCCCGGCTCGTCCAGATTGAGCAGTGCGCTTTCGACGTCGTTAGTACGGATCTGGCCGTACTTGCGCACCTTTTCAATCAGCGTGAGCATGGCAACGTAGGCGTCGAGCACGCCCTGCTCTTCGCCGGCGATGCGAAGGTTATTGTCGCGCGCGAATACCTTTACGTCGAAGTGGCTGCGGATCATCTTGAGGTGGCGATCCCGCTCGCCGAAGAGGGCGTAGGCCTCTTCCTTGTCCCGCAACCGGATGGATTTTTCCATGTACTCGAGGGTTCCCCGGTGTTTTGAGCGCCCGCGCGCCAGTGTTTTACCCATGCGCAGAGTTTAACACCCCGGGTTCAATTTCCGCCATACTGCAGAAAGCCTGTGGAAAACTGCAATGACGCCCGGCGCGTCATGCCCACAGGGCAAGCACCACTATCAATAACGGACCGGTCAGCATGAAGTTATCCATGATATCCATGATTCCGCCGAAGGACGGCACCAGGTTGCCCGAATCCTTGATGCCGGCTGCGCGCTTGAAAGCACTCTCCACCAGGTCGCCCGCCTGCGCGGCGATGCCGACAAAAAGGCCCAGAACCGCGCCGTGCCAGGGATGAACGATGAGCGGTTGCAAGCCGCCGCCGGTCGCCCAGTTGGCCCAAAGCGTCAACAGCAGACCGCCAGCCGCGCTGAACGCCAGCCCGAACACGGCCCCTTCTACCGTCTTTCCCGCGCTGAGGTGCGGGATCAGCTTGTGCCTGCCGAATGCGCGGCCCATCAGGTAGGCGCCCACATCGCCAAGCCGGCTTGCCGCAAGCAAGAAGTAGATCAGCCATGCGCCGGTGTCGGGCACGATGCGGATCCACATGATCAGCACGATCGGGTACACCAGGTACAAAAAGACGCCGAGGTTGTTCGTGATGCGTGGGCCCAGGTTTGACACGTCGCGCGCGTTCAGCCCGATCAGCGGGTACAGCACCGCGACCAGCAGCGGGATCGCCAGCGTCAACTCACGCGCGCCGGGCGGCATCTCGAACAGGTAATCCGGGTCGCCGTTCCATAGCTCGGCCAACGCCCCGATCCGTGGCGGCTCGGCAATCAACTGCACGTACACGAGCGACAGCACGGCTGTCCAGGCAAGCAGTCGCGCGTCCAGCGGCAGCCCCCGAAGCCGGAACATGCGCGCAAGCTCGCGCAATCCGCCCAGCGTCATTCCGACGCACAAAAGAAAAAATCCCCAGGTGAACCCGGCGAAGTGGTCCAGGGCCAGCACCCCGACCAACGCGAAGAACATCGAAAACCCGAACAGGAATCGCTTGCCCATGGGCGCGAGACACTAGCAGCAATGTTGCAAGCGGTGTAGTGGCGACGTCAGGGTTGCGAAAGGCGCATCAGCGCGCTGGATGCCTTGGCCGCGCTGACATCATCCTTGAAGCGGAAAGTAACGGCGCCGCCTTCGCCCCTCACGCGTACCTGCCAGTGCTCGCCGGGCTTGTCCGGCTCGGCGACAAAGCGCAGGCGCTGCAGGTCAAGCTCACGGTCAAGCCACATGCGCTGCTTCTCGGTCACGTGGAGTTGCTCCCGCCAGCGCAGCACCTGGTGATCACCGCCGACATCGTGGTAGCCCAGGCCGCCGAAGGCCAGCGATTCAACCAGTTGGCGCACCGCCACCGAGCGGTCTTCAGGGATACGGTAGCGAGGCGCGTTGTGGTACGGGCTGCCGGCGCAGGCTGCCAGCAGCAGACAGACCGTCCAGACAGGCCACAGAACGTAGGCGGTCACGCCATCACCTCGTGCAGCCATCCGCGCAGGTGTTCAATCATGACGGGCGTGATTTCGTGGCCGGCTTCGGCGTCTTCAAAGTAATCGACCTGGTAGCCGCGGTCGCGTGCACCCTGGGCGCCCTGCCGGGCAAGCGCCGGTGTCACCGTCTCGTCCTTGCCGCCGTGGATCTGGGCCAGCCGCAGGCTGCCGTCATCGGGCATGAACTCCCACTTCAGGCGCCCGGCAAGGCAGGCCGCGGCCTTGAACCGCTGCGGCTCACGCGCGGCCACAACGCCGGAAAGGTAGCCGCCCTGCGAATACCCCGCGACAATCGTGCGGCTGATCGGGTACTGCTTGCGCACCACGTCCTGCAGCCCAAGCAGGAACTCGCAGGCCAGCAGCATGCTTGCCTTCAGCGCGTCCTGGTCGCCGTCGAACACGTACCAGGCATAGCCGATACGGGTGCCCTCGGTCTTGCGCATCTCGAACGGGTAAATTGCACGCGGAAAGCAGAAGACCCACGGCTCGTTGAACAGCGGCGTCATCGTGCGGCGCATCAAGTCTTCGTGCTGACCCATGCCGTGAAGCAGGATCAACAGGGGCCATTCGCGGTTCGGCTTGAAGTTATCAGGCAGCACCAGTGTGTAGGGGCTGGGCAGCCGGAAGTCGCGGGTGGCTGTGACGAGTTCAGTCATGCCGGGAGTTTAGCGACTGGCGGCGCGCAGGCGAAGTGCCTTCAACGCAGCAACGCATGAAGTGCCCGCATGGTCAGCTCAAGGTCGCGATGGACCTGCAGTGCCTGGCCGCTCAAATCGGGCATGGGGTAGCTTGGCGGGTTGTTGACCATGTCCTCGCCTTCCATGGCCGGCCGTGGGTGTGTGGCAATCGGCGGTGGCAAGTCGTCCTTTTCCGCCTCGTCCCCTTGCGGCGCTGCTGATGGTGCAGACGGTGCGGTGATCGGTGCGGGCTCTGCATCAGTAGCCGGCTTGGCACGGGTTTCTTCAGGCGCGTGATCGGTTTCGCGGTTCGTTCTGGCCTGAGTCGGCTCCTCGCTGGGAGTGGTAGCCGAATTCTCTCCCATATCAGTGCCTGCAGTGCTCTGCCGGGTGGGCTCGGTGTTGAGCGACCATAGCACAACGGCTGCGCCAATCAGGATCAGCAGCAGCGTGCCACCGAGCAAGCCGGGCACGAGGCGGCTATTTCGCATCGGTTGCTCCGGGCGGCTTGGCGGTGGCTTCAGCCTCGACCGCAACCTGCACCTCAGGCTCCGGGGCCGCCACGCGCGGGACTGGGTCTCGATGCAGCGGAGGCTCGGCTTCCGAGATGTCTTCGCTGCGCAGGTGCAGCTCTTTGCACAGTTCCCGCAGCGTGCCCGCGCGCACGACATCCAGAACGCGCACGCGCATGTCAAAGGCGCGCTCAAGCACGGCTGCAAGCTCCCACGCGTCCAGGTTTACGGCGTGCAGGTCGCGCCGGATGCGATCGCCAGGGCGCAGCTTGAGACCGTCAACGCCCAGCGCGCGCCCCGCCGCCAACCGGAACGCCCGCACAAATGCCTGCGGCACGGGCGCAAGCGCGCTGACGCCGGCGGTGAACACCTCATCTGATTCCGGCGTGCGTGACTCAACCAGCGCGCGGCGGCGCGCGCGACGGCGCATGTTCAGCGCTTCACTGATCGAGTACGAAGCTACGGCTGCAATCGCGAGCAGCAGGAAGAAACCGATGTCTCCCATGGCGCCTCCAGTTGCAGTGTAACGGATGCCCCGGCGCGGTGTGTCCCAGAATCCGGAAACAACAACCCCCGCCGTGGCGGGGGTTGCGGGAATACCCGGGTTTATTCTGACTTGGCGTCCTTGCTGGCATCCTGGCCGTAGCCGTCAAATACAGCCTTCCAGCGCCGGATGATGATGTCCTTTTCATCCTGCGTGCTGAGATCACCCAGTTGATAGACCATCTTGGAGCGCACCCAGTCCTCATATCCAAAGCTGCCCCACAGGTCGTACAGCGCCATCGAGATATTGTGCTTGGAGTTGCGGTCATTGGCCTTGTGCGCGTCGATCAGCAGGTCAAGCATGGCGCCGAAAGTCGCCTTCTTTTCGTCCCTGCTGGTCTCGCTGCGAATCTGTCCCAGCCGCATGTCGTTCAGCTTCTTGCCGGCGCGCAACTCGTTGATCGAGTTGACCAGCGCGGGCACGGTAGGCAGCAGGCCGGTCTTGACCGGCGGGGGCAGTTGCAGGTCACGATCCTCGGTTGGCTCGCCTTCCCTTCGCGGGTCATCGCCCTCGCGCGGGCCTTCGCCCAAGGCGCCGCGTTTGCTGGGGTCATAGCCTTCACGCAGAAACTCGCGGGTTTCTTCCTTCACCCGTTTGGCTTCCTTTTCCTGCAGCTTGTTGACGGCGCTTTCGTCCACGAAGTTGATCACCTTTGCTTCCGTGCTGCCGCGCGGCGCTGCTACCCAGAACTGCTTGAGCTTGCCCGCCCCTTCCACATGCACGTACTGGATCACCCCGACATACTCAACACCGTTGATCTCTTCCTTGAAGCCGCTGCGGTCATAGCCGGCCTTCGACCGGCCGGCGTCGTAGTAAATGTCAGTCGAGCCGAACATGTAGTTCTCAATGTAGTCCATGACGCGCTGGCGCAACGATTCCGTGGTGCGGGCTTCCTTGCCGACCCAGCGGATGACCTTGGTTCCGCCCTCCTTCTCGTGCTCAGCCCATTCTCCTTCAGCGATAAGCGGCGAGTTCAGGAAGTTGGCGTCTTCCGCCACCTTTTTCCGGTTGTACTGGGTGAAAATCTGCCAGTCGATCAGGCTTTCAAGCCGCGTGCGGTTGCCCTCGCGCATGGCCGCGGCAATCGGCTCGCCGACTGTCATGGCTGCATCCAGCGGTTTCAGCAACTCGTCGGACTTTCTCTTGGCTTCGGCTGACTCTTTGAGGAAACGGGCCTGACGCTGCGCGATCAAATCCTGCTCTTCCTTCTGCTTGGTGTCGATGGCCTCCTGGTGTCCGCTCGAAAAGACCACAGCGGCTACGACGATGACGACAAGAACAACGCCGACCACAGACAAGGCGATGATGGCACCGCCGCCACCGCGCTTGGGCGGTGGGCCGTAGGCCGCGTGAACGGGGCCTTGCCCCGGCGCCGCAGGCGCAGCCGCCGGCATGGGTCTCCCGCCACGGGCAACCGGCCCGCGCGGGCGCGCAGGGCCGCGGCGTACCGCAGGGGCCGGAGCGCCAACCTGCACCATGGTTCCGCACTGGGTGCACTGAAATTGCACGCCCGGCTGTAAGCCGGAGCCGTCATACTGCATGCCGCAGGATTGGCAGGTGATTGTGCTCATGATGGCCTCGGTCGATGATTGTCCCCGTCCTATGGTAGGAACGAGGGCGCAGAGGGGAAGTTCAAGCCAATTGAGCGAGTCCGCGGGCAGCGCGGTATGTCACGATAACGTGCTTGCGTGTTGATCAATGCCGCCGGATCACGGATCATCGCAGAAATTCAAGGAGTCGCCATGGACGCCGAGACAGCCCGGAAGCATGCCCGACGCATCATCGATGAAGCGGCAGCGCTGACGCCCGCGCAGACGCTGCAGATGCTTGAGCAGCACGTCGCGCACAACTACTCGCTGCTGTGCAAGGAGCCGATCCTGCGGGCTGAGGGGCCGTGGCTTTACACAGCCGGCCGACGCATTTTCGACGGTGTCGCCGCGTATTCTGCTGCCAACCTGGGGCACGGGCACCCGCTGATCCGCGAGACACTGAAGGCTTTTCTGGGCTCGCACGCGCCTACGGTTCTTGGGCGTTTCATGGCCGACCCCTGGCTTGCACTGTTCGGCGCCAAGGTAACGAAGATGGCCGGATTCGACCGCTTTCTGCCTGCCAACGGCGGTGTTGAGGGCCCGGAAGCGGCAATCAAGCTCGCGCGCCGCTGGGCGCACAACGTGCGCGGCATCAAGTCACCCGAGATCCTGTACGCGGACCGTTGTTTTCACGGCCGCACGCTGACTGTGACGCAGATGTTTGACCTGGATGAAACGGCGGCGCGCGAAGGCTTTGGCCCATGGCCCGCCGGGTTCAAGCGCATTGCCTACAACGACCTTAAGGCAGTGAAGGAAGCACTGAACGAGAACACGGCTGCAGTCATGGTTGAGCCGATCCAGGGCGAGGGCGGCATCAACGTGCCGGATGAGGGCTACCTGCGCGCGCTGATTGAGCTGGGACGCGAGCACAAGTTCCTGGTCATCTTTGACGAGGTGCAAACCGGGTGGGCCCGCACCGGCGAGCTGTTCGCCTGGATGCACGAGGGCCCCGACGCCAAGCCGGACATCCTGTGCATCGGCAAAAGTGTCAGCGGCGGGTTCGCGCCGGTGGGGGGCATCCTCGCCGATCAGCCCCTGATGCAGCTGTTCGGCCCTGGCAGCCACGGCAGCACCTTCGGCGGATGCCCGATTTCGAGCTGCATCGCCTATGCCGCGCTGACGGCTATCGAAGAAGAAAAGCTGGTTGAGCAGGCGCAGGAAAAGGGCGAGTACGTGTGGGAGCGGCTGACGCAGATCGCCGAGGCTTCGCCCCGCATCAAGGAAGTACGCGGCAAGGGCATGATGTTCGGGATTGAGCTGACACAGGACGGCCCGGACGGGCATCACTTCTCGGAGCTGCTGCTGAAAAAGGGCGCGATTCTCAAGGACACGCACAAGTGGGTGCTGCGCTTCACACCGCCCATCGTCGCCAAGAAGGACGAACTGGACTTTGTCCTGACCTGCATTGAAGAAGTCTTCGCCGGCGCCGCAGCCAAGACCTAGTCTCACGCAAAGACGCGAAGCGCCGCCCGTGGCAATGCGAGCGGCCTATTGAATCGCAACAACTGCAACTGCGGTCAGGATGCGCAGGATCAGCAGGATGGTCTGGTTTAAAATCCTGACCATCCTGAAAATCCTGACTGTAGTTGTTGTGCGGATCCACAAAGCCGCGCACCAGTTCAGATGCGGCGCTTAGCGGCTTTGCGTGAGATTATTTCCGCAGCAGCAGCAGTCGGTACGTCTTGTACTCGGCGAACGTTTTGGCGTTGCGCGTTCCGCTGAAATAGCGGCGCTCTACCCGCTCAAGCTTCTTGCGGAACCACCAGCGGCCAAGCCTGGTCAGCTTTGGGTAGCTGGCTGATGCGTGCTGCATCATCATCTCGTAGCCGGGCTTGCCGACGCGCTTCATGAAATCGTCCACGAGGTCGAGATTCGGCGCGGTCTGTGGTGTGATGTCGATGTTTTTCAGCACTTCGACCTTGTGCGCGTTCGCCTGCTTCAGCAGCTCGTGCAGCTTGTGTCCGCCGCCTATGGGGCTGCCCTTCTTGCCCTGCTGCTTGAAGAAATCGCAGATCAGCACGTGCCCGCCCGGCTCAAGAAACTCCAGCGCGTGGGGCAGCGCGCGGTCAAAGGGAATGTACTGGAAGCTCTCGCTGAACATCACGACGTCGAACTTGCGCGACGCGGCAAAGTCCTCGAACTTGGCTGCAAACACCTTTGCGCGCTCGCCCAGGCGTTCTTTCGCGCAATCCAGCAGCGCGCTGTCGGGCGCCACGCATTCCACTTCGCACCCGCGCTCAATCAGCTTTTCGGCGGTCACGCCCGCGCCGCAACCGACATCGAGCACGCTCTTTGTATCCTGCGGGATGTGCGACAGCAGGAACTCGGTGTACTTCTCCTGCGCGCGCGGCATGTTGAACAGGTCGAGCTTGAGGTCGTCCGTCCAGTACCCGTAGTGCAGGTTTTCAGTGTTCAGCAGGTAGCGGGCAAGCAGCAGCCCGGTTTCCAGTCCAATATCGCGGCTTCGGCGGTAGCGTTCAACGTGCATCGCGCGAGTATGCCCATTCCAGCCGCAACTTGTAGGGAAGAGCAATCAGTCTGTAAGCGGCACGCCGTGATACACAAGCTCGCGCCGCGCTGCGGGCAACAGGTCGGCCGTCGGCACGTAGCCCAGCTCTGACTCTGCCCGGGCGCTGCTGTAGTGCTGCCCGTACTCAAGGTGATAGTAGGCCGTCAGGCTTACGGCACCCAGGCGCCCGCTCAGCAAACCCCACCACTCTGCAAACCAGGCGGACATCTTCATCAAGCCGCGCGGGACGACCCTTGGCCTTTTGCGGCCGGCCATGCCCGCCACCATCTCTGCAAACTCTGTCAGCGTAGTGTTGACGCCTCCCAGAATGTAGCGCCGTCCGGGCGTGCCCTTCTGCAAAGCCAGCACGTGGCCTTTGCCCACGTCGCGGCAATCGACAAAGTTCAGGCGCGCGTTGACCATCGCCGGCGCAAGCCCCTGGTAAAACACACACGCTGCCGACAGGTGCGCGTTTCGGCTGCCCTCGCCGACCAGCCCCGTCGGGTTGACGATGACGGTGGGCGGGCCTTGTGCCTGCTGCACGGCTTGCTCCAGATCGGCTTTGATCGGGTAGTAGTTCCCGCCACCCTGCCGCACGGGGTCATAGGGCAGCGTTTCGTCGGCCGGCGTGCCGGGTGGCGCCAGCCCGATGGTGCTGAGGCTGCTGGTGAATACGGCGCGCTCAATGCCGGCCTCGCGAGCGAGCTCAAAGTGCCGCTTCACTTGCGGCACCCAGGTCTGGCGATAACCCTTCAACCGCAGGTGCAGGCCCGACCAGGGGAAGGGTGCGGCGCAATGCACGAAGAAGCGACAATCCTTCAATGCGGCAAGCAGCGCGGCATCATTATTCATGTCGCCATACACGACTTCGGCGCCGCGCTCAGATGCCCTGGCCAAATTGCGATGCCCGCGGCTGCGCGCCAGACAACACAGGCTGTAGCCTGCGTCCAGCAACGCCTGCGCGACTCCGCTGCCGACGGTACCGGCGGCGCCCAGCAGAAGCACGCGCTCAGACATGGATGCCTTCGGCGTTGTCGCGGGCCTCAGCAACCAGCGCGGCGGGGAGTGGATGCAAGGCGAAGCGCCGGTTTGTGGCGTGCTCCGTAAGCGTGCCTGCGACTGCGTCGATATCCACTTCTGATCCCTGTAAAAGGCTGTCCACCGGGTCTTTTGCGTAGGTCACGATCACCCCGCGCTGGTGCAGCAGGCGGTGCAGGTAGCTGTCGCATGCCCGGCAGATGATGACAGCCGGCAGCCCCGGCAGCAGGTGTCGCGGCAGCTCAGACATATCAGGCGCTGCGTGCAAGCCTCCCGGCAGCAGCACGCAGGCGCCCTTCAGGCCAGACGTTGCCGCCAGGTCACCGATGAACGAGCAATCAAGCTTGACCAGCTTCATGCGCGCAAGCTTAGCGTCATGGACCCGCCGATAAAGGGTGGCGGATGGGTAGTGTCTAAGTTTGCGGGCATCAGTTTCATTGAGCGACCAAACGGCAATCCGCCGAGGCGCAGAGACGCCGAGAAGGCCTGTCCGGCCCGCCGGCTGACAACAGCAACCAGCAGCGCCTTGCGAACGCGGGCTGAAAAGCGGCCGCAGCGGCCGCGCGTTCTGGGTGCTGCGCATCGCTTTGGCGCCAAGGCTATCACGAACCGGCATGACCTTGCTCGTTGTCCTCTGCGGCTGTGCTCCGCGTCTCCGCGACTCTGCGGTGCGCAGTGATGACTCGGTTCTTGAAGCAAACTTAGGCACTGCCGGCGGATGACGCCACTATTGCGCGCGGGCCCGGCACGCTACCCTGCGTCCATGTGGCCCCTGCTGTCCAATGCCGCCGCCAACACACCCGCGCCAACCGAGTTTGAAGCCTCGGCCCGCAGCTTCTTCATGTGGATGGCGATCATTGCCCTGGTTGTCACCTGGGCGTGGCTGTACCTGCGTATTCGCCGGCGCATGCGCGACCCGCAGGCCGATGAGTCTGGCAAGTCCCCCGATTGATCGTGCGCGGCGGGCAGCTACGTTGGGCCCGTGAAATACGCCGCGCTGCTGATTCTGCTTGCCGCCCCCCTGCATGCCTTCTGCCTGGTGCCTGCCGGGCATACCGGTGGCGCGCGCATTGCTCTGACCGAAGCCGTGATTGTGCACCGCGGCCCCTCGGACGGCGCAGCAGGGGTGCAGGAGCTGCTGCTGCGCGTGACGCCTGTGGTGCAAGGCCCTCTGCCGCAGCGGCTGGTCTGGATATTGCCCCTGCCGGCGACGCCCGAGTCTTTCGGTGTCGGCACTGCCGATGCGCTGTATGACGGCATCGGCGTGCACTCGCGCCTGTTTGCGCTTGCGCGCGAGCAATGGTCAAGCCGCACAGAGTACGAATGGCCTGAGGCGCTGACATGGCTCAAGAAGCGCGAAAGCGGCGAACTGAGCCCAGTGGGGCATGAACCATTACCGGATCTGGTGCTGGCAGGCGCGCCCGTCCTGTCATCGCCCGGCGGCATAGGCGCGGAGGGCGTGGCGCGTCTCAACGACTGGCTGACGTCTGCCGGGTTCAACGCGCTGGCCCCGGACACTACGGATTGGTTTGCCGCCGGCGACTTTGCGTTTCTCTGTGTTGAGGCGGCTGTGCCGCAAACCAGGCCGATGGACGGCGCCGCGATTGAACTGCCGCCTATTCGCGTGCGGGTACCGGCAGAAGCGCCGTTTCTGCCCCTGGTCGTCGGCGCCAATCGCGCGCCGGGGCGGGTTGACTTCACGCTGATCTCCGACACCCCGCTCGATACGCGGCCGTTCATGCAGTTGCACGCAGACCTCAAGGCACGGGCAGAAGGCTACGCCATGCTGCTGAACCTGTGGTCGGTCAAGCCGTTGCCGCGCACATTGGCATCAGTGATGCATCCTGATTCAGCGGCGATGCCCGCGCGCTGGTACGCGAACCGGCTTGAGGCGCCGGATGTTCCCCAAAGGGACGGACCGTTGCGGGCGGATGTGGTGCTGCCGCTGGGCGACCTGAAGGATGAACTGCCCGGGTTCTGGTACTACGCCGACGCCGACATCTCGTTTGTCGAGAAGTTCTTCCGCGAGCACATTCTGGCCGTGACGACCTCGATCTTCTTCCTGGGTCTGTTCTCGCTGATGCTGAAAAGTCGCCGCGACCGCCGTCGCGCCAGCCAGCCGGCGGAGTAGCTACATCCGCAGCCCGGCCCAGCTTCGCTTGAAGCCGAGTGCGGCAGCCTTTGCGCCCACAGGCTCATGAAACACGCCGGTGATCATCAGCAGCAGAAACGCCGCCGCCAGCAGCAGCGGGGCCCCTATCAAAGCGACCAGCAGCATGACTCCGAAGTCATTCATGCTTCACCCTGCCTTTGATTGTAGCGGCTTTCAGGGGCCGCACCAATGCGGGTGCCGGGCTGTCCTGAACTTTCGGCATCGGCAAGCCGTTGGTATCCTTGAGCTTTCCCCTTTTCCCGGTCAGGAATGGCCTTCGTGGCGGACGCTCAGCGAGATCTTGAACTCATGCGCCGGTTTCAAGCCGGCGACATCGAGGCATTCACCGAGCTTTATGAGCGGCATTTGCGCGGATTGCTGAACTTCTTTTTTCGGCTGTGCTGGGACCGTTCGCTGTCTGAGGATTTTGCGCAGGAGGTGCTGCTGCGCGTTTACAAGTCCGGCAGCAAGTGGGAGCCGAACGCCAAGTTCACCACCTATCTGTATCGCATTGCCCGCAACTACTGGATTGATCATTGCCGCCTGCTGAGCACGCAGAAGGAGAATGTCAGCCTGCAAACCCGCATCGGCGGCGCGGACAGTACCGCGACACTGGTTGACCGGCTGCCCGACGAGATTCGCCCGCCCGAGGATGACCTGGACCGGCGCGAGCTGTACGGCGCCATCATGGGCGCGCTCGAGCAGTTGCCGGAAGAGCAGCGCATGGTGTTCGTGCTGAGCGAAATCGAAGAGCTGCGCTACCAGGAGATTGCCGAGATCATGGAAATCCCGCTGGGAACCGTGAAAAGCCGCATGCACACTGCCATCGGCAAGCTGCAGGAATTGCTGGGCGACTACCGCCCGCTGAGTGCCACCTAGGCAAATCCCGCCCCGCCCGTGATTGCCGCGCCTTGGGTGCGGTGCTACGCTGCGCCGCTTGAATTTCGGCTTGGCTTGCGAGGTACGACGTGGCACTCGAGAACTACACGCGCGGTCAGAAAATCTTCATGGTTACGCTGGTGGTCCTGCTGGCGGCCATGTTCACGGTCACGGGCGCCATGCTGGCGCTGGTTGATCAGGGTGGCAACACCGCGCCGTCAGATCACGGCACGCTGGACGGCGAGCAATGGCGCCTGCTGCGATTCCAGCAGAAGCGCCGCCATCTTGGCATCATCCAGGGGCTCGACTTCCAGGCCTCGCGCAGCTTTGGCGACGATGCGCCGGAAACCATCTACGCCCGCGTGCCCGCCATGTCGCCACGGCCCGAGTTCGACACCGCAAGCCAGCCGTTTCTCACAAGCCTTCTATCGCTGTGGCCGCAGTACCAGGACCAGGACGTATGGTGCCACATTGTGCTGGCCCGCCGCGCGGCTGAGGCAGGCGTGGCCAAGCCATCCGCCAGCTACATGGGGGCTGTGCTGACCGCATTGATGAATGAAGGCGCGTCTGAGCTGGACAAGTTTCCGCAGCGCGACCTGAAGCGCGAGTTCGAGTCACGCTACAGCCTGTCGCTGGAAGAGTTCGTGCCCACGCTGGCTGAGGCAATGCAGATTCGAGATTACGTCGAGTCGCTGCTGGCCGATGAGAAGGCCAAGCTGACCGAGATTTCGCGCATCGTGGTGGGCAACGTATCCGAGCTCAAGGCGCAGTACATGCTGCTGGATATCGACCCCTTCATGCAGCAGGCACGTGAAGAAGTGGAACGTGAGTGGTTCGCGCAGCGAGCGTCCCAGTTGGCCGGCGGCGGCGGCGTGGCATCGCTCCACCCGGGCTACAACCGCATTGAAGAAGCTTACGACAAGAACAGCACACACCTGCAGGCCCACGCGACCTTCCGCTTTGACGTCTTTCGCGCCTATCCCGAAGAGCTGGTGACCGAACGCAAGGTCGATATTGAAGAAGGCAAGGCCATGCTGGTGTACGAAGCCGTGAAGGATGATGTGTACACCGTAGAAGCCTACAAGCCGGAAGGCACGCTCGACGAGCGGGTGGAGCAAGCACGCATTGACTTCTACAACGCCAACGCGGCGCGGCTTGAACTCGACAAGTGGACGACAGAGCAGTGGGACGCCTGGAAGGCCGAAAAGCGCAAGGAGATGGAGAAGTACGCCACGTTTGACGAAGTATTGCCCGACCTGAATCGCGCCCTGCGCGAAACCGAATCGCTGCGTGCCGCCCAGACGGCGATGGCCCGCCTGATGAACTACCTCGAGCGCCGCAAGTCTGAGCGCGAAAGAAGGCTTGACGCTGAGCTGGAGGTCATCCGCAAAGAAAGGGCAGTCTGGGAGGGTGCCCGCAACTACCTGAACGACCTGCGCGCCAAGTTTGACACGGTGGAAACGCAGGCATACTCCAGCCTGCGGGCGATTGAGTCACGCCTGGTCGCCATGACCGACGGCGCGAACAACAGCCGGCAGCTGGAAAGCATCGTAACGGAGTTCACCTCTGCGCTTTCAGTGCTGGACACATCCCACCTGGAATCGCTGGTCACCGCTGCCACGCTGACGCAACACCGCATTGAACAGACACTGAAAGACAAGGAAGCAGCACTGGCAGAGTTCAATGCCAAAGAAACGCACACCGCCGACGACGGCACGGAAATGACGCCCGAGGAAATTGAGGCTCGCCGCCGCCAGCTTGAGCTCGAGATCGACAGCCACAAGAAGCGCCTGGAATTGCGCGACCTCAAGCTGCCCATGGTCGAGGAGTACGTTGAGGCCGCGCGCCGTCAGCTTGCGGAGTACGAGCTTCACGTGCGAAGCGCCATGCACGGCGACGAGTCGCTGCGTCGCAGTGTGCTGCGCGAATTGCTTGTGGTGGTTCCGACCGAGCTTGGCGCCGGCGTGCGCGCGGCACGTGACCGCATCGCGCCCACCGAAGAGGCCGACGAGTACGAGGGCCAGGTTCAGCTCATCTCGGCCAACCTGACCGCGCGCGAAAACAGCAAGCGCAAGGATGCCGCCAACACGCTCAACGACAACATCGCCAACTGGATTGCGCAGCAGGAGCTGGCGGTCAAGGTGGACACGCTGCTGACCGTGCACACCTGGGAAAGTCTGCTCGATGACCCGGCTTGGGCGTGGATGGAGCACGTCGATGGCGCCCGCCAATTTCTGGAAGAGCCGACCAGCTTTGAGGGCTCCACCAGCAGTATCCTGCGCCGCCCGGGCGTCGGCTACCTGGTTCTGCGCCTGCGCGAAAAGACGCCCAAGCACGCGCAAGGCAAACTGGACGCGAAAGAGCGTCTGACAACGCTGGCCGCAATGCGCCGCGCGCGCGAGCTTTGCGTCGAGGCGATGGAAAAGATCCGCGCCGATGTGCTGGAAAACGGCTGGGACAGCGCCTACGCAGCCGCCAAGCAGAAGTACGGCGACGCGCTGCATCTCGATGACACTGTGTGGTTCAAGGAAAACGAGGATATTCCGCGCATTTACAGCCACGGCGACACGGAAGTGTTGAACGTGACCTCGTCGCCCAGCGCAACATCGCCCGACGCACCGTTTGTGCAGGCCCTGAAGGACATCACGTTGAAAGAGGGCGTCACCAAAATCGTGCCCCACAAGTTCAACAACGATGCGTTGCGCCGACCTGACCACGACAAGTGGGGCTACATGCTTGCACGCGTGACCGACCGCCGCGCGGTGCCGCAGCGCATGTCCGAGGAAGACTTCAAGGACGGCTCGCCCTGGGGCGGCAACCCAGCCGACCTGTGGCGCAACCGCCACCTGGCCGCCAGCGACACGGTTCGCGACCTGATTGAGCCCGCCCGCGTTCTCGCCGGCCACGAGATCATCCAGTACAAGAGCGGAGACCAGGACAAATCGACAGACGAGACGGAAGAGACCAAGGAGTAGCCTTGACCTCCGCCGTCGTGCTGGCCGGCGGAATGGCCCGGCGCATGGGCGGTGAAAAGCCGCTGCGCGAGTTGCGCGGAAAGACCCTCTTGCAGCACGCCATCGACCTCGTCGCGCCCCTGGCCGGCGAGGTTTTCGTTGCAAGCGGCATACGCGACCTGCCGCTGCCTGCCGGCGTTGTGGCTGTGCCTGACCCGCCGGGGCTTGAAGGCAGAGGGCCGCTGTCGGGAATTCTTGCCGGCTTGGAAGCCGGCAAGGGGCAGCGCTGCCTTATCGTGCCTTGCGACTTGCCGAACCTGACGGCGGGGCTGCTGCGCGGCCTGCTGGATGAGCTGGGCCAGGGCGTGTGCGTGTATTGCGAGCTGGCGGACGGTCAGGAGCCGCTGGTGGCAGCGCTGAATCGCCAGAGGGCAGCCGCCGCCGCGCGGGATGCACTGGCCGCGGGCCGCAACAAAGTCGTGCCCTGCTGGGAAAGCCTTGGCGCGCGCGTGCTGGGCGCCGACTGGGTAGCGCAATTCGGTGACCCGCCTCGGGTGTTCGCCAACGTCAACACGCTGGAAGACCTTCAGTCCGAGTGTTGATGGTTGCCGCTGCCCAGCGCGCTGAGGCTCTCAACGCGGTACTTGCCACCCCCGAGAAAGGTGATCAGGTTCTTGTCCCGCAGAACCTGTAGCTGCTGCCGCATCTTCTCTCGGATGTGACGATTGTTGGGGTACGTTGCGGCTAGCTTGCCCTCGAACGCGTACACATCGGCGATGGTGAAATCCTCTCGACCGATTTTCCTGATACAGCTAAGCACCTCCAGTGCCCAACTTCGTTCTACTATTGGCATGGAAGCGAGGCCTAGCAGCCGTGCATACCGCTGGCGGACTGTCATGCGTCGCCGCGGTTCGCCCTCCGTCACAAACGGAACGCGAGAGTCAGGTGGGACTTCCCCAAGCAAGATGTTGCAGCCAACCCATCCTGCGCGGCGCGCAGTCGCTCTCAAGGGTCTCCGTTTTTCCACGATTTGCGGTGTCATGCAAAAGGCGGGCACCATCAGCAGGTTCTGAACTCGCCACTCGTGCGTGTATTGAAGAACAAGCAAATGGGGACACCGTTCGCTTCGTATTGCTTGAATCATCGGTTCATAACCGGCGTCTTGAACCTTCCGTCCGATCGGCTTCGCCGACGCCTTTAGTTGGTATCCCGCGGCACACAGAGGACAGGTATAGTCAACCGCCTTCGCGTTGTTGGGGGCGCGATCGACCGACGGGGAGTCGCAAGACACGCAGAATAGGTTCTGCTGTCCCCATGCTTCGGTGACAACGCGAGCCATTTGCGCTTTGCTTTTGTAGCCTCTGGCGAGGCCCTTAGGAAGCTGCAGATTCATTTGAGCTCGAAGTCTACATCCGGGCAAATCGCCTGGTTTCCTCCGGCATATCGGCCAAACAATGCAGTGTAGCTACTCCTGGGCGGTTGTCGCTGTCGGACGCGTCATCCCAATCGATTACCTGAACCGTAGCGGACCCTCCATTGCAGTAAGCTGCGACAACTACGCCTCCGCGAACCTCTACAGTCACTAGTTCATTCACAACCAATCTCCTGATACCGCAAAGTCGCCAATAGAACACGAATGTCATGACAATGAAAGCCCAGCCCCCTACGGCGGGCGCTTCAAGCCAGCGCAGTCCGATACGGCAAGGCCGGAAGGCGCTATTGCTTGCATGGTCAAACCGCATCGACCGCAGTTTCCTCCCAACCCGCTGTTGTTGGCGTTTTGGGGGCCTGCTATCGTTCCGGCGCGCCATGAATGTCAACCCGAACAGCCAGGCTGAACCCGCCGCCGACGCCGCCAAGGTGGTGCTGTCCAGGTTGTACGCGCCGATCACCGCTGAGCTGGCTGAAGTCGAAAGCCTGTACCGCAGCGAGTTGTCCAGCGACGACCCGTACATCGCCAACCTGCTGGAGTACATCGAAGACTACAGTGGCAAGAAACTGCGGCCGGCGCTGCTGCTGCTTGCGGGCAAAGCCTGCGGGCCGATCACCCACGACCACATCGTACTGGGCGTCGTCGCCGAGATGCTGCACACCGCGACGCTGGTACACGACGACATCCTTGACGAGGCCATGCTGCGGCGCAAACGCGCCAGCATCAACGCGCTGGCAGGCAACGAGGTCAGCGTTCTGCTGGGCGATCACATCTTCAGCCATGCCTTCGAAATCAGTCTGGGTGCCAGCACGCCAGAGGGCGCGCGCGAGTTCAGCCGCGCCATGGCTCGCACCTGCTTCGGCGAGATCATGCAGGTGCACAACCGAAACAACTTTGAACTCACTGAGCAGCAGTACCTGCGCATCATCGAGGGCAAGACCGCCGAGCTATACGCCACCAGCGCTCTTCTGGGCGCGCACTATTCCGGCGCCGACGAAAAGACCGCCCGCGCGTTCTATGACTACGGCATGAACCTGGGACGGGCATTCCAGATCATGGATGACCTGCTGGATGTGCTCGGCGAAGAGGCACTGGTCGGCAAGACCCTTGGCAGCGACGTGGACAAGGGCAAGCCGACTTTGCCCCTGATCCACCACCTGCAGCATGCAGCCGGCCCAGCGCGCGAGAAAGCACTGAAGGCCGCAGCCGGCGGCAACCGCCAGGCACTGGTGGGGCTGCTCACCACTACCGGCAGTTTTCGCTACGCCGCCGGCAAAGCCGCTACCTACGTCGCGCAGGCCAAGCAGGGCCTTGCGGTCGTAAAGCCGGGCGAGATGCGGGACCTGCTGCACGAAGTGGCCGACTTCGTGCTTTCGCGCGAGCTGTGATGACTTGCCCGGCCGCCTGCAACTCGGAAACCTGTTTTCGTTAGCGGGGCATGCACGACCGGAAGAACCAGTCCCGCGCCGCCCTTCACCGACCGTAGCCCTGCACGGCTTGTTTCGCGCAGGGTCACCCTAAGCCTTGCGTCAGGGTTCAAATCGGCAACAATCCGCCCGCGTGGCTGGAGGTCGTGATGGCGAAGAACATCAAGAAGCGCAGTGAAGACTACTCACAATGGTACATCGACGTCATCAAAGCCGCCCAATTGGCTGACTATTCGCCCGTTCGCGGCTGCATGGTGATTCGCCCGGACGGGTTTGCGGTTTGGGAGGCCATCCAGCGTGACCTTGACCGGCGCTTCAAAGAGACGGGCCACGTCAACGCCTATTTTCCTCTGTTGATCCCGCAGAGCTTTCTCGCGAAAGAGGCCGCGCACGTGGAAGGCTTTGCCATGGAGTGCGCGGTGGTCACTCATTCGCGGCTTGAACAGTTTGAAGGCGGCCTGCGCCCCGCCAGCCCCCTTGAGGAGCCCTACGTCATCCGCCCCACCAGCGAGACAGTGATCGGGCACATGTACGCGCAGTGGATCCAGAGCTACCGCGA
>CAZZBH010000003.1:0-75534 GCA_964652605.1 uncultured Planctomycetaceae bacterium
GATGGCGTCGGCGCCGATTTCCTTGGCGCGGGCGAGGATCTTGTCGCACGGCACCATGACGCCGAGATCGTCGATCTCGTAGCCGTTGCACGCCAGCACGACGCCGACGATGTTCTTGCCGATGTCGTGCACGTCGCCCTTGACCGTCGCCATCACAATGCAGCCCTTGCGCTCAGCGGCGCCGGACTTGGTTGCTTCAATGTACGGGATGAGGTGCGCCACGGCCTTCTTCATCACGCGGGCAGACTTGACCACCTGCGGCAGGAACATGCGGCCGCTGCCAAACAGGTCGCCGACGACGTTCATGCCGTCCATCAGCGGGCCCTCGATGACTTCGATCGGCCGCTCAAACGATTGCCGCGCCTCTTCGGTATCCTCGACCACGAACCTGTCGATTCCGTGCACCAGCGCGTGGCTCAGGCGCTCGCTTACCGGCAACTCCCGCCATGACAGGTCTTCTTCGCGCGACTGACGCTTGCCACGGAAGCCTTCCGCGAATTCCACCAGCCGCTCGGTGGCGTCTTCGCGCCGGTTGAACAGCACGTCCTCGATCAGCGCCAGCAGGTCCTTGGGAATGTCCTCATACACCGCAAGCTGGCCGGCGTTGACAATGCCCATGTCCATTCCGGCTTGAATCGCGTGATACAGAAACGCGCTGTGCATCGCTTCGCGCAGAGGCTCGTTGCCGCGAAAGCTGAAGGACAGGTTGCTGACGCCGCCACTGATGCGCGCGTGCGGGCAATCCGCCTTGATCTGCCGCGTGGCCTCAAGGTAGGCGCGGGCGTATTCGTTGTGCTCTTCGATTCCTGTGGCGACGGCAAAGATGTTGGGATCAAAGATGATGTCGTTGGGCGGAAACCCGCTTGCGACCAGCAGCTCGTACGCGCGCTTGCAGATGTTTACCTTGCGCTCGACGGTGTCAGCCTGGCCTTGCTCGTCAAACGCCATCACGACAACGGCGGCGCCGTAGTCGCGGCAGACTGCCGCCTGGCGCAGAAACTCGGACTCGCCTTCTTTCAGGCTGATCGAATTGACGATGCACTTGCCCTGCACGCACTTGAGGCCGGTCTCAATCACATGAAACTTGCTGCTGTCCAGCATGAACGGCACGCGCGCGATGTCAGGCTCAGCGGCTGCAAGATTCAGGAAGCGCCGCATGGCGTCCGCCGAATCGAGCATCCCCTCGTCCATGTTGATGTCGATAATCTGCGCGCCGTTATCGACCTGCTGGCGCGCGACATTCAGCGCATCGTGGTAGTCGCCCGCCCGAATCAGCTTGGCGAACGCGCGCGAGCCGGTGACGTTGGTGCGTTCGCCGATGTTGCAGAACAGGCTGCCGGGGCCGATGGCAAACGGCTCCATCCCCGAAAGATGCAGGCGCATGTCCCGCTGCGGGGGCACGCGCGGCTCGATGTCGCGCACAGCCTGCGCAAAGGCGCGGACGTGATCGGGTGTGGTGCCGCAGCAGCCGCCCACGATGTTGACGAATCCCCGGCGCGCGAAGTCTGCAAGAATCCCGGCCATGTGTTCAGGCGAGTCGTCGTAGCCGCCCATTTCGTTGGGCAGGCCGGCGTTGGGGTAGATGCTGGTGAAGACGTGAGCGTTGTTGCTCAGCGATTCAATGTGCTCGCGCAGGTCTTCGGCTCCAAGCGCGCAATTCAAGCCGACTGCAAGCGCGTCGGCATGCTCCATCGAGTACCAGAATGCCTCGGCCGTCTGCCCGCTGAGCGTGCGGCCGGATTTGTCCGTAATCGTGCCGCTGACAATCAGCGGCAGCCGTCGGCCGATTTCGCGGAACAGCCGGCGCACGGCGTACACTGCGGCTTTGCCGTTGAGGGTGTCGAACACCGTTTCGATCAGCAGGGTATCCGCGCCGCCGTCCACCAGGCCGCGCGCACAGTCGTAGTAGGCGTCGGCCAGTTCATCAAAGCTGACTTTGCGCCACCCGGGATCGTTGACGTCGGGGCTGATGCTGGCGGTGACGTTGGTGGGCCCCATCGCGCCCGCGACAAAGCGCGGCGTGTCGGACTTGTAAGCGTCAACGGCTTCTCGGGCAATCTTCGCAGCCGCCTTGTTGATTTCATAGGCCAGCGCCTCGGTGCCGTAGTCTTTCTGCGAAAAGTAGTTCGCGTTGAAGGTGTTGGTCTCGATAATGTCTGAGCCAGCCTCCAGGTACTCGCGGTGTATGTCGCGAATAACCTGTGGCGCGGTCAGGCATAGCAGATCGTTGTTGCCCTGCAGCGGGCTGGGATGATCCTTGAATCGATCGCCACGAAAATCAGAGTCATCCAGCATGTAGCGCTGGATCATCGTGCCCATCGCCCCGTCTATCACGAGAATGCGTCGGGCCATCAACTCGCGCAGTGTCTTCTCCACGCCCGGCAGCATACCAGCGCCGCTTGCGGGCGATACGTGGCGGTTGCAGCCGGTTGAGGGCTCAGTCGTTGCGGCGGCGCCTCCAGAGCAGAATCAGCAGCGACAAGACTCCCAGTCCACCTGAACCGCCGGCACAGCCGTCGCTGCCTGAATTGCCATTGCCCGGCGGCGGCGAGCCCGGCGCGCTGACAATGATGGGCGCTGAAGTCACGTTGCCGCCGACGCTGCCGACAAACTGCAGCGTGAACGTGCCCTGCGTGTCGATGCCGAGGCCCGTGAAACTGGCAATGCCGCCTGACACCGTCTGAACGTTCGTGCCCAGCAGCAAGGCCCCCGACGGGCCTGACGCGATCGCCGCAGTGACCAGCGTGGTATTGTCGCTGGCCACCAGGTTGCCGCCCGCATCCACGAGCTCGACGACCGGCTGCACCACGAAGGCTGAGCCGGCGATAGCGCCGGTCGGCTGGGTCGCCAGACGCAACGCTGCCGGCGCTCCAACCGAGACGTCCAGTGGATTGGAAACTGCGGCGGTCAGCGCGCCTGAACTGAACGTCAGTGTGTATCCCATCCCGGCAAGATCGATGGCGAGATCTGTAAAGCTCGCAATTCCGGCGACGGCAGGAAGCGAAATTGTGCCGGTTAACGTGGCGCCCGCTGTGCCCGTGCCCGCCGAGATTTCAACGTTCACATTGCCGGAGAAGCTGACATCCACGATGCCGCCGGCGCTGCGTGCCTCCACGACAGGCTGTGGCGCAAGCGGCAGTCCGCCGGTGCTGTCTCCGGGCTGCAAAGCAATCACAAGCTGTGTCGCCGCTGCCGATGCAACGTCGAATGCCGCCGAAACAGCGGGCGAGAGTGGCGCACTGCTGAAGGTCAGCGTGTACCCGGTGCCCGCCAAGTCGATGGAAAGATCCGTGAACGTTGCGATTCCGCCGACGGCCGCCACGATTGCGGTGCCGGACAGGCTTGCGCCGCCCGTGCCCGTGCCCACGGAAATGCTGGCGCTGACCTGGCCAGTGAACGCCGTGTCAAGCTGGCCGCCTGCGCTGCGCGCCTCGATCACGGGCTGGCTGGTCATCGTCACGCCGGCAAGCGCACCGCCCGGCTGCATGGTCACGACGAGCTGTGTTGCCGGCTGCGGTGTCACATTGAATTGGGCCGAGTCGGGCACAAACGCAGCCCCCGCCGAGAACGACAGGCGATACCCGGTGCCGGCCAGATCGACACCCAGGTTGGTGAAAGTTGCCACGCCCGCAATGGCATTGACAGTGAACGTGCCGGTCAGTGCCGCACCCGGCGTGCCGGTGGCAGGCGTGATCGACGCCGTCACCACCCCTGTGAAGCTAGTATCCACCTGGCCGCCGCTGTCGCGTGCAGTGAGTACCGGCTGCGCAGTCAGCGGCATGCCCGCGACGCCGTTGCCGGGCTGTGTATTGTACGTCAACTGGGTTGCTGCGCCCGGGCCGGCGGTTGACGTGCCGGTGGCCACCACGGTGTAAGGGTTCTCGTCGGCGTCGTTGTTGTTGATCGCGAGGATGAATCCGAATGGCTGGCCGAGCGCAGTGGGCGTGACGCTGACAGCGACAGTTGTTGTGCCGCCGATTGGCACGCTTGCCGCCGGGGCCTGCGAAATGGTGACGTTGCAGTTCACGATTGCCGCATCGGGCAGATAAGCCAGTGAGATGAGCAGCGGCTCGGCGCCCGTATTGTGTATTGTCCAGACCACAGTGCCCGCGACGTTGTTCTGCATGCCGCCCAGCGGATCGCTGCCGCCGACAGGGATGGAGTTGTTGTAGCGCTGGACGTCAATTTCGGCGGTGCCGGGTGCGACGATGGTCTGCGGGTTGCCGTCCATCGGCGCGCCCTGGGTGATTGCGGCGTTAGTCGTGACGGTAGTGAGTTCAAGGTCATACACGCGATTGATGGTCGCGGTGGTTTCAATGTCCACGACCACCATGTAGATCGAAAAAGTCGAAGCCGCCAGCGTCGGGATGACGTCGCTGAAGCCCGACAGCGAAACCGGAAAGCCGGGTGACACCACCTCAGCCGCCACGGTGTCGCCGGCGCTTACCGTGAAGTTGTTGTCCAGGTCGCGCATCAGCCGCACGCGCACTGTGTCAGCCGCGCCGGCGGCTGTCGCAACGGGCGCCAGGTTGGACACCGAGCACGCCGTGAAATTCACGGGCGTCGCGCCGTTGACCTGAATGACGGCAAAGCCAAGCATGACCAGGTCCACCTGGCCCTGCGCAACGTTGTTGGCCGGTGGCTGCAAACCGGCACCGTACACCGTGGCGGCAGTCTGCGCCGCAAGACAAGGCAGGAAGAGTAAACCGATCAGAAGCCAGCGCATGGAAATCTCCGTTGCTATTGCCTGCACAGTGTGCCACAGCCCTCGTTGACAGGCCAATGAAATGAGGGCGCCGAGGCGCCCTCATTCATCCGGTTCGCGCAGGCCTCAAGCCACCCGTCGGCGCAACCCCGCCAGGCCCAGCAGGCCCAGTGCAAGCAGCAGCGCCGCCCAACTGCCGCTTGTTGCAGCCGTGCAGCCGGGGATCGCAAACGGTCCGGCCCGCACCTGGAACGGGTCAGACGAAACGCCAGTTAACGTCATCGTCGTTTCCTCGAACACCAGCGTGTAGTTGCCCGGAGTGTCGATTGCCAGGTCGGTGAACGTTGCCACGCCGTTGATAGCCGTGACCGTCAGCGTGCCGCTGAGAACGGCCATCGGCGGGCCGCCGCTGAGGCTGACCGTCACCTGCGTCGTGTTGTCGGTCGCCACCAGCACGCCCGAGGCGTCGCGAATCTCCACAGCAGGCTGTGTCGTGAAGGGCTGGCCGATGCGCGCACCTGCCGGCTGCGTGTGCATTCCAAGCTGTGTTGCCGGCCCAGCCACGCCGAATGGGTCAGAAACCGCGCTCGTCAGACCCGTCGCACTGAATGTGATTTCGAAGCCCGTTCCGGCTGAATCAACTTCGAGGTCCGTGAAGGTCGCAACGCCGTTGACCACAGTGGCGGTCAGAGTGCCACCCAGAACACCGGTGCCCGCGGTCAGCGTCGCGCTGACAACGGTCGAGTTGTCGCTGGTGACAACGTTGCCGCCGGCGTCGTGAATCTCGACTACAGGCTGGTCAAGAAATGCCGTGTTGGCGACGGCACGGCCGGGCTGTTGCGCGATGTGCAGTGCGTCGGCAGCGCCCGCGACGTTGAACGTGTCCGACACCGCCGTCGGCAACGCGCCGGTACTGAAGTCGAGTGTGTAGCCATTGCCGGCCAGGTCAATCTCCAGGTCGGTGAACGTCACCACTCCAGCCACGGCCTGCACGGCGGTGGTGCCTCCAAGTACCGCACCACTTGCGCCGGTGGCCGTGCTGATTGCGGCGTTGACACTGGTGGTGTTGTCGCCGGTCAGCACGTTGCCGCCCGCGTCAACAATCTCGATTACCGGTTGCGACACGAACGGAAATGCCGCTGCCGCACCGCCAGGCTGCGTGGCGATGCGCAGTGCGACCGCCGCGCCGGCGTTGACGTCGAACGGGTCCGACTGCACCGGCGTCAGCACGCCTGAACTGAAAGTCAGCGTGTATCCGCTGCCGGCCAGGTCAATTGCCAGGTCGGTGAATGTCGCCACGCCAGCGCTGGCAAACACCGTGGCGGTGCCCAGCAGAGACGATCCCGATGTGCCGGTTGACGCCGTGATGCTTGCCTGTACGGGGCCGAAGAAGGAGGCCACCGGCGCATTCGAAGCGTCGTGAATCTCCACCACCGGCTGTTGCGTGAACGCCAAACCGCCCGTGGCGCCAGCCGGCTGGGTGGTCACCACAAGCTGCAACGGAACGGCAGTCCCCTGCACGGTGAAGGTGTAGGGGCTACCCGCATCGTTGCTGGGGATCGAAACGTTGAATCCGACGACCGGTGGGCCGGTGGGGGTGACTTGCAGGACAAACGAGGTTGAACTGCTGGCGGGAATGGTTGTGAGTGCCGGCTGTGCGACTACGACGGTGCAGTTGGTTTCGTTGCTGATCAGCACAGCGTCCGGCGAGCCGTTGAGCAGCAAGTCGGCACCGCCGTTGTTCAGGATGTCGTATGTCAGGCTGATCCCCGCAGTCGGGATGTTGCCGACATGGTCCATGCTCAGCGGGTCGTCTGCGATCGGCGTCGCGTTGCGCTCAACGGCCATGGCAGGCTGTGGCGCGGCCGCAGCAATGATCATCGTGCTGCTGGTAACTGTGCCGCCAGCCGTGGTGCCGCTGCTGACCGCGACCTGCGCATCGGTCACGCTGAGGATGATTGTGTTCCCCAGCGTCGCGCCTGCGTCAACATCCGCGGCGACAATGAAAGTCCGCGGCTGCGACGGCGCCAGCAGCACACTGAGCCCGCTGAACACAGGGTCAAGCGCAGCCGACACGCCCAAAGGCAAGTCGATCATGGGGTCCAGCACGCCGTTGGCGTTGCTGTCGGCGAACAGGCGCCACTGCGTGATGTCGCCGGCAACGGCGGTGCCCGTCTGCGTGAAATCCACTCCGTTCAGAAACACCGGCGGGCCCATGCCGGCCGACGCGATCAGGTCAAACGAGATCACGGCGTGGCGCATCGCGCCGGGCGCCACGTTGGATGCCGGCGGCGGATTGGCGCCGGCTGTCAGGGTAGTAGTCTGTGCCATCAAGCCCGGGACAAGCCCGAGCAGCAGCACAACCGCCAATAGTTTCGCACCGTACATAGTTGCCTCCTCCCAAAGGACAAATGTGAGCGACAGCTACCGACCCCCAAAAGTGGTACTACGCCCGTGGTGCTGAGATGTGAAATGTGCCTCAATCAGCGTGGCACGCTTTGCTGCCTTGTCAAACATTTTCTGGCAAATTATTAAACCCGCTTTATTGAGACCTACATGCGCGTGCAAACCACTACTTTGGGCGGGTTGACGACGATTCAGGCCGACGCATTGCAAGACAATGAACAGCCTGAACTTGCACTGATTCTGTGTCACGGGTTTGGGGCGCCGGGGACCGACCTGGCTTCCCTCGCCGGCGAGTTTCTGGATTCTCCCCGGCTGCGCGACCGGCTGCGCTGCTACTTTCCGGAGGCACCGCTGAAGCTGGACGCCTACGGCCTGTGGGGTGGGCGCGCCTGGTGGATGATCGACCTGCAAGCGATTCAGGAGGCGATGCAGCAGGGCGGGTTCATCAAGCGTCAGCGCAACTGGCGCCCCGACGGCTTGCTCGAGGCCCGCGCGGCCCTGCTTGCGCTGATCGAGCAGGTCAAAGCCGACTCCGGTCTTGATGAATCACGCATTGTTCTGGGCGGGTTCAGCCAGGGCAGCATGCTTACGATCGATGTGGCCACGCAGCTTGAACGCGCGCCCGCCGGGCTGATCGCATGGTCAGGCACGCTTCTGAATGAAGAAGAGTGGCGCCGCCTTGGCCCGCGCCATGCCGGGCTCAAGATCGTGCAATCACACGGCCGGCAGGACCCGATGCTGCCGTTTACCTGGGCGGAAAGCCTGCGCGATTGCATGACAGAGCTGGCATGGCAGGTTGACTGGCTGCCGTTCGACGGCCCACACACGATTTCGCCGGAGGCATTGCGCGCAGCGATCAAGCTGATCGAAAGCGTCTGAGGCGCATGCCAATCAGCGCAATGACGATCAGGGGCAACCACACACGCTGATCGCGGCCTGAACATCCGCCATCGCCGCCGCCGCCGCCGCCGCCGCCGTTGCTGCCCGAGCCGCTGATGTCAAACGGGTCCGACACAGCAGTCGCCAATGCTCCGGAAGTGAACGTGAGCTGGTATCCCGCACCCTGCGTGTCCACTCCCAGTGTAGTGAACACAGCCACACCGCCGACGCACTGCACAGCCGCGACGCCGGTCAGGCCGGCCCCGGCGCTGCCGCTGCTGATGGTGGCAACGACAAGTCCGTTGTACGTCGTGTCGAGCGCGCCAGCGCCGGTGCGTGCCTCGACAACGGGCTGTGGCGACAGCGCCTTGCCGACTCGGGCACCGCCCGGTTGGGTTGTGATAGTGAGCTCGACGGCGGCAATCGCGGCTGCGTTTCCTGACACCGCAAACAGGTACGGGTTGATGGCTGAGTTGTTGAAAATCGAGACCCCCAGGGTGAACGGGCCCGGTGCAGACGGCAGAATCTCAAGCACAAACGTAGCGCTGCCGCCGGGTGCCACTGTGGTTGACGCTGGTTGTGTGACGTTGACGGCGCAGTTGGCGACGGGCGCGGCGGCGACGGCCGGCGTGCCGGTAAGCGAAAGCGGGCCGCTGCCGGTATTGCGGATGGTGAAGGTGTAGCTCTGGCCATTCACGTCGCTGCTCCCTTGCGCGGCTGCCAGGTCGTACGTGCTGCTGATGCCGCTGGAGATCGCCGTGCCGGCAACGTCCTGTACAACCATCTGCGGCGGACTGCCTGTGTTGCTGATCGTGTGCGTGCTGCCCTGGATCGGCCCTCCGGTGACCGTCCCCGCCGACACCGTGACCTGCGCGGACGAGGCCGAGAATATGAACGTCGCGCCGTCTTGTGCTGACAGTGGCAATTCGGCCGTTACCAGAAAGATCGTTTGCAGGTCCGGAATCAGCAGTCGATTGAACCCGCTGAACGACGTGGCGGGCGAAGCCGCGGTCGCAATCAGTGTTTGCGTAACGCCGCTTGTGCCCAGTTCAAACTGGTACAGCTTCAATGCCGTGTAGTCTGCGGGCGCGGCAGTACCCGCCTGCGTCAGCGACAAACCGGTGAACAGTATGGGCAGAAGCGGCGACGTGCTGTCACGCGTCAAAACAAAGTTAAACACAGCAGCGTCGGTTGCCCCCGCCTGTACCTGACCGGCTGGCACCTGCAACGGCGCATCCAACGCGACAGTCTGTGCCACAAGGCTGCACGGCGCGGTCAGCGTGATCAGAAGAAGCAGCAGGGTGCGCATGGCGGAGACTCCGGTACGCTCAAAGTCTGCCCGCAACACCCACGCGCGGCAAGGGCACGCAGAGGTTCAGCGCCAGTCGTCGGGAGCATCGGGCTCGCCGGCGGTTTCAAGCCATCCGGCGCGGGCTTCCGGAAACGCGTCGGCGTAGGGGACGTAGGGCTTGATGTCGAGCACCGGGGTGCCGTCCAGCAGGTCGATGCCGCGCACGTGCAACGTCAAGCCATCCACACCGGTCAGCCTGAGCGCCGACATTGCGATCGGGTTCGGCCGGTGGGGCGAGCGCGTCGAAAACAGCCCGCGTTTGATGCGCGGGCCGCGCGGCGGAATCACCGACGGCTTCCAGTCTTCGTTCAGGTGAAGCCAGGCCACTAACCAGATGTAGTCAAAGCCCTCCAGGTCTTTAAGCGCCTGCTCAAAGTTCCAGCCGGACAGCAGCTCAATGCGCGCATCTACGGCGGCATCGGTCAGTGTCTGCGCCGTCACGACCGGTTGGCGCGGAGTGCCAAAGCGCTCGCGATACGGCGAACGCACATGGCCGATCACGCGCGCGCTGAACGTCTCCGGCGCCGGCAGCGTGTGATCCTGTGGAGGCTTCTTGCGCTTCATGAACGCCGCCTAATTCGCGCGCCTTAGCAGTGTCAGCAGTGCCGCCTTGAGCTCATCGTGCCCCGCGGTTTTTGCCTCGTCGCGCTTGCCGGGCAGCACGACGACGTCGCGGCTGCCGAAGGCCGCCTTGTTGCGGCGGAAGATTTCGCGGATTTGCCGCTTCCAGGCGTTGCGCTTGACCGCGTTGCCAAAGCGCACGCCGACGACCAGTCCAAGCCGGGGATGTTGAAGCTTGTTCTCAAGCCAGTGCACGACCAGGATCTTGCCGCCGACGCTCCGGCCGCGCTCAAAGACAGCGTCAAACTCCGCCCGCTTGAGCAGCTTCTCAGCTTTCCGTAATCGTTCGTCTTCCAGATAAGCGTGCATGGCCGCGTGAATAGTGTCTAAAGGCAGGAAGTTAGAAAGGCCCGGCCCGGCTTCGGCTTTCCTGTCGCCCCGCACACTACACTCAACATTCGGCTGACAGGGGAGTGTCCACCGTGCGCAGGGCTATATTCGGAAGCATGGCCGAGAAGGGCAAGCTGTTCGATCTTGCTCCCAAGCTGATCGTGAAGGGCCGGTTCATTGAGGTCGCGCTGCCGACGCCTGTGGACCGCCTGTTCGACTACGCAGTGCCGGAGCCGCTGGCGCACCGCGCGCGTGTCGGCCATCGTGTCACCGTGCCCTTCGGCAAGCGCAGCCTGCAAGGGTTCGTGGTCACCGAGAAATCGGACTCTTCCCTGATGCGCCACCAGGTCAAGGACATCCTGGAGGCCCCGGACGATGAGCCGCTGGTCAACAAGGGCATGCTTGAGCTGACACAGTGGATGGCCGACTACTACGCCTGCAGTTGGGGAGAAGCGTTGCAGGCTGTGCTGCCGTCCGTGGTGCGCACCGGGCGCAAGCGCCGCCTTTTGACTGTCGTGCGCCCCGGCAAGCCACCCGACGAGCTGCTGGCTTTCGCCGAAGAGCTTGAGGCCAAGGCCCGCGATGCAAAAGCCGCCAAAAACGCGGGCGCCAGCGCCGGCGAGCGCAACCTGTCGTATGCGCGCGTGCTTCGTGCCCTCGGGACATACCTGGACGACACGTTTACGCCGTCTGATTTAGCCGAGCGGCTTGGCGTCAGCCAGGCACCGATCCGTACACTCGCAAAGCAGGGTTGGGTGCGCTTTGACCGCATCGAGCCCGACCACGCGCCCGGCGGGTTGTACGGCAGCAGCGCCGAGGACGGGCCCAAGCAGCCGACCGGCGACCAGCAGCTTGCGCTGGAGGCAATCAACGGGGCGCTTGACCGGGACGAGTTCAAGACTTTCTTGCTGTTCGGCGTAACCGGAAGCGGCAAGACCGAAGTGTATGTGCGGGCCATTGAGCACGCGCTGAAGCTGGGCAAGGCGGCAATCGTGCTGGTGCCCGAAATCAGCCTGACGCCGCAGACTGTGCGTCGCTTTGCCACGCGCTTCGAGAATGTCAGCGTGCTGCACAGCAGCATGACCGACCCGCAGCGCCGCGATGCCTGGCGGGCAATCCGCTCCGGCGAGTCGCGCGTGGTAATCGGCCCGCGCAGCGCGCTGTTCGCGCCGGTCGTGGACCTTGGCCTGGTCGTCGTAGATGAAGAGCACGAGGGCACATACAAGCAGGACAACACGCCGCGCTATCACGCCCGCGACACGGCAATCATGCGCTGCCGCCTTGAGCACGCCGCTGTCGTGCTGGGCTCCGCCACGCCAAGCCTGGAGACCTGGCAGAACGCCCAGGCGGGCAAGTATGAGCTGCTTGAGCTGAGAAGTCGTGTCCGGGGCTCGCAGGCAGCAACGCCGAGCGTCGAACACCAAAGCTCGAATCTCGCTCAGGTCGAGATCATTGACATGGCACAGGAGTGTCGTGAGCAGCACAAATTCACGTACTTTTCGAGGCGCCTGCGTGGTGCTTGTGCGGCGGCGCTTGAGCGCGACGAGCAGGTAATCATCTTTCTGAACCGCCGCGGCTATCACACGCTGCTTTCTTGCGCGAATTGCGGCCAGGCCATGATGTGCACGCGCTGCGACGTGCCCATGTCGTATCACCGCGGCCTGCAGAAGATGACCTGCCACTACTGCCTGGAGACTTCTGATCTGCCGCGCCAGTGCCCTTCCTGCAACGGCGGGCCGCTGCGCCTGCAGGGCATGGGGACGGAACGGCTTGAGGAGGAGCTCAAGGTAGTGTTCGCCGACCGGAGCATCGCGCGCATGGACAGCGACGTGATGAAGTCGCGCGAAGACTATGAAGAGACGCTGGATGCCTTTCGTGACGGTGACACGCGCATCCTCGTCGGCACGCAGATGATCGCCAAGGGCCTGGACTTTCCCAACGTGACCGTCGTCGGGGTGGTCAGCGCCGATGTCGGCATGGGTCTTGGCGACTTCCGCAGCTTTGAGCGCACGTTTCAACTGCTGACGCAGGTCGCCGGGCGCGCCGGCCGCGGCAGCAAGCCCGGCACCGTCGTTGTCCAGACGTTTCAGCCTCAGCACATTTCCATTGTGACGGGAGCGCGGCAGGACTATCGGGCCTTCGCTGAATACGAGCTGAAGCACCGCGAGGAAAGCCGATACCCGCCCTACTCTCGGCTCGTGCTTGTAACGGTTGAGGCCGGCGACAAGGAAAAGGGCGAACAGGAGGCGGTCAAGATCGCCAACACCGCCCGGGATTTTGCCGGGCGCTTCAAGGGCGCGATTTACGCGGTTGCCGGGCCGTTCGAGGCGCCCATTGCCCGCCTTCGCGGCAGGTACAGGCGGCAGGTCATCATCAAGGCGCGCGGCTTTCGTGAAGTGCGCGGCGTGGTGGATGCGATCAAGCCGCTGGTCAAGGTGCAGGAAAGGCTGAAGATCAGCATCGATGTTGACCCCGTCAGCATGCTCTAGCATCCGGCGCCTGTCGCGGCGGTGTTCGAATTGTGGCAGCCATGCTTGAATCCATACATGCCCGTGTTCGACATTCATTGCGCGCAGGTTGAAGAAGACGTGCGCATCGATTTTGGTGGCGACGCCGTCCGCGGCCGCCCCGAGTTTCGCGGGTTTTCCTGCGAGCATGAATCCGCATGCCAACAAGCAGGAACGCGCTGCGCGTTGTTCGAAAGCGACGGCATCGCGCCCTTTGACCCGGCCGATGCGCTTCGCTTCTTCAACTCGTGAGGCCTGCCCGAGATTCGCGCAAGCGGCTGCGCCTGTGTATGCTGCGCGAACGATGAAGCTGTCACTCAAGCCACAGCACCTGAAGCGCTATCGCCAGATCGCATCGCTGATGCTGCGCTTCGGGTTTGGTGAAGTCGTGCGCGGAAGCGGTCTTGCTGAGCTGCTTGGCGAAGAGTTGGGCAAGCTGACACAGAAGGCGCAGCCTGACCCGCATGATTTCGTGCACGAGTTGGAAGAGTTGGGCCCAACGTTTGTGAAGCTGGGCCAGGTGCTGAGCACACGCGGTGACATGCTGCCGCCGGAGTACGTTTCGGCGCTCAGTGCACTGCAGGATCGTGTCGGGCCGGTGCCATTTGAGCAGATCGAGCAGGTCGTTGGCGAAGAGTTCGGGCGTAACATCGCGCGCGTCTTCTTGACCTTTGAGCCTGTTCCGGTCGCGTCGGCGTCGCTGGGCCAGGTGCACCGCGCAACACTGCAGGACGGAACGCACGTTGCAGTGAAGGTTCAGCGGCCGGGCATCCGCGCGCGCCTTGTCGATGACCTGGATGTGCTGGATGAGGTCGCGGGCGTGCTGGAGTCGGTCAGCGATTTCGCCCGGCGCCACCGCGTGCAGTCGATCGTGGACGATCTGCGCCGCACATTGATGCGCGAGCTGGACTATCACAGCGAGGCGCAGAATCTTGCAACGCTGGCCGCCAACCTGCGCGGCTTTGATGACATCGTGGTGCCGGCACCGTTTGACGACTACACCACGCAGCGCGTGCTGACGATGGATTATATCGAAGGCTGCAAGCTGACCGAGTTATCCGATGAGCGCCGCGAGGGCCTTGACGGCCTGCGTCTGGCAAGCCAGTTGCAGAAGTCCTACATGAAGCAGGTGTGCATCGATGGCTTCTTTCACGCCGATCCTCACCCCGGCAACGTTCTTCTGACCCCCGCAAACCGTCTTGCGTTGATCGATCTGGGTATGGTGGGCCGGGTTTCTCGCGAGATGCGCGAGCGACTGCTGCGCCTTCTGATCGCGCTGGGTGAAGGCCGGGCCGAAGCCGCTGCCGACCTGGCAGTCAAGATCGGGCAGCCGTCGCGCGACTTTGATGAGCCGGCATTTCGCTCACGCATGAAGACGCTGGTCAACGCGCACCAGGGCGAGGCCGTGGCCGAGATTCAATTGGGCAAGGTGGTGATTGAGCTGGCGCGGGGGGCGGGCATGGCCGGCATGCGCCCACCGGGTGAGTTGACCATGCTGGGCAAAGCATTGATGAGCCTGGATGAGCTTGGTCGCTCGCTGTCGCCCGAGTTCGATCCGTACCGCGCGATTCGCGAAGACGCCATCCCGCTCGTGCTGAAGATGATGCGGCAGTCGGCTTCGCCGGCTGCGGCGCTGGGCCGAATCCTTGAAGTAAACGAGTTTGCCAACGAGCTGCCGGGGCGCGTCAACAAGATCATGGATCGCCTGGCGGAGAACCGGCTCGAGTTCAAGGTGCGCAGCTTTGACGAGACCGAACTGATCGGGGGCTTCCAGAAAGTCGCCAACCGCATCGCGCAGGGGCTGGTAATCGCCGCGCTGATCGTGGGCGCCGCGCTGCTGATGAGTGTGCAGACCGAGTTCACAATTCTGGGCTACCCGGGGCTGGCGATCCTGCTGTTTCTGCTGGCGGTAGCAGGCGGCCTTGCGCTGGTGTGGGACATCTGGCGGCATGACCGGCGACGGAAATAGCACGCAGAGTCGCATTTTCCATCAGGATCAGTCATCCAGCGGAACCAGCAGATTGATGGACAACAGCGAACTCTTTCCTGCCACCTTTCTCCGCCAGCTTGAGGCGCTTGAGGCAGCGCTGATGCGCCTGCGCGGATCAGTCGGCGAGGGCATTGCCCGCCACGGCCGCGCACAGGGACAGAGCGAGTTCAAGGGTCACCGCCCGTACGCGCGCGGCGACGACCTGCGGCGGCTTGACTGGAATGCCTACGGGCGCCTGGGCAAGTTGTTTCTTCGTGAGTTCGAGCCCGAGCGCGCCGAAGTGCTGACGCTGCTGGTGGATACTTCGCGATCCATGGCGGCGGGCAACCCGGCCAAGCACCTGCTGGCCCGGCGGGTGGCTGCGGCCTTTGGTTATCTTGCGCTGAAGCACGGCGCAGGGGCCGAGGTTGCGGGCAATGCGCTGTTGCAGGGCCCGGCGCGTTTTCATCGACTGCTGGACGAGCTTGCGATGCTGGAGTTCACCGAGGGTGTGGGCCTGGGTGACGCCACGCGCGCGCTGTCGGCGCGGCCGCGCACACCGGCGAATCTTGTGGTGGTGAGTGACGGGCTTGAACCGCTTGAAGCGTTCGCGCCGCTGGCGACGCTGTCGGGTCGGCGGTGCAGTGTCACGCTTGTGCAAGTGCTTGCTCCCGACGAGGTCAACCCGCCGCTGATCGGCGAAGTCAGCCTGCGCGGCCTTGAAGATTCCGCGGCGTTGGCGTTAACGCTGGACGCGGCGACCGTGGCGGCCTATCGCGCCGAGCTTGCGGTGCATCTTGACGCGATCGGCGCGATTGCGCTGCGCCACGGCTGGACGTACGCCGTGGCGGAAAGCGACGCCGACGTGCGCGGGTTGATGCTGGATGGCCTGCTGTCGGCAGGAGCCGCGCGATGACGCTGCTTTCACTGCCTGCGTTACTGCTGCTGGCGGCACTGGGCGTGCTGCTGTGGCTGGCGCTGCAACGGCGCGAACCCGCCCGGCTTGAAGTCGGCACGCTGCTGCTGTGGCGGCGAGTGGCCCAGAAGTCCTCGTCCGCACCTCGCAGCCGCCGAAGGCTTGAGCCTCTGTTGTGGCTGCTGCTGGTGGCGGCGGCTATGGGCGCGTTGGGAGCGGCGAGGCCAGCAATGTTGCAGGCGGCACGCACGCCACGCGTGGCGGTGTTCATCGAGCGCGCGGGAGCGGGCGACATTGAGCCGGCACTGGCGCAGGCGCTCGATCGGGCGCGGGCGCTGGCAAAGGGCAGTGAGCTGGAATTCTACATGCCGCTGACAACGCGGGTGGAAGGCGCACCAGATGGCTTGGTCATGCTCTCGCCGGGCGCGATCGAGGCCGAACTTGCGCAGTTCGAGCGCCGTACCGCGCACGCAGACCAGCGTCTGCTGTTGCTGTGCACACCGCACCCCGCTGCGTCGCGCATTGGCGTCGTCGCGAATCGCGTCACCCTGGCAGCGCGGGGCGTGATGTACCAGGCGACGGTGCAGGGCAGCGAGTTACTGACGCGCTCAAGCCCCGGCCCGTCGCCGCAAGCTCAGGGGCTGACGCTGATCGAGGAACGCGACGGCGGAGAAGTGATGCACCGATGGGCCGTTGAAGATCTGCCGGCAACGCTGACCGACGCCAGCGGCCATCAAGTCCGCGTGGTGGCTATGCCATTTGTGGTTGCCGCCGGGAACGACTGGGCCAGCGCGCGCCACCAGGTTCTGCTGGCCGCGCTGGGTGCCGATGCGCCGGGCGCGGGCAACGCGCAGGTCTGGCTGGGCGACAATGAACGCGCTCCCGCCATTCGGATCAATCAAGGTGAGCCAACCGACACCACCGACCTGGAAGTCAGCTACGACCCCGCTCACAGCCTGTTTGACCAGCTTCCTCTCGGCGGCTTGAACTGGGCCGCCGGCGGCCGCGTGATGACGCCCCAGCCGGGGCGCCGTGCGCTGGTGACTGGCGTTCGCGACGGCGCACCCGTGGGTGACCTCGTGACTCTGGATGCCTCGGGCCGCGTGCTGCGATTTGCGGGCGATCCGTTTTCGATTGCGCCGGTGCAGGATGCTGCACTGCTGCTTGATAACTCCGTGGGCGTGGTGACCGGCAGACGCCCGTCCGCGGGAGACCGGATTGCCGTGCAGGGTGAGCTGCCCTCGGCGCGGGCGGCGCACGCCAAGCCATTCACGCAACAGGGAACGATCAGCGCGGGTGCGCATCGGGATGAGCCGCGCGAGTGGACAAGCTGGGTGCTGGCGCTGTCGGCGTGTGCGGCGCTGGCGGCTGCGCTGCTCAGCGTGAGCGGTCCTCGTCAACCTTGATTACGCCGAGAAACTCGCGCACATTCTTTTCAAGCTTGTTGACGCGGAAGACGTTGTCCACCACCAGGCTGCGGTGCGAGTCCTGCCCGACGCCCGGCTTGAAGATCAGCCGGCCGCTGCCGAAAAGCATGAACTCGAAGATGTCCGGGATTTCCTTTTCGACGGCCATATTGAGCGTGGCGTAGTGGCGCTCGTCGCCCAGGATGCCGTGCTTGTGCGTGAGTTGGTTGGGCGAAAGCACCCAGTAGTTGAAGCGTGTGGTGATGAACGCCATCAGCATCAGGACAGCCAGCACTCCCGCCATCATGGCGTAGAAGTTGGGGTGCATGTTCAGTTCCTGGTCGGCGAAGAAGCGGTAGATGCTTCCGTAAACCTCGACGTCACTCTGTAGGTCCCAGACGTACAGGCCGAGCAGCCCGACACCAAGCACGGCCAGGGTGGCAATAAAGTTGTTGCGCCCGAAGTCAAAGGTGTGCACCAGCAGGTTGAAGAAGAACAGCACAATCCACCACCAGCCAAGCGCTGAGCGCTCGACCAGCGGGTCTGCCGGGTCGCCGACTCCGCCACCCAGAAAGAAGAACACAAGGCTGACCACCATCACCGGCCACAGCAGGACGACCTTCGGGAACGGGTGAATCACGATACGGTCAATGACTTCTTTGCCCGCGACCTGGGCTTTGGCGTCGCTGACGCTGATGTCTCCGCGAGGTGAGGCTGGCTGGTCGGTCATGGAGTCTCCTGACGCGATGTTTAGCTGTCTGTTCGACGCGGCTCAACCCTACGGTTGCGGTATGCGCGGGTAGAGAATACGCGCGGAGTCGTGCACCCGCTTCTTGACTTCCGCATCCTGGGCATAGCTGGCGTACAGTTCCTTGTAAACTTTCAGTTGCGCGCGCGCGGACTTCAGGACTTCGCCGATGTGGTACTGGTTCATCTGCGCCTGCGGGCGCGGCGTGAGTTGCGCCTGCAGCGTCACTACCCAATCGTTGAACAGAAATTCTGCGCCATCGAGCACCGCGCGCTCGATGCCGGTCAGCTTGGCGACCTCATCCTTCAGGCGGTCATTCATTGTCTCGGTGTCGGGCGCGCGCACATCGTTCACGTTCATCTGCAGCATCACGCCCGCCGAGTAGATGTCCAGGCCGACCAGCCCGTCAATCTCGGGCGGCACGGCCACCGCGCGCTGCTGGGGCGTGCAGACGCCCAGCATCTCGCCCTTGAACCATTCTTTCAGCTCGCCCTCGTCGAGCAGTTTCTGCAACTCAAACGTCGATACGTCATACGCCTTTGTAGTCTCTTCCCAACGCGAGTCGTACTCCGCGCCGAGCTTCTGGATTGCGGCGATTTGCGCGTCGCTCAGCGGCATGCCCGCCAACTCGAGGTGCGCCGCAAGCATGTTCGCCATGTTGATCGGGTGGCTGAACTCGCCGTTGACACTGGCGTAGGTCGGCAACGCCTTCCGGATGCGCGCCCAGTAGGCGATCAGTGCCTGGTTGTGCTCGCCAATCTTTTCCAGCAGCTCGGGCGACATCTCTTTGCCATCGCGAATGTTCTCTGCCAGCTCCTTCAGCAATGGGACCAGACCCTTGGCCGCGCCGCCGATCTCCGTCCAGTCGGCGTCGCGCACTTCGGGCAGGTCGGCCCACTTGCCGAAAGGGACAGCCAGGTTGCCCTGCGCAGGCGCTTCCGGCTGAGCCTCGGGCTTTTCTGGCGCGTCCAACTGTTCTTTCAGGCGCTTTACCTCGTCGGCAAGATCCGCGGCCCGCTCCTGCTCGCCCGCAAGCTCTTTGCGCGCTTCGTCGCGCTCGGCCTCAAGGTCCTGCACCTGCCGTCGGCTTGACTCCACGATCTTGCGCAGGGTGTCAGTCTCGGCCTGGGCATTTTCGAGGTCGCGCTCAAGCTCGGGCGAGGCGTCTGCTGCGATCTCAGTGCCGGATTCCGGCTGCGCGTCCTGACGTTGATCCAGAATCAGCCATGTCGCCAGCGCTCCTGCTGCAATGCCGACCACTGCGGCGAGAATGGGGGGAAGTGTGCGCTCCATGTCAGTCTCCGTTTGTCTCGCTTTGCGCCTCGATGGCCTTCTTCTCGGCAAGCAGCCCAGCGTGCTGCGGTGCCTTGGCCAGGCCCGCGTTGACCTTGGCCAGCGCTTCGTCCAGCTTGCCCTGCTTGCGGTACCACATTCCGTAGGCCGCGTAGATCTCGCAGAAGTCGTCCTCCCAGGGCAGTTGCGCCTGCATCTCCAGCGCCTTGTCGAGGTCGGCCTTCGCGCCCTGGAATTCCTGCGCAAACGGAGGGTAGTTTACCTTCAAGATCGCGAGAAAGTGGACGGCCGTGTAGTAGTCCGGATCAAGCTCCAGTGCGCGCTCGGTTTCTTTGCGCACATCCGAGGCAAGCGTCGCCTGCTTCATCATGTCGCCCCGGATGTCGCGGAAGCGGGACGTCAGCGCAAGCGCCAGCCCAAGGCGGGCGCGGCTGTTCTCGGGCTCCGATGCCACCCACTCCTGCATGCGCTTGATGAACTCGTCTCGAAACGACCTGGTTGACTTCTCCGCAACGCCGGCAAGTTCGAACAGTTGTTCTTCGCCGTTGGGTGCCTTGATCAGCGGCAATAGATTTTCAAGCCGCCGCAGGTCGCCCTCCGGAATCTGCGTGGCTGGCGCTGCCTCTGCGGGATCGGTCTTTGCAGGCGTGCCTTCCGCGGGCTTCCCCTCTTCCGGCGCTGCGCGTACCCCCGGCGCCTGCGGCGCCGTGTGCTCAATCGCCTCAAGCTCGGTGACCCGTTGCCGCAGTTCTTGAAGTTCGCGCCGAAGGTCGTTGTCAGCCGTTGCGGGCGGCGTGTCGGGGCGAGCCTGGCTGCGCAGGGCGGCGACTTCTGTTGTCAGCAAGCCGTTGGCACGCTCCAGCTCGTCAATGCGCTGCGTCGCGTCCTGCAGTTGTGCAGACAGTTGATCTTGCTTGCCATTGTCGGAGCAGCCAGCCAGCACGAGCATCACCATCGCGATTGCTGCCAAAGTCGTCGGTCGCATGTCTTTTTCCCCCGGGGTGAAGAGTAGTAAGAGCGCGGGCGTGCGCAGTTGCAATCCCGCTTGTGGTTTGTAACGCGTCCATGATTGCCACCTTCACATCTGCGATTGCACGCGCTTTGGCCTCGCCAGCTTGACCCTCTGTGCCGCGCCCCTAGACTGCGCCCCCTTGTGGCGGGAAGTGAGGCAGGATGCTGCGGCTGTTGTGGATACTGTGCCTTGCGGCGACTGCCCTGCCGTGCGGGCTTTGGGCGCAGGAATCCGGCCCGCCGAACGAGTTCGAGGTCAAGCGCCGCCTTCCGCGCGAGCTGCACCCATCTGAGACCGACCGCTACAGCGCCATCGGCCTGAAAGAGTGGGGCCTGGCCTGGAACGTTTACTACACAATGCGCAGCTACAACGTCACCGACATCCGCGGGCTGGATGAGTCGCTGGCAACAAGCTGGCTTTACAGTTTTGACCCGTGGGGCCTGGGCGTGCGGGCGCACATCGAGCACAAGGCGACAACCGAATGGAGCTTCAGCATCATGCCGCGCGTGGATGCGGCCTACGGCATTCTGAACACCAGCCACCACAACCCGCATGAGCTGGAAGAGCTGCCATTCACGCGCAATTTTCGGGGCGCGAACGACTCGCAGAAGCTGAGTATCCGGGCAGAGCTTGAGTTCGCGGCGCGCTGGCGCTGGTTGTGGTTTGTGGGCAAGGTGGATTCGTGGATGGTGTTCAGGCGCCGCGCGATTCGCGCCAACGATACGGTATATCGCGACGACCAGCTTGGCACGCTGTCCAGGATCAAAGAGCGCAACCGCGTGGAGTGGGAGCAAGCGTACGTCTTCGGCGCGGCGACCGGTGTGGGCTTTGAGTTTTTCTTCCTGAACCCCGATGCGCGCTTCATCCTGTTTACGCTGTACCGTCCCTTCAACAACGTCAGCTTTCGCGACGCCGGCAGTTTGACCCACGGGTTTGAGTTCATGCTGCGCTCAGCCGACTACGACATCAGCGACGTGTTCGGGATCTACTTTGAGCTGTCGGTGCAGTTGTACCTGCCGACATCCGAGTTCAACGACGTGTACTACTCGCAATTCAGCGTCGGGGTGAAGTTCAGGTAGTCGCGTTATTCAACCGACTGCTTGTCTTCAGGCGGCAGCTCCTGGTCTTTCGGAAGTAGCCCCAGAGCGCCCATGGCGTGGAAGGTCAGGTAGCCGCAGCGCGCGCAGGCCACGGTCACGCTGGGCACCAGGTTGCGGACACCTTCGTCCGCAAGCTGATCGACCATGCCGAACACGGCATAGCCGTCCACCAGGCTGAACTGGTCACTGCCGCAGCGCGGGCAGGGCCGGGTCACGCCGCGTTCCTGCAGTCGCTTGACGATCATCTGGCGGTGGTCGGCGTTCCAGGTGCTCATGCCGCGAGACTACACAAGAGTGTCCCGACCTCAAGCACGGGCACTAGCCCAGCAGGTTGCGGTCTCGTTCAATCAGCACGCTTCCGCCGGCGATGCTGGCTGGGCCCTTGGGATAGTTGTTGTGCGGGACAGGATTGGACTTGCTGCCCGCCTCCTGCCTGGCGATGACATTGTAAATGGGGCTGCGCTTGCGGTCCTTAACCATTTCAAGGCCTTGCTCGGTGAACAGGTTGCGTGAGATGCGACGCTGCAGCGCGACCTTGCCTTCGTCGTTGCGCAGGAATGTCAGCTGGCGCAGCTCGTCCTGGCTGGCGTCCATGAAGTCGGTTTCAAAGATGCGCAGATAGCTTGCCATGCTGTTGTTTGTGGGCCCGAAGCCCTGTGCGTACAAGTGGCGCTTCTCAAGCTCCATCAACACTTCGATCATGCGCTGCCAGCGCAGGCCCACATCGTACTCGAGCATCTTCATGACAATGTCGGACACTTTCGGCGGCACGTCGTGGCAAACCTCGTGCGGGGGAACGATCGGGCGCGACTGGGCCTGCTTGACCCAGCGCACGTTTTCGTCCCAGCTTCCGCGCGTAAGCGGCTTGAAAAGGTTGATGCCGGTCAGCAACTCATAGGCGACAACGCCCAGGCTGAAAATGTCGGCGCGTGCGTCCACCTTGTCGCGTGCCAGTTGCTCGGGTGCCATGTAGTGCACCTTGCCCGCAAATTCTTCGGCGGCAAACGAAAGTGGCGCGGCGATGCCGAAATCAGCCAGTTTGGCGACGCCCTCGGTGCTGATCAGAATATTGCCCGGGGTGACATCCTTGTGGACGATCCACTGGTGCGCGTAGGCCAGCGCGCGCGCAATGCGGCTGATGATGAACATGGCGATGGGGATCGGCACCAGCAGGTGCAGCTTGAAGTGGTGGCGCATCAGCATCGCCATATCGACGCCGTCCACATAATCCATGCTCATGAACGTCACGCGCGGCCCGTCGTCGATCACACGGGTTGCCTTGGGGTTGGGCATGCGTGCGGGTGCAAACCCGGGTGTGCGCTTGCCGCCCTTGCGGGGGTCCATGCGCCGCATCGAAAACGTGGCGAGTTGCAGGTCGCTGGTCGGTTTGGGAAGGCTCTTGACCAGGAAACCCTTGCGGAACTCTTCAGGCATCTCGGAAAGCTTCACACTCTCCAAGCCGTAAGTCTTGACGATGTTTTCGTGACGCAGGAAGGTGGCGATGTTGGCCTCGTTGCGGAGACGGGCCTCCTGCTCTTCGTCCAGCGTTCGCAGTGCCTTGAAGACAACATAGTCAAGCACGCCGCCGCAGTTCTTCTCCACCAGGTACACGATGCCCATCCCGCCGCGGCCAAGCTCCTCCACGATGGTATAGGTCGCTGAACTTCCGAAGGTGAAACCCCTGAGCGAAGCTTCTTCCAAGACTGGACTCCTGCGTCGTGCAATATGCCCGACTGCCCAGTATCGCACATAAAGTCCGGCAACGCCAATGTTTACGCCATTCACAATGCACTGATTGCACATTTCTGCCATCGCTGGCGAGGCGTGAGTGACTCATCAGCGCGCGAAGCGGCCGTTCCGGCCGGCGAACAGTGCACGGTCAGCCAGATCCTCTTCGATCCGAAGCAACTGGTTGTACTTGGCTACGCGGTCGGTACGGGAGAGGCTTCCGGTCTTGATCTGGCCCGCATTGCAGGCGACTGACAGGTCGGCGATGAAGGTATCCTCGGTTTCTCCGCTGCGGTGGCTGATGACTGTGCCCCAGCCATGTTCCTGTGCCATGCGTACACATGCCAGGGTCTCGGTCAGCGTGCCGATCTGGTTGAGTTTGATCAGGATGGCGTTGGCGGAGCGCTTCTCGAATCCCTGCTTCAGGCGTGTCATGTTGGTCACGAACAGGTCGTCGCCGACGAGTTGCGTGGTTGCGCCCAGCTTCTGGGTCATGCGCGACCAGCCGTCCCAGTCGTCTTCCGCCAAGCCGTCTTCAATGCTGACGATCGGGTACCTGGCGCAAAGGTCGGCGTAGTAGGCGACCATCTGGTCGCTGCTTTTCTTTTCGCCGCCGAATTCGTACTTGCCATCTTTGAAGAACTCGGTGGCGGCCACGTCCAGCGCCAGGCTGACGTGCTTGCCGGCTTTGTAGCCCGCAGACTCGATGGCGTCGGTAAGGAGCGCCAGGCCCTCGGCATCGCTGGCAAGGTCTGGCGCGAAGCCGCCTTCGTCGCCGACGTTCGTGTTCAGTTTTCTTTCGCGCAGCAGCTTCTTCAGCGACTGGAAGATCTCGGCGCCCGCGCGCAAAGACTCGGTGAAGTTCACAAAGCCGTGTGGCACCAGCATGAATTCCTGGATATCAAGGTTATTGTCCGCGTGAGCGCCGCCGTTCAGCACGTTCATCAACGGCACCGGCAGCGTGCAGCCGTGCAAGCCGCCCAGGTAGCGATACAGAGGTACACCCTCAAGGTCGGCCCCGGCGCGCGCAGTCGCCAGACTGACCGCCAGCATGGCATTGGCGCCGAGCCTGGACTTGTTGTCGGTGCCGTCCAGCTCAAGCATCAGCTCGTCGATGCCCGCCTGGTCGGTTACGTCGTGGCCGCTGATTTCCGGGTCAATCATCGCCTCGACGTGCCGGCAGGCCTGCAGCACGCCCTTGCCGCCGAAGCGGGCGTCCTGGTCACGCAGTTCAATGGCTTCGTGCGCGCCGGTAGATGCCCCGCTGGGCACAATGGCGCGTCCCCTGGCGCCTGAGAGCGTCTCGATCTCGGCCTCTACGGTGGGGTTGCCGCGGCTGTCCAGGACTTCGCGGGCGGAGACTCGGGTTATCTGGGGCATGCTTTGGGCTCCCTGCTGTTGAACCACAGAGACACAGAGGTACAGAGAACTACCTTAGCCTGCGACGAATACCAGTGCTTAGCCGCCACTTGAAACGGAAGTGTCGGATGGTTTCAGCGGTGATCGCGAGGGCTGAGTACCCCTCTGTTTCTCCGTGACTCTGTGGTTCAATACGCCCATGGCAGACTTTTCGGTGATCATAGTGGCGGGGGGCAGCGGCACCCGCATCGGCGGCAAGACGAAGAAGGCGTTGATCGAGGTCGCGGGGGCGCCGCTGGTGGTCCACACCGCCCGCGCCTTCATGGGGTTTGAGGATGTGGGCGAGGTAATCGTCGCCCTGCCGCCGGACATCATGGCGCAGGTTGCCGGCAACCATACCAACGTCGCCCTGGCCGACTTGCCGGAAACTACGCCGAACCCCGTGCTCGGCCTGCGTGCAGTGGGTGCGACGCGGATTGTAGCCGGCGGGGCCCGCAGACAGGACAGCGTGCTGAATGCGCTTCGCGCTTGCGACGCCCGCCTGCCCTACGTGATGATCCACGACGCGGCGCGGCCGTTTGTCAGCCTGGACGACCTGATTTCGCTGGTGGCGGAAACCCGGCAGTCCGGCGCGGCGATTCTTGCGCACCCGGTGCGCGACACCCTCAAGCGCGTGCAAGGCGAGCTGATCCAGGCAACCGTGGACCGAGACGGCTTGTGGGCGGCGCAGACGCCACAGGCCTTCCGGCGAGATGATCTGGTCAGGGCATTCGAGCAGCACAACGGCACTGACGTGACAGACGATGCCGCCATGGCCGCGCTTGCCGGCATGCGTTGTGCCGTAGTGAAAGGCGGCGCGGCAAACTTCAAGATCACGACGCCCGAAGATCTTGAGCTGGCTGAGGCGCTGCTTGCCATGCGCGCGGCTCAAAGCGGCGACATACGCCCCGCCAGCGCGCTGTTCCGCAAGATCCACGGCGGAGAAACCATGATCGACGTAAAACCACGCAAATGAGTGTGCAGGCCGTGCAATGAGTCTGCAGTTGACCCACGACCCAAAACCCAAGACCCAAGACCAAAGACCGGGCACCCAGCATCCCCCGTACCGCCCCATTGACCGCGCCGGCTTGCCTGCTACCCTCCCGCCGTCAATTTTGCACGCCTGCGGCGGTTGATACTGCCCTGAGCGCAAGTGGAGAAACAGATGATCACGCAGCAACGCCGCAATGACCTTCTCAAGGAGTATGGCCGCGGCGAAAACGACTCAGGATCGGTGGAAGTGCAGGTTGCGCTCCTCACCGAGGAAATCAACAACCTCACCGTACACCTGAAGATTCACAAGAAAGACCACAGCAGCCGTCGCGGGTTGCTGCGGATGGTCGGCAAGCGCAGCGCATTGCTCAAGTACCTTGACCGCAAGGACGAGCAGCGTTACCGCGACCTGATCGGCAAACTGGGTATTCGCAAGTAACCAGGGCGGGCCATGTGGCCCGCCTGCTTGCTTACCCGGAGAAGTGCAGGGGGTTCGGGACCCTGTCACGCCCGCGCGGACACAGAGGCGTGTGCTTGGATCAAGCACAGACCTCTCTGCCCGCCCGGGCAAATACCCGGCCCTTTGCATTCTTAAAGTGAGGCCCCTCCAGACAGGGAGAGCGGCCGGTAGCCCCGTTGCAGGGGCGGAAGGTCTTATCATGGCAGTAACCAAGCTCAGTCAGAACAAGCACACAGTGACCGTCGAAATCGGCGGCCGCAACATTACCTTCGAAACCGGATGGCTTGCCAAGCAGGCCGCGGGCTCGGTGCTCGTGCGTGAAGAAAACAGCGCCGTGTTCGTGGCGGTGACTACAGCCGCGCCACGGCCGGGTATCGACTTCTTTCCGCTTACCGTCGAGTACAAGGAAAAGACCAGCGCGGCTGGCAAGTTTCCCGGCGGGTTCTTTAAGCGCGAAGGCCGTCCGAGCACCAAAGAAGTGCTCACCATGCGCATGACAGACCGCCCGCTGCGTCCCACGTTCCGTGAAGGCTACCGGGATGAAGTGCAGATCAACGGCATGGCCATGTCCGCTGACCCGAACCTTGACCCAGACATGCTGATGATCAACGGCGGCAGCGCGGCAGTGATGCTTGCAGGCTTGCCCTTTGATGGCCCCGTCGGTGCCGTACGAATGGGCCGGCGCGACGGCAAGTTCGTCGTCAACCCGGACTATGAAACCGTCGATCACGGTGACCTTAACATGGTCGTTGCCGGCACCGTCAACGGCATCTCGATGGTGGAAGCCGGCGCGCACGAGCTGTCTGAGGACGATATCGTCGAAGCGCTCGATCTCGCGCACAAAGCCATCATCAAGCTGTGCAACGCCCAGCTCGAGCTGGTCAAGAAGGCCGGCATCAAGCCGATGGACTTCACACCGCCTGAAGCCCCGCCGGCCAAGCTGGTGGATGAAGTCAAGAAGAAGTACTTCGGCCAGTTTCTTGAAAAGGTCCGCATCACGGCCAAGCATGAGCGCAGCAACGCGCTCAGCGAGATCAAAAAGGCCGCAATTGCCGAGTACACGCCGGCTGACGCGTCTGACACGGCCGCTGTTGAGCGCGCAAAGCAGGTCGCGCAGATCGTTGGCGACTTCAAATACGAAGCTACCCGCCACATCATCCTGACCGAGAACAAGCGCATCGACGGCCGCAACCTCGACGAGGTGCGCGACATCATCATTGAGATGTCGCCGTTTCCGCGCAATCACGGCAGCGTGACGTTCACCCGCGGCGAGACCCAGGCCTTCGTCACCTGCACACTGGGCACCGCGCAGGACACCCAGCTGGTGGACGGCTTGCGAGAATCCCGCGAGGAGCGCTTTCTTCTGCACTACAATTTCCCGCCGTTCTGCACCGGCGAGGCCAAGCCGATCCGCGGTGTCTCGCGCCGCGAGCTCGGCCACGGCGCGCTGGCAGAGCGCAGCATTCGCGTGATGCTTCCCAGCGAGACCGAGTTCCCGTACACCATCCGTATCGTCAGCGACATCCTGGAAAGTAACGGCAGTTCAAGCATGGCCAGTGTCTGCGGCGCCACCCTGGCGGCCTTCGACGCGGGCGTGCCGCTGAAGAAGCCCGTCGCGGGCGTGGCCATGGGCCTTGTCAGCGAAGGCGACAAGAACGCTGTGCTCACCGACATCCTCGGCGACGAAGACCACGTCGGTGACATGGACTTCAAGGTCTGTGGCACAGCCGACGGCATTACCGCCCTGCAGATGGACATCAAGGTCAAGAACCTGACCAGCGAGCTTATGCGCAAGGCGCTGGGCCAGGCGCGCGACGCGCGGCTCCACATCCTGGGCAAGATGGCGGAAGTGCTGCCGGCCCCGCGGCCAGAGATCAGCAAATGGGCGCCGCGCTTTGAGGTGATCAAGATCAGCAGTGAGTTGATCGGCTCAGTGATCGGCCCCGGCGGCAAGGTGATCCGCGGCATGCAGGACGAGTTCAAGACCACCATCACCGTCGAAGAGGACGGCACCATCAAGATCTTCGGCGAGGACGGCGTGAAGGTGCTCGCGAACAAAGAGCGCATCCGCATGATGACCGAAGTGCCCGAGGTAGGCCAGCGCTTCACGGGCAAGGTGGGCAGCATGCGCGAGTTTGGCGCCTTCATCGAGTTCAACGGCAAGGAAGCCCTGATCCACGTAAGCGAGCTGAGCGACGGCTATGTCGAAAAGCCGGAAGACGTGGTGAAGGTAGGCGACGAGCTTGAGTTCGAGATCATCAACGTCGATCCCACCGGCAAGATCAAAGGCAGCCGCAAGGCGGTAATCCTCAAGGACCGCGGCGAAGAATACTCGGCGCCAAAGCCGCGAACCGGCGGGCGCGACCGGGGCGGCCGACCCGGAGGCCGCGACAGAGGCCCAAGACGCGAACGCTCCCCCCGCGGGTAGGACAGCCCGGCGTGTAAACGTCGGGCCTGGGGCTTATGCAGGTTCAATTCACAGCACGAAAACATCGAAGGAGCCAACGCTCCTTCGATGTTTTCTTTTGGCTGCGCTGAGCCGGTGCTGGACACACTCCCCCGACATGACCGAATGGCGGCGTGTCAGCAACTTTCGCAGCGTGTGACTGAAATGTGACACAAGTATGGGCGGGCGATGACATTCACGGAATAGATTGCCTTTCGGTAATTGCTAACGCGAGAGCGGGCCATGGCGTTCACTAATGCCAATCTGTTGATGAATCACCCGACCGCGCGGTGGTTGATTGAGAAAGATCCGACCATCCTGCAGATTGCCCGCGTCATGCCATTCCTCGGCATTGACGGGGATTCGATCAGGTACGCGCGCCGCACCACCGAATTGACCAACGCCGCGATTGTCAACGACGGCGCGGCGGCAATCGACAATTCCGGCGCGGCCGAGGACATCGAATTCGGATTGAACGAGTTCATCTCGACCTACAAGATCAAGGTCGCCGACCTGGACCGCTACGACAGGTCGGACGCGGCCCAATACGCCCTGGCGCTGCGCGCTGACTTGTACGGCTACTTCGCATGGCTGGACACTGTCCTGCCCAGCCTCGGTATCCAGACGAATTTGAGCAGCGCGCCACTGACGCTCGACACGATGGACGCCGCCTATCACGAGGTCCGCGCCAATGACGGCCGTCCGACGATTATCATGACTTCTACGCGCATTCTTCTCTGGTACAACAAACTGTGCCGCGCCACGAACTACGAGCCGCCGATGGTGCCATGGCAGTGGTATGATCCGGCGGTGGGGCAGATGGTGTCTGGCTTCGCGCCGGCGTTCAACGGAACGCCGATCTTGATCAACGACAAACTGGCAAGCGGGAGTTCCGAAACCGCCGAGGATCAGCGCATCTACTTCATGGTACTCGGCGACGACGGCAAAGCCGGCCCCACACGCGGCGTGACAGGCATCGTGCCGGAGAGGCTGAAGGGCACCATGTTCGTGAAACGGACGACCATGGGCGATTGGTCAAGTGGGGTGGAGGAGCCGAACACCATCGCAACCACATGGGTAAGCTGGCCAGTCGGGATAGCGGTTGGCGCGGAGCGGGCACTAAGCGTCCTGACCAACTTCAGCGCGCCGGAATAGAAAGCAGGAGACGGAGAAGGGAACAAGAGCCCGGAGCGCCAGCGACGGGAAGAGCGACAAGGCAACAAGGGATGTTCGGGAAGGCGCAAGCAAGCGCCCAACGCAAGGAGCCGCCATGGCCTGCGGATGCGGAGGACAGAAAATCGTAGTACCGCAAAGCACAGCCGCCAACGGGCCGCCGCTGGACTTTTCCACTATGCCCCGGGTCAGCCAATCAAAGGCCGACCCGGCAGTGGCGGCAACCAACAACGCGCGCGCGAAAACAGGCGCTCGCCGGCCTTGCACGTACCTCGCAAACACCTGGGCGCCCATCCCCGGCGCGTGTTGAGCGCAACAGAGGACTGAACCATGGTCGCAGGCTATCCCGGAACTCCAGTACCAGCGTACACCCACCCCGGCGCGTGGTGCGGTGTGCTGGCCGGCGATCCGTGCCGCGTCGTCTGCTATGCGGGCGAACGGGGTGAGTCTGCTCCGGCGGGAACCAAGTGGGTGTTTGGCGCGACCCCGGGCTATCACACCCTCGGCCCACCCGACAACTTTGCGCAATTGGTGGGTTCTTTTCCCTGCCCTCCGCAGTGCTGTGGAGTAGCGGGAGGCGGTCAACCGCCCTCCGGACCGCCGGTGGATGAGCCCGTTGTTCCGGAGGAAGGCGAGGACATCCCGACCAGCGATTATCCCGTGGACGACCCGGTACAAGGTCCAGGGCCTGGCCCATTGCCGCCGGGGCCGATCCCGCTGCCCGACCCGTTTCCGGAGCCTGTGCCGCCTCAGGGTGGCGGCGAGTATTCGGACTTTCCGTTCGCCAGCCTCGACCCGTGGGACTGGCCGGGCGGAAGCGGGCACGGGTCGCCAGGCGGACAGGAACCCATGCCAGCAAGCGGCGCGGGCGCGGTCTTTCTGCCGGACGTAACACCCACGGACACAGACCGGCTTGGCGAAGGCGCGCTTTCTCCACAAGGGTAACGGAACCGCAATGGCGAACCCGAACTGCCAATGCCAACTGATCGTCTGGGGTCCGGCAGCCGACCTGAAGTTTGAGCCCGACATCGATCCCGGAGAGCCCCAGAAGCTGGTTCGCGCGTCGTTCCGCGAAATCTTTGTAGCCGTTGGTGGCGCACAGCAGTACAACGGCAGAATCACGTTGGTTCCCAAAGGGAATCAACCCTCGCCACCAGGTCGGTGGTCACTCGAAACACTGAGCCGAATGGGTCAAGCCAAACCCCTCCTTGAGTTCCGCGAGATCGATGTCTTGCCAATGTTCACGGGGAAAGCCCCAGTAATGGGTCCTTGGAACACCACGCTGATCGGCCCGGAAACCACTTGCGATACCTACCATCGTTTCCAGTTCCGCGCACCCCAAAATATTGAGCCAAACCATCCCGACGACCCCTTCGACTTCTACCGGATCCGCCTCAAATGGCCTCACGACGTACCTGATCGCGACGCGGCAATTTGCATCGTAAGCGCCAAAGTGCTGCGCATGCGCGAGTCGCTGCCCGATGAGGATGAAGGGATAATCATTGTAGGCGTTGAAGATGAGGATGAGCGACGGAAGCGCAGGACGACATTTCTAAACATGGTAAATCCCGGTGGGGGTCTCGACAACTTGCCAATCGCCGGATTCATCAACGATGGGTTCGATCCAGATTGTGCGTATCAGAAACTGAACCAAGCCCAGAAGGACAAGCTCCACGTGCTGCATAAGGCGGGCTGGAGATTCGCCACCAAGGACGACGGTTCTACTTCCTACGGTGGCCTTGATATGGGCGGCAGAGATGTCAGCAACATTGACGTCGAGATTGAGGATTCAGATTGGTCCGAACGGATGGCAAGCGGTGAAGATGTTCAATGGATCGACGACCGGTGGGGCGTCGATTTCGACAACAAGATGCTCTACATCGACGCCGGAGACTGCGATACGGGAGCTACCATAGTTGGCGAGTTGCTAAAGAAGATGAAGGAGCCTGTGGCGGGAGGCATTGATAAGACGGACTTTCATGCTGGTATGGACAAATGGGCGCAGTTTGGCGGCGGCTTGGGAGACATCCAAGACCTGCTAAGCGCTGGCATCGTTGACCAGAGGCGATGGAGTCAAGTTGGCTATCTAAACAAGGAAAAAATTCTGGGTGCATTGCAGAGCGGCATAGTAGAAGTTGCGGGTAGTTTTGTGCTGACAGCAGGATTTGGTGCGCTCGGACAAGTATTGAAGCTTTTCAAAATTGCAAAGGCCATGCGATCAATGCGTGGAGTCCTTGCTGGCAAAAGACTTGATGCTGGGCTATTTGCTCAAAAGACGTTCTCGCCGACCTTTGCTGAAAAGGGACTGCTACAGGGTGCAAAATTTGACGATGTAGTCAAAGCACTAAAAAATGGTAATCTGAAAGTGGATGCCATGGGAATAGATTACATTACTAAAGCTGGGAGAACTTATATTGTGAACACCAGGTCAGCCATGGCCCTGCAGCGAGCTGGTATTAGCAGATCACAATGGAAAGTGTTGAATCGAACCGGAATGAAAGTGTATGAGGACAGGGTTGCCGCGCAGCTAGCGAGGAATGGTATGAAATGGGGAGACGGGGTAGCGGACCCTGCAATGGCGAAATGATCTACGTACTCAATGGTCGAGAGCGATTGCTACTTCGGTCGGATGTGCCTCAACCGCTGGAGGGAGCACCACACCCGCTATTTATTTCGGACGAGAGGAGATTATTTCTTGCATATTTTGCTGAGGACGACGATGTTTCAATTGTTAATGATGGAGCGGTGAGTGAACCGCGCCTTGTCGAGCCGAACTCTGTTGACGATTTGGTTGCTGTCTGCGTGATGGAGTACTACTCCATGCATGCGGCACCGTTCGACTGGGAATCCCTTGCTGGACATCCGCTTAGGGACAAGGGCCTCAACGTTTGCAACGTTTTTGAACTTCAGGCATCGAGTTGGATTGCCGACGTCGCACCACCTGACAAGGGCCTGCTGAACCCCCGCAAGTTTGAGCGCTGGAAGCATGTGATGTTTGTGTTCAATGATTCTATAATCGATATTATCGGGAGGAATCTTAGCTTCCAGGCTTCTAGAACTGGTTCTAGGGAGGCAGTATTGCGCGAATTCTTCCGGAGTCGCAGTAGTTGAGCATGAAGCAGGTCGGATCGAGAATGGTGGCAATGCTGATGTGGTAGATGCCTTTGGAGATTGTCCGGGCGGCACTTCTGCGGGCGTAGCCGCTGGCGGATTCGGTGGTTTCGGTTGCAACGGAAACGGAGGGCGCGGCGGGGACGCGACGGCAAGCGCCGCGCCGGAGATGACTGAGTCGATAGATCCGAAGGACTTTCCTGTCGAGTATTTGACCAGCAAGTTTGCCTTCGGCGGGGGCGGTGGCTACGGCATCGTCAAGGACACAAGTGCGCCGGATGGGCAGGGGGGTACGGGCGGCGACGCGATCATCCGCTTTGGTGCGCCCAGTACTACGCTGGATACTCGACACCGGCGCGCGATTGGAGGGTATGGAGGATTCGGCACGAACGCGGGAGGAGTTGGCGGTAGCGCCATCTGGGAACCCGAGAAGTACGGCGTTGACGCTCGCGGGAACGGGGGGCCGGGTGGCCAGAACAGCGTTCCGGGTGCAGTGCCAACTCACGGCACGCGGACGCCAGCGGCAGCCGCAAACGCCACACTAGTCAACCCGCCTATCCCCCAAGGTGGCGTCCCGGCTTGGAACGTGAATCAAAAGTACAGGTGTAGCTGATGTTATCAAGGACGCGCATAGCACTTGTCCTGGCGGTGTTCATGATAAGTCTCGGTGTGGGAGGCGGCTTACTAATTAGACACAGATCGGTCCATGACTCCAATCAACCGAAGTCACTTCCACTGCGACTTTCACAAGGGTCTTCAAGCAACGGCGAGGGCGACATTCAGTCGTCCGGGTCGCGCAGCAATGCAAGTAGTGAGGCTGACGCAGCGGCAATGCCGCCTCTGACCAACTACCTCAGAATCAAATGCTTTCCGGAGCATGCGACGCGATCCGGCTTTTCAGTAGCACTAGCAGACGACCTGACGGTGACCGCGTCTGACGGCACCAGCAACTTGCGTTTATCGCAGCTTTTCGAGGCACCCGTTGCGTTGGTTGTGAAGGACCCACTTCCTGAACGAGTGGCGTTTCAATTGTGGCACGACATGGTTGACGAAGTGGTCTATTCCGGGCAGGCTGCCGCGCGAGAGGAGGGACTGTGCCGGTATTGGGATATTGTGATTCCTGCGGTCGCGGCAAGTATTACGATTGATTTACCGGACGTTGAGGGGACAGTAGAAATAGGCTTTTATGGTTCTCCGAAATGGCGCGACGGCAACTACCCTTTTGGCGGCGAGATTGCATGCAGAGTGGAGAGGTGTACTACTATGACCGCTTGGTTGTTGCCGTGGACATACTGGTTAGGTGGCAACGACCTCGACGTCAAATGGCCGGACCCACCCTCTGACAGGCCGTCATACCTAGAAACGCAGTTTGAGTTCGATTCTGACTCAGTCGACTTGCGATTCGGCAGGTACGTGAGAATAGGGCTCACCATAACGCGGGTTGAAACGTGGCGGCCAATCAACACGCTTGGGAGGAGAGTGACCGCTGCGTATGTGCGCGATGGTATTGGGCACGGCTCGGTTATCCCCTATGAGGACGATGGTCCCCATGAGATTAGCCTTGAGCAGGTTAGTCGGCCAAGCGATAATGAACGGTACGAGGGTAGGCGAGTATTGTATCACCAATCAGGTGATTGGGCAGTCACTGTGTCGGGAGATGTGTGGTTTCGTGAGCCAGAGTCGTGGCATACACCCTCCATCGCTGTACTTGAATTTGAAGATGGCGGGTTTTCCATCGTTCGCCGAACGGAGCCGCTTGGCGAGGATGTCACGGAGCTGGTTGTTCCCGGAACGCCGGGGGATGGCGGCACCGTGGAGTTTAAAGTCTCCGCGCCGGATCACGCGGAGGGCCTGTCGCTGGAGTGCCATGTCCGGCTCCCGCAATGGGAGGCCGACGAGATTTTCTATTACATCAAAGATGTGGCGTTGCCGTCCAATGGCACTTCTACAATCCGGATACCCTACGGGGCTGAGCTATGGATTACGGAGTTCAACTTCTCAAAGGAAGCCAACCTTGAGGTTGTTGAACCGAAGAGAGACGCCCGCAGGCGAAGTTCACGTTGGAGACAACCTTTTCGAGCGGGCGACACCGCAACCATCAAACTTGCAGATCGGAACGGCTAACGCTTCAAAGTGGCCGGCCTTGAAACGCCATTGGCGAGACGCCAAGGACACATCAGCGTGCGTTGGATGTGGCCTGGTGGGCTCAGCGGCGGAGGTCTTTGAGTTCGAGCTCTACTTCGGGGTGGCCTCGCCAGGTGCTGATTCTGGGCGTGAAGGCGGCCCTTAGTTTGCTGCCGCGCTCGAACTCTCCTATGCGCGCCCCCATCCCGAACCCGATGGCCTTGAAGCTGCCGCTGCCGCTGCGCTTCAGCATCATGCTCAGGTGCCCCGTCCCGCGACCTACCACGCGCGGCGCCGAGGCGACCTCAAGATCCTCGGTTGAAAATACCGGCTCCGGGTTGCCCTGCCCGAACGGCTCCAGCGCTTCCAACCAGCGCACGCCCGCCACATCCAGCTCATGCAGATCGATGCGCGCATCGATGTCCAGCGTCGGCGTGGCATAGTCGGCTTGCAGCACGTGCTTATCGGCAACTTCATTTACGGCGCGGCGCAACAGCCCCATGTTTTCGCGGCTGATTTCAAGCCCCGCAGCCTGCTCGTGGCCGCCGAAGCGGCTCATCAGGCCGGAGCAATCGCTCAGCGCGTTGTACAGGTGAAAGCCCGGGATGCTGCGGCCCGAGCCGCGGCCCGTGCCGCCGTTGAGCGCAACCAGAACAGCCGGCTTGTTGAATCGCCGCGAGATTCGCGCGGCGACAATTCCGACGACTCCGGGGTGAAACTCGTCGTGCGAAAGCACCAGTACACGGTCGCGCGAATACGTTTCGTCGGCGAGCACGATTTCTTCGGCGATGCCGGTCAGTCTGCGGTCCACTGTCTGGCGCTGCTTGTTCAGCTCGTCGGCTTCGGCGGCGAGTTTGATGGCTTCGCCGTAACTGCGGGCGGTGAGCAGCTCGACGGCCAGGCTTTCGCGGCCCATGCGCCCGCCGGCGTTGAGGCGCGGCGCGATCTTGAATGCAATATCGGTGCCGGTTGGAACGCCCGTGAGACCGCTGGTTTCCATCAGCGCGCGAATGCCGGGGTTGGGGCTGTCGGGCATGCAGCGCAAGCCGCTGCGGGTCAACACGCGGTTGTCGCCGACCAGCGGCACGACGTCAGCCACGCTGGCAAGCGCGACCAGGCTTTGCGCGCCGGCGAGGAAGTCCTTGAACGCAGCGTCGAGGTCGCGCCCGGTTGACACGCGCTGCAGAAGCGCCCAAGCCAGCTTGAACGCCACGCCGGCGCCGCAAAGGTCGCGGAACTTCACTTCTTCGCCCTTGCAGTGCGGGTTGAGAATGGCATGCGCCGGCGGCAGCGTTTCGCCGACGGTGTGGTGGTCAGTGATGATGGCGTCGATGCCCAGGTCGCGTGCAAGCTCAACCTCGCGGTTGGCCGTAGTGCCGTTGTCGCAGGTGATCAGCAGCTTCACGCCCCGCGCGGCGGCTTTGCGCACTGCGTTTTCACTCAAGCCGTAGCCGTCTTCAGCGCGCGAGGGGATGCAGGCATCGACTTCGCGGCCAAGCAGACGAAAGAAATTGACCAGCAGCGCGGTGCTTGCGCTGCCATCGACGTCGTAGTCGCCCTGAATTGCGATGCGCTCGCCGCGATCGAGTGCGGCGCGGATGCGCTCAACGGCCCGTTCCATGTCACGAAATGTGAAGGGGTCTTCAAGGTGGGCGCTGCTGGGGTTCAAGTAGCGCGAGGCTGTGTCCGGGTCGCGGATGCCGCGGTTGACCAGCGCACGGGCCACAAACTCCGGCACTCGCAGGCCCGCCGCCAGCTCCTGCACCAGCGAAGCGCGCTGCGAAGCGACACACCAGGCAGAATCAATGGGCGATCTTGCGCTGTCGGTTGCAGACTGCGGATTGCTCACCGCTACCCCCTGCCTGGCATTAGTACACCACAGTGCCGACAGGGGCAAGCGTGCACGCTACGTAACTTGTTTTATCAACAGTGTTTCCGCAAAATATACGGACTTGACTGCCACGCCCTTGCTACGACAATCACACGACCACTTGTGGAGCGATTGGTGATCCAGCGTGTGCGATATGTGCAATCATTTGACGCAACGTATTGCAAGAGGTACGGTTAGAAACCGCGGAGCCCGCGGCGCTAAAGGCTTTTGACGGAGGCACCGATGAGGCAAATGCTCGCCGCCGTAGTGGCGACAATTCTGGCGGGTTCAGTCTCGGCGCAGACAACCTTCGTCTCTACACCCAATCAGCCGATCCCCGACAATTCGCCCAACGGCGTCACGAACACGATTGTCATTCCGCCCACGTCCGACCGCATCCGGTCATTGCGTGTCGGAGTGCGCATCCAGCACACATACACCGCAGACCTTGATATCTGGCTGATCCCGCCCGGCGTGACCTGGAGCGGGCCGTACACCACAATCAATAACGGGCCGGTGGTGGAGGCGCCCCCCGGCGTGATCCAGCTTTCCACCAACAACGGCTCCTCTGGCGACAATTACGGCAGCACGACCAACTCGTCGGTTTACGCGAACTTCAGTTCACCCAGCGACACGACGTGGCCGGCTGCGCAATCGGTGACTAACGGGAATGCCCCGTTCACGTCGCAGTCGCAGTGGATTCCGGAATGGCGGGGCGCGTGGGACACGATGTACGGGCGCGACCCTTCCGGCGCGTGGACGCTGGCTGTCGGTGACGGATGGGCGCTCGATACCGGCACCCTGCTGGCATGGCGGATCGAGTACATGCCCGTCACACCGCCGTCACTGATCGTGCGCCAGGGAGAGGCCAACCGCCCCGGCACGCCGGCTGTTCCGGGCCAGGCCGGCCAGGTGCTGGGCCAGGCCCGCATTGAGGCAGTCGGCAACAATGCCATTTCGGGCGTGACGGTGACGGCGCAGAACGGCGTGAACATCGGTACGAGCCTTTCGCAACTGGCGCTGTATGCGGACACAAACGAAGACGGGCTGCTTGATCCGGGTGACACCTTTCTTCTGGCAGCGTCCTTGTCGGGCAGCACCGCGACGTTCAACTTCGGGGCGTCGGTGCCGCTGACATCGGGCACGACCGCGGCGTTGCTTCTCGTTGGCGACGTGCGGCCATCGCCGGCTGCTACGGGCTTGACGCTGCAGATCACGAATGCCGGCGCAATCGGCGGTGCGACGGGGGTGTTCGGGGTTTTTCCGGTGGTGTTTGGATTTCATCCGTTTGCGAGCTTGCGCACCTACACCAGCGTGCCGCCTGGCGGCAGGCAAATTCCGAACAACCAGGCGTATGGCGTGCGGGACTCGATTCAGATCCCGCCATTGAACGAGCGCGCGGCAAGCATCCGTGTCGGCGTGCGAATCCAGCACGACCGGCTTCAGGACATTGACATGTATCTGCTGCCGCCGGGCGTGGACTGGAGCGGGCCCTATACCGGCTCCGGACCAGCCGGAGTGATTGAACTGAGCTCCGACAATGGCGGCAACGGCGACAACTACGGGACGGGCAACGGGCCGTTCGTGTTCACGTTATTCTGCAGCCAGACAGACCCGAATCTTGCCTGGCGCGCCAACCGCAACATCATCACTTCAAATCAGAATGAAGCACCGTTCACGCACCGTCCCGCCTACTACCCCGAAGACCAGAGCGATTTCAACGCGCTGTACAATGCGGATCCTTCGGGCCAGTGGACACTGGTTGTTCTGGATGATGCAGGCCAGAACAACGGCGGCGAGTTGATCGGTTGGCAGATCGAGTATCTGGCTCACCCGATTGCCACGCTGGCTGGCAACGCGGACCTTGGATCGGCGACCGTAGGATTCCCCAGCGGGGTGTCACCGCGCACTTTCACGATCGGCAACGACGGGGACTATCCGCTGGCGGTATCGGGCATCACGTTTGTCGGCGCGCACGCGGCGGATTTCAGCCGCAACGCGATATCGTTTCCGGTGAACGTCGCGCCCGGTGGCAGCTTCAACTTTAACGTGACCTTCACGCCGACGGCTGATGGCGTGCGGCATACAACGCTTCGCGTGCTGTCGAACGAGAACGGCATCCCGGGCACCGCGGACGACATAACGATCTGGGGCTTTGGCGAAATGCCGGACCAGTTGCTGATCAATCCAGGGTTCAACAATCATCCGGGAGAGAGTTTCAAACACGCCGAAACCAACGCGGTCTTCGGGCAGTACGAGTTCGCCACTGGGGCCTCAGCGGTGACGGTGAACAGCGTGACGATCCGCGAGGAGTCAAACCTTGCGTTGGCCGCCAACCTGTCCAACCTGCGCCTGTATCACGACACCGACAACGACGGCGAGCACGGCCCGGGCGACGTGTTACTGGGCATCGCGGCGCTGGGGCCTACAGACGGGTTCGCTACGTTCAATGTGGGCCGCGTGATCGGTGCGCAGACCTTTGAGAATTGGATTGTTGTCGGCGACGTGCTTGCCACACCCGTCAACCAGCTGCTTGCGCTTGAGATTCGCGCCGCGACGGACGTAGTTGCCTCGCACACTCCGGCTGTGCTGTTCCCGGTATCAACGGGCCCGCGCACGCTGGATTCACAACGCGTGTTTACCAACACGCATCCCGGTGGCCTCTTGATCCCGAACAGCAGCACTGTCGGCGTGACCAGCAGCATCGTGATCCCGCCGACGACTGAGACAATCGCAGCGTTTCGCGTCGGTGTGCGCATCGATCACCCCGTGGATGAAGACATCGAGATGTGGCTGATCCCCCCCGGCGTGACGTGGAACGGACCATACTCCGGCAGCGGGCCAGCCGGGGTGATCGAGCTGTCGAGCGACAACGGCGGCTCCGGCCAGGACTATGGCAGCGGCGCGTTTGACTTCGTGTATGCCAACTTCACGTCGGCGACTGACCAGGTTTTCACGCCGTCGGTGAACATTGCCGGGCAGGGCACCAGTGCCGCGCCGTTCACGAGCACGTACTACCGCCCCGAAGATCAAACCGACTTCAACGCGCGCTATGGGCAAAGCCCGTCCGGCACCTGGACGCTGGCGGTGCGCGACGACGCCGGAAACCAGTTTACGACCGGCCGCCTGATTTCATGGCAGATCGAGTACAGGCCGCCGGCGACGCCGGTGGTCACCGGATTGTCTGACTGGGGCGGCAGCAACGTCGGTGCAGCTTCCGGGTTGAACCCGCAGTCGTACACAATCACCAACGTCGGCGGAACGCAGCTTGACATAACCGGCCTTTCGCTTGCCGGCGCAAATCCCGGCGACTGGGCCTTCAACGGGCCCACCGGCGCGCCGCTGTCTTTGGCACCCGGATCGTCGCACAACCTTGCGCTGAATTTTGCACCGACCGCACTGGGGGCGCGCGCAGCCGTTTTGCGCGTTACCTACAACAACGGGCTGCAATCAGGTTTGACGCTGAACTTTTCTCTCACCGGCCTGGGCACGCGCGGTTTGATCGGCGTAACTACGCCCGTCGATTACGGCAGCGGGTTGATCGGAAGTCCGTCATCCGGGTCGCCGGTCACGCACACCGTAGCCAACACGGGCAATGGTCCGTTGACGATCACGGGCGTAAGCCTGCAGGGCACGCATGCCGCAGACTGGTCGCTGTCCGGCTTGCCGATCTTTCCCGTGGTGATACCGGTCGGCGGTAATCTTCAGTTCACGGGCACGCTCGTCGCCGATGATGTCGGCACGCGGCAAGCCATCATCCGCATTACCAGCGACACCAACAACGCTCCCGGCACGCCGACCGATATCGCTGTATCCGGCGTGGGCATCGCCTTTGGCGAAATCGATGTGACATCACCGGTGGATTATGGTCAGGGCAACCCCGGCAATGCTTCGTCGCTTTCGCCGGTTACGCACCAGGTCAACAACATCGGCGCATCGCCGCTGACGGTCACCAGTGTGGTGATGGCCGGCACCGACGCCGGTGACTGGATGCTCAGCCTGCCCGGCATGCCGGTAGTGATCGCGCCCATGGGCTCGTTCACGTTTCAGGCTACCCTGACGCCGTCGGCTGTCGGCCCGCGCAACGCGATTGTGCGCGTGTTCAGCGACACTGGTGGCGTACCGGGAACGCCCACGGACATTGTTGTGTTCGGTCTCGGCACGGCAGGTGTCATCCAGACCGCGGGTGGGCCGGTTGATTACGGCTCAGCCAACCCGGGCACGGTAAGCAGCCTTTCACCCCGGACGCACGTGATCTCCAACATCGGCAACGGGCCGCTTACACTTTCAAGCATCGGCATTGTCGGCACGCATGCGTCCGAGTGGCAGATCATTTCCGCCCCGCCGACGCCCGTGGTGATCGGCCCGAGCGGCAGCATCAACGTGCAGGTGCAGATGACTCCCGGCGGCATCGGCCTGCGTGAAGCCACGTTGCGCATCGAGAGCGACAGCAACGACACGCCCACGCAGACAAACGTGGCATTACAGGCGCAGGGCACACGCGGCGTGCTATCGACCGACGCTGGGCCGGTTGACTATGGCGCGGGCGAGACCGGCACCCCAAGCGCGCTTTCGCCGCGCACGCACGTGCTTGCGAACACTGGCGACGGCCCGTTGACGATTTTCGGCATCAGCCTGCTGGGTACGCACGCCGCCGACTGGACGTTGATCGGCGCGCCTTCAGGCTTTCCGGTCATCATTCCGGTTGCGGGCAGCATTCAGTTTGACGGCCAGCTTGTGCCGGCGGCGATGGGCGCACGAGATGCCGTCCTGCGCATCGAAAGCGACAGCAACGACATGCCCACTCAAACAAACGTACCGCTGCAAGGCTTGGGACTGGCCGCGACGACCGTAAGTGGGGTGACGGTTGGCGGCGACACCGGCGGCCCGGTGCTGGTTCAAGCACTGGTGTCTGGTCCGATGTCTTCACTGGTGGATGTGACGGTAACCTATGCGGGCGGCAGCAATCCCGGCCCCGCGGTGCTGTCTGATGCTGGCGGTCTGGCGGTTTCGGGCAACATGATCCAGGGCATTCCGGCAAACACCACGCTGTCACTCCTGTGGGATGCCTATGCGTCTGAGCGCCATACCACCGCGTCAGACTACGTGCTGACACTGACCCCGTCGCAGGCGGCAGTGCTTGGCGAGCCGGGCAGCAGCGCGCCGTTCACGCTGCAACGCTCCGGCGGGTGGGCGCACCACGTGTCGCCCGAGGGCGCGGCGCCGGGCGTGTATTCGCACACCATGGTGTACGACGACGCGAATGACCGTGCCGTGGTTTTCGGCGGGCGCGACACCGGCGCCAGGCTGAACACCGTGTGGGTGTTCGAGCGTTCAAGCCAGTATCAGGGATGGCATCAGCTTCAGCCCGCCGGCACGCCTCCGTCGGGGCGGCAGTACTCGCACGCGATCTATGATGCCGCAAACCAGCGCATGGTGGTTCACGGTGGTTTGACCGACGGCGGCGTCGCGGCCGATACCTGGGCGCTGAGCCTTGTTCGCGGCTCAGAGGCATGGACGCAGATCGCCGCTGGTTCACCGCCGCCTGCGCGTCGCAGCGCCAGTCTTGTCGTTGACACGGCACGCAACCGCGCGCTGCTGTTTGGCGGTATGGGAGCGGGCAATTTCAACGACGTGTGGGCGCTTGATCTTGCGACCGATACCTGGAGTCAACTGACGCCGTCGGGCAGTCCGCCCGTTGCGCGATTCGGTCACGCAGCGGCACTGGACGCAACCGGCGACCGCATGCTGGTGATCGGCGGCAGGTCCGGCACGGGCGATTTAATGGATGTCCATGAGCTCAGCCTGGCCGGCGCGGGAACCTGGGGCGCGATTGCCGTGCTGGGAACGCCGCCTTCGCCGCGGTACTTCACGACTTACGGATGGGATGCGGTCAATCGACGTCTTATCCTGCAGTGCGGCTACAGCGGCACGACGCCGCAGCGAGACATGTGGTACCTTTCGGCGGCTGGCGGCCCGACCTGGAGCCAGTTGCCCCCTGACGCCAATGCCGGCACGGGCCGGGTTGTAGGCGGCGCGGTACTGGACATCGCGCGCGAGGAGCTTCTGTTCTACGGCGGCACGGGGGTTGCGGGCCTCACATCGCCCGCGGTTTCCGTGCTTGACGTGTCTGCCGCGCCGGCGTGGGCGCCATCAGCCGGCCCTGAGCCGGTGGGGCCGGACGGCCGCTGGGGCGGCTTGATGGCCTGGGATCATATTAACGACCGCGTGATTGCATGGGGTGGCAAAGACCACACCTCGTACTTCGGTGACGTTTGGGTGCTTGATCAGTCATCCTTGACTGGCGAGTGGACACGGCTGCCGGTATCGGGGCCGCAGCCCGCGCCGCGCACCTATTGCGCCTACGCCGTGGACACAGTGAACAACCGCCTGATCATTCACGGCGGCGGAATCTCCACCGGCAGCCTTACGAACGAGTTGTGGACGCTGGATCTTGCCGCCGGCACCTGGACCCAGTGGCCGACAGGCGGCGGGCCGGCGCCGCGCGACCAGCACGTGCTGGTGTATGACAGCCTGCGCAACCGCGCCATCATTCACGGCGGGCGCGCACCAACACCGAGCAACGGCGCGTGGGCGTACAACTTTGATCTGGGTATGTGGGCCGCGGTCGCGCTGCCCGCCGGGCCGATCGGCTTGTATGGCCATGGTGCAACCTATGACAGTGTCAACGACCGCATGGTGGTGTTCGGCGGACGCAGCACGGTTGCGCGGCACAACGAGGTGTGGGCGCTGAGCCTGGCACCGTCCAGCGAGCAGTGGACCGACATTTCGGCGCAGACGGGAACAATCCCGACGGGGCGCCAGTACTTCGGGGCAGCCTCCAACAGTCTGGGCACGCGCGCCTGGATTCACGCCGGCGACATTGGCGGCGCGACCAGCGAACTGTGGCAGCTTGACCTGGCTGGCACAGAGGCTGCCTGGACGCTGATGCCCACTCTCGGCTCAGCGCCGCTGCCGCGCTATCTGGGCAATGCCTGCATCTCGCCCGGCGGCATGCTGTATGCGGGGTTCGGGTTCCTCGACAATCGCGGCGCAGCCGATGTCTGGCGCTATGACACCCTGGCGCCGGGTGGCGGATGGACGCAGACCGGTGGCGGCGCGCCCCTGTCACTGGTTTCGACCAGTCATGCGTACGACCCTGTCGGCAACCGCCTGATCGCCTTTGGCGGCCTTGGCGGGGGCGTGCACCAGACCGGATTGTGGCAGCTTGACCTGTCAAGCCCGGTGGCTGAGTGGTCGCCGTTGAACGTGTCAGGCCCGTCGCCAAGCGCGCGACGCAGCGCGAGCATGGTGTACGACGGAAGCAGCTCACCTCCGCGCATGCTGATGTTCGGCGGCCGCACCGCCTATGACCACGCCAGCATTGTCAGTGAGCTGTGGGCACTGGAACTCAGCCCGGGCAATGAGCAGTGGATAGAGCTTGCACCGACGTTCACGCAGCACCCCGGTGCGCGCACGAACCACGGCGCGGTAATCGATGGCAGCAACCGCATGATCGTGTACGGCGGCATCAACACTTCCGGCACCAGCATCGGAACCGTGTTCGCCCTTGACCTGGGCACGCTGGACTGGAGCCAGTTGACGCCCACAGGCGTGTCGCCGCCGCCGCGCTATTCCATGGCCATGGTGTACGACGCGCCGCGCAATCGCATTGTCATCCACGGCGGCATCCAGACCGGCGGCACGCTGCTGGCTGACACCCGCGTGCTAAGCCTCAGCGGAACACCTGCCTGGAGTGTGCTGTCGGCAAGCGGTACCGGCCCGGGGGCGCTGTACTACGCGGGCGCGGTAGTGGACCCTGCAGGCGAGCGCATGCTGATTTCGTGCGGCCACGCCGTGGTGCCGCAGTCGCGCCTGTTTGAACTTGACCTTGCAACGGACACTTGGGCTGAGCGCACGCCCCCTGTCGCCCGGCCGCAGGCGCGCTGGTCGCATATCGCCGTTTGGGATACTGCCGGCAGCCGCATGGTGCTCGCCGGCGGCTACCTGCAGGGCGAGGTACCGGCATCGCAGGCCGGCGGCCGCGCGGACACATGGTTCTGGGGCGAGTAGCGCGGGGGCGTACACGCGGCGGCCCGCAAGGTGGTATAACAACGTGGTGTCATTGCTTCGCCCCATTCACGCCGCCCGCGCCCGCCTGAGGCCGCTGCTGCGCCCGCTGTCTCTGCAATGGCAGTGGCGGCTGCTGGGCCGCAAGATTGATCGCGATCAATGGTCGTCGCCTCCGCCCGAAGTCGATCATCGCTACCGGCGCATGATGAGCCTGAGCTGGGAGCAAACCGCCGCGGAGTACCCCGAGTACTTCGCCCGTCTGCGAGCGTCGGTTGGGCGCACGCGCGGCGTTGTGCTTGAGCTGGGTTGTGGCTCGGGCAACATGACGCGCTGGATTGCCGCCCGCGATGAGGTCAGCCGGGTCGTCGCCGTGGATGCGTTTGCGCAAGCTGTGAGCAGGCTGCAAAGCCACAACCTGCCCAAAGTCGAGGTTCGCCGCGCCGATATGGCAAAGCTTCAGCTCGATCCAGCAGAGCGCTTCGACACGCTGGTGATGTGCGAGCTGCTGGAGCATCTCTACCCTGACGAGGAGCGTGCCTTGCGCGCCGCAGCGCTGCCGTGCATGGCTGACGACGCCGGCTATGTGATCTCGGTGCCGAACGGGTGGCTTGAAGACCCTCACCACGTGCGCTCGTTTTCTGCTTCGGCGCTTGAGAGGCACGCGGCGCGGCACTACGGGCCGGTGCTCGGGCGCGATGACAGCGCCGGGTACTCACAGGTGATCTGGGGCCGCATCGGCAATCGGGGTGTATAGTGTCGGCGGGCGCGGCCAGGCTATCCACCGACAATCCAGACCTTCTGTAGCTTTGACGCTGCGCTAGCCTTTGATTCCGGGGCACATGAGTGTTGTTTCCGACATCCGCGAAATTGCCGCCTGCCGCGAACTGATCGTGACACTGGCGATGCGCGAAGTGCGTGTGCGCTACAAGCACACGCTGCTTGGCATCGGGTGGGCGCTGGCGATGCCGGTTTCGCTGATGCTGGTGTTTTCGTTCGTGTTCAGCCGCGTGGCCGGGATCAACACGGGCGACATACCGTACCCGGTGTTTGCTTTTCTGGGACTGCTGCCGTGGCAGTTGCACGCCAACATCATTCACCAGGGGGCACGCAGCCTCTCCGACAACCGGGCACTGGTGACCAAGGTGTATTTTGCGCGCGAAGTGCTGCCGCTGTCGGCTGTGCTGTCGTCGCTGGTGGATTTTCTTGTGGCGTCCATTGTGCTGGCGGGGTTGCTGGCCTGGTACGGCCTGGTGCCCGGCGTCGGCATTCTGCTGGTGCCGGTAGTGCTGCTGGTGCAGGTTGTGTTCGGTGTGGGGTGCGCGCTGCTGTTGTCGGCGGCGAATCTGCTCTATCGCGATGTGCAGTACATCCTTCAGGTTGGCGTGACGCTGTGGATGTTTGCCAGCTCAGTGGTGTACGAGATTCCACGCGTGGACGGATGGGAATGGCTGGCATACCTGAACCCGATTACGCCGATACTGGATGCATATCGCGGGCTGATTGCAGACGGGCAGACAAGCCTGGCCGGAGAGTTCTGGGTCGCAGCCGGCATCAGCCTGTTGACGCTGGTGCTGGCGTGGCGCTGGTTTCGGCATGTTGAACGCCGCTTCGGGGAGCTTGCATGAGCGAAAGCCCCGCGATCAGCCTGCGTTCAGTATGGAAGAGATTCCGCCGCGGCTACCAGGTAAGCACGCTGGCTGAACTCGCCGTCACGCTGCCGCGACGCCTGCTTGAGAAGCGCGTGGACGGGTTGCGCCGGCACGAGTTCTGGGCCCTGCGCGACGTCTCGCTGGATGTGCCGCGCGGCGAGATGCTGGGCATCATGGGCCCCAACGGCGCGGGAAAGTCCACGGTATTGAAGTTGCTGTTCAATATCCTGCGCGCCGATCGGGGCAAAGTGCATGTGCCGGGTCGGGTGGGCGGCTTGATTGAACTTGGCGCGGGGTTTCATCCGTACCTCAGCGGGCGCGAAAATGTGCAGATCAACGGCGTAATACTGGGCATGGGTCGCGCTGAAATTCGCCGGAAGTATGACAGCATCGTCGAGTTCGCCGGCTTGCATGAGTTCATGGACATGCCGGTCAAGAACTACAGCAGCGGCATGTTTGCCAGGCTTGCCTTTGCCATTGCGGCGCACGCTGAGACCGACGTGCTGCTGGTGGATGAAGTGCTGGCTGTCGGGGACACTTCGTTCCAGCTCAAATGCTACGACTGGATGACCCGCCGCAGGCGCGCGGGCGGCACCATCGTGCTTGTCAGCCACGAGATGAACAACATGCGCGGGTGTGACCGCTGCCTGTACCTGCGCGATGGCGGCATCGGCGCACTTGGCGAGCCGGGCGAGGCGATCGCAGCCTACTTCGAAAGCGCCGGCGCAACGGGCGGGCCGGGCAGCGACGAAGTCGGCTTTGTCGCGGCGGCAGACGGCAAGCCACGCGCCGAGATCACCGGCGTCGAGTGGCGTGACGCACGGGGTGCTCCGCTCAAGACCTTCGTGCCGGGCTCAGCCGCCGTGGTGCGTTTTGATTACGTCGCGCGTGAGCCCGTCAGCCACCCGATTTTCGCGCTGACACTGTTTCATGATGACGCGCGATTTTCGTTGCAGTCGCCGCGGCAGTACCTGGTGCACCTGTACAGCGGCGATGAGTTTGCGGACAGTACGCTGCGTGGGGCCGGCAGCGTCGAAGTCAGCGTGGACGCGCTGCACCTTCCTGTCGGCAGTTATCGCGCCAAGGCCTATTTGTTTGAAGGGGGCAGGCTCAGCCCACTGTATGTGCGCGACGGCATCGCGCGCATTGAGTGTGTGCGTCCGGATTTCAGCGACGGGCGCGCGCTGGTTGACCTGCGGCAGCACTGGCGGGCATTGTCCGAACAGGGCGGCAAAGAATGAGCAAGCGACTGCTCGTGATCACGGAAGAATTGCCGTCGGAGCTTCGGCTGGCGGGTGCTGATCCTGTCGCCAAAGCCGCCTACTACAACCCGGATGGCTGCTTTGATTCCGTTGCGTTGATCGACTGGGGTCGCGGCGGCGACTGGCCGGAGCTTTCTCATCCTGTACTGGCACTGCCACGCGATGCGGCTTTGGAGGCCTGGCTGACGGCTGTGCAAGCGGCCGACTTTGCGGCGCCGATGCACGACGAGCTTGTTGCGGGCTGGCCCGGTGTGCCCAATTCATGGCTGGAATTGATTCGCGAGTTCAACCCCTGCGCGATCCGCGCCTATGGCGTGCGCTGGAGCGGTTGGCTGGCGCTGCAAGTCGGCAGGGCGCTGGAGGTCCCCGTGCTGTGCAGCGCCCACAACGTGATCGGGCTGGCGTCGCGCGTGCTGCAGGACGCGCCGCTGATCGCCGCCGTCAGCGACGAGGTGGCGCGCGCGTGCATTGATTGCGGCGCAGACCCGGCGCGGGTGGTAACGGTTCACAATCGTGTGGATCGCGACCTGTTCACGCCGGACGGGCCCGCGGCTGACGGCCCCGAAGGCTCGCCGCGCCTGCTGAGCGTCGCGCGCGATGTTCCGCAGAAGAACCTTGACCGGCTGCTTCAGGCCTGCGCCATCGCGCGGCGTCAACTGCCGGGCCTGCGACTGGTGCACGCCGGGCGCAGCTCCCGCGACTGGTCTGCGCACGACTTCGCGCTGCACTTTGACGCTTTGCCAAATCGAGACCTGCCGTCGTGGATGCGCTGGGCTGACGCACTGATTCTTCCCAGCCTGTGGGAGGGCTTCGGTACCGTGATTGTCGAGGCGCTGGCATGCGGCACACCGGTTATCACCAGCAACCGCGGATGCATGGCCGAGATCGTGATCGACCGGTGGGACGGCTTGCATTGCGATCCCGAAGACGCGGCAGACATCGCGCGAGCGATCACTGAGTTGGCAGTGCCCGGCACACGCGCACGCCTTTCCGCGCCCGCGAGAACGGCCAGCGAGCCCTACGCCCTCGATGCCATCGGCCGACGTGAAGCGGCGCTTTATCGCTGGCTGCTTGAGCCTGAGCGCCCGGGCATCAGCGTCGTCATTCCAACGCACAACCGCGCTGCGTTCATTGAGCGCGCAGTCAATGGTGTGCTGCTTCAGGCCTACCCGGCGCTTGAGCTGGTGGTGGTGGACGACGGCAGCACCGACAACACGCCGGAGATCCTCCGCAATCTGGCCGCACGGCACGGCGACAGGCTGCACGTGATTCGCCAGGCCAACACCGGCTTGCCTGGGGCACTCAATGCCGGCTTTGCCGCCGCGCACGGCGAATTGCTTGCCTGGATGGCTGACGACGACGCCTACAAGCCCGGCGCGCTCGACGCGCTGGCCCGTGAGCTGACGCTGGACCCGCAAACCGGAGGCGTGTTCGCCGACTACGAGTGGGTCAGCGACGGGGGACTGCGCCAGACGATCGAAACTGGCCCGGTAGAAGAGCTCGCGCAACGCAACGTGGTAGGGTTGTGCGTGATGTTTCGGCGCGAAGCGCTGCAACGCGCGGGCGGGTTGGACCCGGATTTTCAGCTGGCGGAAGACTACGAGCTCTGGGTACGCATGTCGCGCGCCACACGCCTTTCGCGGCTGCGCCGGGTGTTGTTTGAAGTTACGGATCATCCGGGCACGCTGACTAACCGCAACGTCGCCCAGGTGCAGGAAGCTACGATGCGCGTGCAGCACCGTCACTACGGCCCGCCGCGCGATGCGACCGCACATGCCCAGCAGCTGGCGCGCCTGGCCAGCGCCTACAAGCAACAACGCATGGTGGGCAGGAGCCTTGCCACGGCTTGGCGGCTGATGCGGCACGCCCCGGCCTCCGGGCTGCGTGCGATGGTGCGCGCCCTTACGCCGGGGTTGCTGCTGCGGCTGACGCGAAGGCTGCGCGGACTCAAGACGGGGGACGCATGAGCGCCCCCTCAAACGACACGCGCACCAGCCGCCGGCCCCGCGTATTGTGGGTCGGCCGGATGCAGTTCGCCGAGCATTTGCGCGTGCGCGAAACCGAGCTTGCGCGCGAGCTTACACGCCACGCCGATATCTTCGCGCTGGATCGCAGCGATGCCATGCCCTTCGCGCCCCAGGGATGGCGCGGCAAACTGGGCATGCGCATCGGTTTGTGGCGCAGCGCGACGCGAGTGCTTGAAGAGGGGCCGATCACCCGTTTTCGCATGCGCGTCGCCGGGGCGACTGGCCCGGTATGCAACCGGGTCGCTGCGCGCTTTAACAACCGCAAGCTGGCGGCCGCCGTTAAGCGGTTTGAGTGTTCGCACGTCTTCTTGAGCAGCCCTCTGTTTTTTCTGCCGCAACCGCCAAGCCGGCGCGGCTACCGAGTGCACTTCGACCTGGTGGATAATTTCTACGATGAATGGCCTGCCGGCATCGTCGGAGATTCGCGCAGGCGCTTTGCCGCCGACATCATGCGCAACGCCGACACGCTGTCGGCGTCCAGCCACAGTTTGTGCGAACACGCGCAGCTTGTGGCGGGCCGTGTTGCCGCATATGCGCCCAATGGCGCGCCGCACGAGCGCTTTCGGAACGTTTCCCATGCCGATGCGGAACGCGTGCGGGAAACGCTGGGCCTTGAGGGCCGCTTTGTCGTTGGGTTCATCGGCAATCACCACATGCCCTTTGACGGCATGGCAACCCTGCTCGATGCACTGCAGCAGGCACGCCGCACACGGCCGGATCTCGCGCTGATGATCGTCGGGCCCGGCGCGGACAGGCTGGCCGGACCGGCGGGACTAGGCCGCGACGAGGGCGTGTGGGCGGTCGGCCCGGTGGCGCCGGATGACGTGCCCGCCTACTTCATGGCTTGCGACGCGGGCGTGCATCCGTACGACATGCGGCCGCTGACGCACGACGCGACACCGCTGAACGTGATTGAGTTCAGCGTGTGCGGCAAGCCCATGCTGTGCAACCCGCTGCGTGAGCTGCAACGGCTTGCCTTGCCGAATCTGCGGTTCACGCCGGATGGCTCGGTACAGGCGTGGGCGCGTGCGCTGGCCGATCCGGCAACCTTTGCTGATTTTGACTCGAGCGCGTTGGGTGTTGCCGTGGCCGCATTCGACTGGTGCCGCTCAGCGTCAGTCCTGCGCGCGGAGATGGGCCTTTGAAACGCGCGCTGGCACAGTTGGCAAGGGGTTTGGCGGGCCCACCCGGGTGGCTTGCCGGCGCGACTTCAAGCCGCTGGCGGAATCACAGCATGTTCCTGTTTTTCGCCACGCCGGCGCTCGGCGGCGCAGAGCGTGTGCACGCACAGATTGTCGCGACAGTGGCCGACTATCACCCCGTCGTGATGTTCACCGAGCCACCCCGCAAGGCCGAGTTGCTGCCGCTTTACCAGCAACACGCCAGGCCGATGTTTCTACACCCGCTGCGCCGGTCACGGCTGCGCGAATACTTCAACGAAGCGCGCATCGCCGCCGAGATCAATCGCGCGCGCGACCCCGTTGTGCTTGGCGCGTTCAGCCACTTTTTTTACGCGCTGCTGCCACGCCTGCGAAGCCACGTGCGCTGTGTGGACCTGATCCACAACTTCGGCGTTCAGTTTGAAACGTTCAGTCTGCCGTACGCGCAGCGGCTGGACGCGCGCGTTGTGCTGTCCGATCGCATTAAGACCGACCTTGTGGCGCTGTATGACGCGTTCGGCATTGCACGGGATTGTGAGCGGCGCATTCGGGTGATCCCCAATGCCGTGCCGGTTCCGCCCGACGCGCCTCGCAAGCCCGACGGGCCGCTGCGCATTCTGTACGTTGGCCGCGCCGGCCCTGAAAAGCGCCCGCACCTGGTCGTCGCGATAGCAGCAGAGCTGGCGGCGCGCGGCGTGCAAGCTGACACGACAATGGTCGGCGTAACGGACTCCGACCTGCCCCGCGACCTGCGGCAGCATTGCTCGGCGGTGGGCGTGGTGACGGACCGGCAGCGGCTTGACGAGCTGTACGACGCGGCGCACGTAGTACTGCTGACGTCCTCGCGCGAAGGCTTGCCGATGGCGATGCTCGAGGGCATGGCGCGCTGTGCCGTCCCGGTCGTGACAGCCGTCGGCGCAATTCCTGAGCACGTAAACGATGGCGTAAACGGTGTGCTGCTGCCCGCTGGGCCGGAGCAGGCGGTGGTGACGCAAGCTGCCGACGCAATCGGCCGGCTGGCGTCGCACCGTGGTGCCTTGGCGGCAATGGGCCAGGCGGCGCGCGAGCACGTGATGCGGCAATGCAACGAGGAAGCATTCCGCAGTGGCTGGCGCAGCGTGTTGCTGGGGGGCGATGATGCCTGACCTGCCCGCCCGGCGCGTTGCGATCGTTACGCCATCCGTCAGCGACCTCGGCGGCACCGAGGTTTACGTGCAGCGCCTGATACGCATCCAGCACAACCTGGGCCTGCACGTGCGAGTCTATACCCAGGACCCTTCGCGCGTAAGGCGGACTTGCGAAGGGGCTGAAGTTGTCGGCTGCGGCGACACGCTAAGTGAGGGCATCGCGCCGGCCGGGGTCGTCAGTCGCGCGGCTGCCGTGCGGCAACTCGCCGACGAGATTGCCGCTTCGTCAGATTGGGTCGAGTTTCACCGGCTCGCGCCGTTTGACTTGATGCGCGCCCTTCGCGGCCGTTTGCCGACGCTCGTGTTTCTGCACACGCCGGAGTTGACGTGCCCCGCCCTGGGCAGGCACCTGCCGCGGTCGGGTGTCAGTTGCGATCGACCTCCCGGCATGGGCTGCATCCGCGTAGATTCATTTGAAGGCTGCATGTCACGCCCGGACGGCAAACGCTTCGCGCCTCACCAGCGACTGCGCGCGCTGGCGCGATTGCCGCTGACTCGCGCGACGGCAGAGGCTGCAACGGCGTTCGTGTTCAACAGCGAGGCGCTGTGCGAACTGTTTCTGCGCACCGTGACCGCGTCGCCGCGCACGCTGGTGCTCCATCCGCCGATCACCGGCAGCGTTGCAGACGCCCCGCGCGTGCCGGATCGTGTGCTGTTTGCGGGACGCCTCGAATGGCACAAGGGCATGCTGGACGCGCTGGAAGTCGCCGCTCGACTGCCCGGTGTCGAGCTGCGCGTCTGCGGCGAAGGCGGTGCCCGCGCCGCCGCACAAGCCATCGCGGCCAGGCGCGGCATCCGCGCAACGTTCACGGGCTGGCTGGATGACGCGGCGCTCGCGCGCGAATACGCTTCGGCGTCGTGCACGCTGGTGCCAAGCCGCTCGTTCGAGGCCTGGGGTATGGTCGGGCCGGAGTCGATTGCCGCCGGCTGCCCGGTTGTCGGGTTCGATTCCGGCGGAATCCGGGAGTGGCTTGCGCCGGATTTCGGCGAGGTTGTCCCACAGGGCGACGTCCATGCGCTGGCGCAAGCCGCCGAGCGACAGCTTGTCCGGATGCGCCAGGGCCTCGATACAAGTTCATGGCGTGGCCGCGTGCGCGCGCGCTGGGGCGAGCCTACATACGTCGAAAGCTATGTGCGCGTCGTTCGCGCCGCTTTCGCGCCGTCGATTGCCGTCAACCCGGGCCATCGAATTGCATCTCGGCCGGCAGGCGGGGGGCGGCGCATCGCCGCGGCGCTTGCGATAGCGACACAGCACGCCCGGCAGGCGGTTGCCGCGACAGCGCAAGCCCTTTTGTTTCGCGAAGGGCCGGAAGATCCTGCACGCGTGGCTGTGTATCGCATCGGCACCATGGGCGACCACGCCTGCGCTGTACATGCATTGAGCGCCATCCGGGCACGCCATCCCGACGCCAAAGTTTCACTGATCACGGATAAGCAGGTTGGCGAGCCCTGGCCGGAAAAGCTTGGCATCGCGCAATCACTCCGGCTTGAAGTGCACACGTATGACACCGCGCGTTCGCTGCGCGAGCTTGTCCGGCAACTCGCCCCGCAGGCCTTGTACTACCTGGCACCCAGGCCGCTGACGCTGCGCCGCGCACTGCGCGATGCCATGTTCTTTCGCGGCGCCGGCATCACCAGCGCAACCGGTTTTTCAGCCGTTGACTTCACGCCATCGGCGGCCCGCGCGGCACAACCCTGGCGGACTTCGCCGCCCGAGCCACTTCGACTGCTAAGGGCCTGCGGCCTGCCCGAGCGTTCGGCCATCGCGCCGCCGCTAGGCAGACTCGAAAGCCTTCCGCCCAACGCAGTCGCCATCGCGCCCGGCGGCAAGTACCCGGTACAGCATTGGCCGGAGGCACGCTACATCGAACTGGCGGTACGGCTGTCGGCGCTTGGATACGCGCCCGTGTGGCTTGGCGACGCACAGGACGGCGCGCGGCTGCGTGCCCTTGGCGCCAAGCCCGGTACAGACCTGACAGGCAAGCTGTCGCCGCCTGAGCTGATGGCCGCACTGGCACAGACCCGCGCTGTTGTCAGCAACGACACCGGCACGGCCCACTTAGCCGCCTGGCTTGGCACCCCGCTGCTGGTGATCAGCTCGGCGCGCGACAACGCGGGCTCGTGGCACCCGTGGGGGGCAAGCGCCGTGCGCGTCCTTCGTCGGCCGATGACGTGCGAGGGCTGTCGTCTGCGCGAGTGCGACGACACATCCTGCCTGCAATGGATCGATGTCGAGTCAGCGTGGCGAGCGTTGCAATCTTTGTTGTCATGACTCGCGCAAAATTTCCCGGTCATTTCGGAATTCGGTTTGACAGCCTCATCGCCGTCTTGTATTAAACCAGTTGGTTACATAACCGAACGGTAAAATGATGGTGATGCTCGACCAACTCAGCGCAACGTTTGGTGCCCTCGCCGACCCAACACGCCGCGAAATCCTGGCCCGTCTAAGCCGCCGCCAGATGAGCGTCACGGAGCTGGCCGAGCCTTTCGACATGACCATGCCGGCCGTGTCCAAGCACCTCAAAGTGCTGGAGCGCGCGGGACTGATCGAGCGCTCACGTGAAGCGCAGTGGCGCCCCTGCAAGCTCAACGCCAAGCCTTTGAAGGAAGTTTCCGACTGGGTGGAGCGCTACCGCAAGCAGTGGGAGGAAAGACTGGACCGGCTGGACGAGTATTTGAAAGAACTGCAATCCAAAGAACTGAGATCCAGGGAGAAGAAGGATGGCCGCAACAATGATTGAGCTGCACATCAAGCGCGAATTCAACGCTCAGCGTACCATGGTCTGGCAGGCGTGGACCGACACCCGGCACCTTCCGTACTGGTGGGGGCCCAAAGGCATGCCGACCAGTGTGATCAGCGCGGACGTACGCGTCGGCGGCGACTTCCGGTACAGCATGCAGCGGCCCGACGGCACGACGATGTGGGGCAAATTCACGTACAAGGAAATCAGGGCGCCAGAAAAGCTGGTGTGGATCAATTCGTTCACCGACGACAAAGGCAACGTAATCCGTGCGCCATTTGGCGGTCCGTGGGACAAGTGGCCGCTGGAAATCGAATACACGATCACGCTGACAGAAACAAACGGCCGCACGGCCCTTGAGCTGCGCGGCGTGCCGATCAACACCGACGAAGCCGGATGGGCCGTCTTCCGCGAGATGCACGACAACGTCACCGCGGGGTTCAACGCCACCATGGACCAGCTCGAGTACTTCCTGCGTGGCGGCTCGACAGTCACCAATTCTGACACGTTCAAGCTCGACCTGGTCGGAGATACCGAAATTGAGACCAGCCGCGTGTTTGATGCCCCAAAGCGGCTTGTCTATCTGGCGCACACAACCGCCGAACACATCCAGCGCTGGTGGGGGCCGCGCGGCATGGAAATCACAGTGCCGTTGATGGATTTCAGAAAAGGCGGCAGGTACCGCATTGTTCATCGCGATCCGCAGGGCAACGAGTATGCCTTTCGCGGCGAGTACCTCGAAATAGTGCCGGAAGAGCGGCTGTCGATGACCTTTGAGTTTGAGGGCATGCCGGGACACATAGCGATTGAAACTCTGCATTTTACAGAAGCGGGCGGCCGGACAACTCTAAGCTCGACAATGAAGTTCAAATCGAAGAGTGACCGCGACGGAATGGCGCAATCCGGCATGGAGTCAGGCGCAAGACAGACCTGGGACCGGCTGGAAGAGCTCCTGTCCCAGTTCCAGGCGAAGTAAGTCAGGATGGCGAGGGTGAAAAGTTGCGCGGCCTTGACTTTGCCGCGCAAGGATAAAACGAAAGGAAAACCATGAAGCGAAGCATTCTTACATTGTCGTCGGCAATCGCAGTAGTCGTGCTCGCCGGCCTGATTCCTGCGCTGTCACAGGACGCTTCGGAGGAAAGAAAGAAGCCGGCCAATCCGAACCAGCCGGGTGCCGAGCACGCATGGCTGGCAGAAGACGCAGGCGAGTGGACGATCAGGGCGAAGATGTTTCAGCCGGGAACGAACCAGACCTTCGTAGTAGTCGGCAAATCCAAAATGGAAATGCTCTGGGGTCGCTACCTGAAAGAAGAGTTTTCCATCGGCGAGGGCGACTTTGTGATGCGGGGCATCGGGTTGTTGGCATTTGACGTCCAGACCGGCGAGTTTATGTCCGTGTACTGTCTGAACACCGGCACGTCGATGTCGCTTTCAACGGGCGCGTTGAAGGATGACGTGCTGACCTTGTCGAACGAGCAAGCCGGTCCGGACAAAGTAAAGATCGTCAGTCGCAGCGTCGTCACCCGCAAGTCCAGGGATGAACGCATTGTTAAGTACTTTGTCAAACGCGGTGACAACCCGGAGGAGCAGAAGTTCGAAATGACTTACACGCGAGTCGGCAAGAGTGAGTAGGTGGAGAGTCCAATGCCGAAGGTCCAGTCAAAAGACGGCACTACAATTGCGTACGACAAACTCGGAAGCGGGCCGTCGCTGATTCTTGTGGACGGAGCCCTGTGCTACCGTGCATCTGGCCCGAACCAGCCGCTGGCTGAGCTGCTGGCATCGCAATTCACCGTGTACACCTACGACCGCCGCGGCCGGGGCGAGAGCACCAATGAGTTGCCGTATGCCGTTCAGCGCGAGGTAGAGGATATTGAAGCGCTGATGCACGAAGCCGGCGGCAGCGCGCACCTGTACGGTATCTCGTCCGGCGCCGCACTGGCACTGGAGGCCGCGCAAGCCGGCTTGCCGGTTCGTAAACTGGCACTGTACGAGGCGCCGTTCATGGTCGATGACACGCGCCGCCCGGTGCCCGCCGACTACCTGGACCGGCTGAACGCAATGCTTGCCGAGAACCGTCGCGGCGCGGCCGTCAAACACTTCATGAAAAATGCGGTCGGGTTGCCGGGAATTATTGTTGCGTTGTTCGGGTTCATGCCCGGCTGGTCCAAGCTCAAGGGCGTCGCGCACACGCTGCCTTATGACGCGCAGATTCTCGGCGACACCGTCTTCTGCAAACCGCTACCGAAAGACCGCTGGGCGGCGGTGAAGATTTCCACGCTCGTGATCGGCGGCAGCAAGAGCCAGAAGTGGATTCGCAACGCAAACGTCGAACTCGCCAAGATCCTGCCGAACGCGCGGCACCAGACGCTGGAGGGCCAGACGCATATCGTGAAACCGGGGGCGTTGGCGCCCGTCCTGGAGGAGTTCTTCAGGAGCTGATGGGCGGGAACAGGAACAGAGGAACCGCCCGTATGCACTACTTCACTTTGTTCTGGGAGAAGTTCTGGATTGACAGTTTCGCCCGCCTCGACGCCCTGATAAAGGCGCTGCAATCGGAGAACGACTATGGCAACCAATGCACCTGCGCGGGAACTTGTGATCACCCGCGTGTTTGACGCGCCGCGCGACCTTGTGTGGGACGCGTGGACCAAACCCGCACACTTCATGAAATGGTGGGGCCCGCGCGAGTTCACCGCGCCCGTCTGCAAGATGGATGTGCGCAAGGGCGGGCGCTACCACTGGCTGATGCGCGGCCCGGACGGCAAGGACTACTGGACCGCGGGCGAGTTCACAGCCGTCGAGCCGAAGTCGCGCCTCGTCTACACCGACAACTTCGCGGACGAAAAGGGCAACGTCGTGCCGGCTTCGCACTATGGCTTAGGCGGCGACTGGCCCGAGACAACGATCGTGACGATCACGCTGGATGACCTCGGCGGCCGCACAAGGATGACGCTGCGCCACGAAGGCCTGCCGGCTGGAGAGATGAGCGACATGACAGGCATGGGGTGGATGGAGAGCTTCGACAAGATGGCTGAAGCGCTGGCAGCCGCGGACGAAATCGTGCTGACGCGGGTATTCGACGCGCCGCGCGAGAAGGTGTGGAAGGCGATGACGGACCCCGCGCTGATCCCGAATTGGTGGGGCCCCAACGGGTTCACCACCACGATCAAGAGCATGGATTTCAAGGTGGGCGGCGCGTGGCTGTACACCATGCACGGCCCCGACGGCAAGGATTACCCCAACGCGGTGAAGTACCTCGAAATTGAAAAGCCGTCACGCATGGTATTCGACCACGGCGAAGAGATCGGCAAGCCGTGGTTCCGCACCACCATAAGCTTGATCGAGCAGGGCAACAGAACGCACGTCGTACTGCTGCAGAAGCACCCCAGCAAGCACAGGCGCGACCAGGTCGTGCGCGACTTCGGCGCCATCGAGGGCGGCAGGCAGACGCTGGCCAGACTGGCGGAGCACCTGGCGGCAGCGTGAACGGCGGTTTGAAACACAGAGTCACGGAGACACAGAGAACAGCAGAATCAAACGCCGGCCCGGAAGGGTCGGCACCGCAAGCGCCCTCTGTGTCTCTGTGGTCGATCCAATGGAGCCAGCCATGCAGAAGAAGGAAAGTGCAACATCCATCGGACTACTGATTCTAAGAATCGGCGTTGGCGGCTATATGCTCAGCCACGGGTGGGGCAAGTTTCAGATGGTGCTCGACGGCAACTACGCCATGTTCGGCGACCCGATCGGCATCGGCCCGCACGCAAGCCTGATTCTCACAGCATTCGCGGAGTTCGCCTGCGCGGCGCTGGTTGTCGTCGGCTTGGGCACAAGGCTAGCCGCGATTCCGCTGGTGATTGCGATGGGGGTTGCCGCGTTCGTCGCCCACGGCGCCGACCCGTGGTCCATGGAAACCGCCGCGATCCGCTTCATGTCCGGCGAGTCCGAAAGCTGGGGCAGCAAAGAACCCGCCCTGCTGTTCCTGATCCCGTTTCTAGCCATAGCGTTCACAGGCCCCGGCCGGTACGCGCTAGACACACTCGTGCTCGTATGGTGGCAAAGGCGCCACGGCAAGCCCGAGTCTGCCACGGCGGCAGGCAGTTCCTCGCCCGCCGTGTGAAATTTCGGTAACCGAAATGAACACGGTTTCAACCACAGTGTCATGGAGTCACGGAGAAAGCGGCAATCAAGGGCCGACCCAGAAGGGTCGGCAACCTGACAACCCGGGCTTCCCAGTCGTCGGTGTTCATGTGTTGCATGTCCCGCTGTTCGTCCTCAGCCATCGACTCTAGCGTGGCCTCGACAGACGCAACAACTCTTTCGCTGGATGGGCAAATCGCTAAGCCTCTACCGCCTGCTTGCTGAAGTGTCTTATCAGTAGGTCTCTGGCTTGGTCAATCAGCCAGTTTGGTGTGCTGCTTCCCGACAAATTGCCTGTGCGGTGCCAGCGCGGGTAGCTAAGCTGGCATAACCCCGGGGTACCCCTTGTGGAGCAATCCATGCGTACCCGAATTTTCGTTGCCACAACACTGGTGTTCGTCGTCGCTGGCGCAATGGGACGGGCGCAGGAGGCGCCACCCAAGATCGACCTGCTCACGGAAGCGGCCAAGCTCGTCGTTGACCCAACCGGCGGTGAGTGTGTTGAGTTTGTGGCAAAGGCGTACTCCTGTTGGGGCGGAAGCGGCGAAGCCAAGAAGATCGGTTGGTTGTACCGCGACGAAGAAGGCAACCCCCAAAAACTGCTCGACATCGACGGGCCGTGGCACGAGCTGCCTTCGAAGTTCGAAAAGGTGGATTTTGTTGAGCTGTGCAAGAAGCGATTCGCAGCAGAGGCCGGCGAAGAACCTTTTTCAGCCATGCAGGACACGGCGGCAGGCGCCAGTGCGCCCATTCCGCCGTTCGTAGCCGGCGCCTGGTTGAACAGGCTTGGGCAGCGGGAGTTGGCGCGAAAAGCCACGGAAGGCTATGAACGTCGCGACGAGGCCGATGCCCTGCGAGCGTTCAAGGAAGAATTGGCGTGGCGATCCTACGCCAGTGCAGCCCATGCATACATCAACGGCGATGACAGCCAGGCGCTTCATTACGCAGATCGGTTCACGCATAGGTATGCCAGCTTCGACGAGGAATTCGGGACGCCCGCTTCGGTGATTCACGCCGAACTGAAGAGGCGCGAGAAGGCTGGAACAACAGGGAAGTACAAACCAACCGAGTATGACGAAGAGACGTGGGAGCCCAAAGCCACGCTGCCAGAAGGGTTCGGTGACTGGACAGCGGCGAACAAGACCGCGTGGCTGATCGGCGAGCTCGAAAACGTAGATGCGAGGCAATGGGGCCAGCCTGGCGGCGTGAATCTCGGCTCGGATTGGCGAGTCGCGGAATTGATCAAGGTTGGCGAACCTGCAGTACCGACGCTCATTGACACCATTGAAAAAGACGGGCGACTCACGCGGAGTATGCACTTCTGGCGCGACTTCGCGACGCACCGAACGGTGCTATCCGTTCGCGAGGCCGCGCTGGTTGCGGTGATGACAATCCTTCAGGTGTCGTTTTTCGATGCGGCATCCACGGGCGACAGCTTCTCGGCGAGAGGTGAAGAAGCCGCGAAAAAGACAGCAGCCAAGCTGCGCAAGTACTGGGAGGAGTACGGAAAGTACGCATACGACGAGCGCATGATGAAGGTGCTCACCAATCCCGAGGCTAGCCTCGATGCTCGCGAGGAAGCCGCCGCGAACCTGGCGTTCCATGGTGAGCGGCCGGTCCGCGGAACGATGGTCTGGACGTCAAGGAGCCGCTCGGCCCGCAAGGATCCCAATCCGACTGTTGAGAAGTTCAGCAACCCGACCGTCGCCGAGGCCATTCTCCAAGTGATGGACAAGCGGATTGAAGAAATCGACGCGGAGAACAAGGGACGCGACATGCACTCCTACTACATCCGGCGCGCGATCGACAGGTATGCCCACATGCTGTTCGCTCTGGGTGACAACCGGATCGCGTCCGCCGTGCGCCAACGTCATGACAAAGCTGAGATGCCTGCGCTCAAGCGTGGGTATGCATGGGCGTGCCTCTGGCTGGACGACCCGGCGCCGTTCAAGGCGTTGTGCCGGCGCTTCGCGGAGGGCAAGGAATCCGGGCTGAGCGGACGAGACGATTTGCGTCATGCACTTCGAATGCTCGGCTCGGTGCAGTTGGCCGCGGCCGACGAGGCGCTGGCTGCGCTGGCAGAACCGAAGCATTCGCTGCACGCGGCGTTCCGTGAAGCAGTCTTGCAAAGCAGCGTGACGTGGAGCGACGACGCCCCATGGTTCATGGTGCGGCCCGTGATCCAGCTGCTGCGATCTTTGCTGGACGATACGACTGAAAGCGACGTTACATATGTGATTCGCGATGGGGCGTTGGTGGCCGAAACAGCCAACGGGTGGAGTTCAGGTGAAATTCCGGAGTTCCTGAAGGACGCGAAAAACAGGAAGGACCGCGCGAAGGGCCGTGTCTGCGACGAAGCGGCCATGAAGCTGAACGAACTGGTGATCGGCCTGCCACGCGTCCATCCACTGCTCAAGGCAAACGATGCATTGATCCAGCAGATGAAGGAGATGATTGACCGTTTCTCTCCCGCGCTGCGGCTGGCAATTGATGCGGAGCGATACGCAATTGGGCACTGGCGCCCGGACGTAGCTTGGGTGATCGCGGTAGAGTTGAATAGCGCGGCGACCGCTGACGACGTGGCCAAGGGCAGGGCAATCTTCCACTTGGACGGAAAGGGGAAACCGGCCGGGATAGACTTGCCGTTGAGGGCGTCGTTAGAGGCAGCGCCGTCATCTGCGGAAGATGCCGAGCCACAGCATGACGAACGGCAATGGGTACTTGTCGTGCAGGCTGAAACCGACAGGGACGGCAAGACGTGGTATGGAATCGTCGAGCGTCACGACATCCGCAAAGTTGCAGCCGATCAACTGCACGACATCCAACCGCTGGACGCGCACATGGATTGAGCAAGTCAAGCCAAGTTGCCCTCGCATCGGCGAGGGCAGCTTTGCCCAGTCCCCCGCTGTTAATCACGCCTCTACAGCTTGCTTGCTGAAGTGCTCTATCAGCAGGTCTCTGGCTTGGTCGATCAGCCAGTTGGGTGTGCTGGCTCCGGCTAGGATGCCTATGCGGTGGGCGTTCTTTAGCTGCTCGAAGTTTATGTCGTGCGGCTTTTCTATCAGCTGCGCCTTGGCGCCGAAGCTTTCGGCCACGATCGCCAGCTTCTTTGTGTTGCTGCTGGCTTTGCCGCCTATGACGATCACGTGGTCGTTCTGCTTGGCGATGGTCTCGGCGTCTTCCTGGCGCTCGGTGGTCACGTAGCAGATCGTGTTGAACACGCGCACTTCCTGCGCGCGGGCGAGCAGCGCGTTCACGATCTCGTTGACCTTCTTGAGAATCAGCGTGCTCTGCACCACCACGCCCAGGCGGCGCTTGTTCTTGGGGATCTTGTACAGGTCGTCCATCCCCTTGATCACCGTGCCCTCGCCCTTGGCGTAGGCGAGGATGCTGATGACCTCCGGGTGCTTGGGGTCGCCGATGATCACCACGTGGTACTTCTGCTTGTGCAGCAGTTGCGCGTAGTTCTGCGTCACGCGCACGTACGGGCAGGTCGCGTCGATGACTTCGGCGCCCTTGGCCTTGAACTGATCCTGCATTTCGGGCGGCACGCCGTGGGTGCGGATGATGACGGTGCTGCCCGGGCCGGCGCGCGGGTCCTCGACCTCGTCGATGTAATCCACCCCGTACTTCTGGGTCAGCAGGTCGATGGTCTGCGGGTTGTGAATCAGCGGCCCGAAGGTGTACACGGGCCCCGGCTTGGCGTTGGCGGTGGCCACGGTCTGCTCATAGGCGCGGTCAACGCCCCAGCAATAGCCGCTGTGCTTGGCGATGTTGATCTCTACGGTTCCTGCGTGGTACTGCGTGGTGTCACGCAAGTCGCCGGTGTACTTGTTGTGTCCCATCACATTCCTTATGCCGACCATCCTGGGCTCCCGCAATCCGCGGTCACCCCCCGCTTACCTTATCGTACCAGATCGGCTGTCAATCCGCACTAAATCGTTGTGCCCGGCAGTGCCTAAGTTTGCTTCAAGCACCGAGTCATAACTGCGCACCGCAGAGTCGCGGGGACGCGGAGCACAGCCGCAGAGAACAACGAGCAACGTCCTGCCGGTTCGTGAAAGCCCTGGCGCCAGAGCGATGCGCAGCACCCAGAACGCGGCCGCTTTTCAGCCCGCCTTCGCAAGGCGCCGCTGGTTGCTGGTGTCAGCCGGCGTGCCGGACAGGCTATCTCGGCGTCTCTGCGGTTTGCCGTTTGGTCGCTCAATGACACTGATGCCCGCAAACTCAGTCACTACCCTGTGTCCACCTTTGCGGCAAAGAAGTGCCTCACGCGGGGCTCCGCATGCGTGTCGCCTGCGCCCCGCAACGTGTGACTCTGCCCTCTTGCCGCGTTTTGGACTCGCCTTGCCGTTGAATCATCTATAATGAAACAATGGCTTTTCGCCTGGACATCCGTTCTTTCTACTTCATTGCGGCGGCTGCGCTGTTGCTGGCAGCGCTGCTGGGCTTTGTGCTCGGTTTGATGGGCGGCGGCGTCGATGTGGCGCCCACGATCCCGGATACACAAGACCTCTCAGAGCTGCCAGCCGCGCCCGGCGACTATCACCGAATTGACGACCCTCCCCCGCGGCAAGCCGATCCGACTGTCCGCAATGGGCCGTTGCGTGAGCCATCGCGGCCGGGCCCGACCGCTCGCGCCACCCCTGCGGCGGATGTCGGGGCTGCGCCGGCCCGTCAACTGGCCGACAGCCGGGTTGACGAGATGGTTCAGGCCGCAAGCATTCAGTCGGCCGACGCGCAGATCCAGGTGACGCTTACCGATGACTCCGGCAATCGCATTGCGCAGCCGTGGGTCGCGCTGGACATCAAGGCGGGGCCGCTTGGCTGGCAGGTGCATTCGGGCATGGCAGAAATCGTGCGGGGCGAGCGCGGCGTGTTCGTGTTTCGCGGCTTGTACCCCGGCGAGTATCGCGCGCGCACGACGTCTGTGAACCATTCGCCGGCCGAGCAGCCCGTTACCGTGCACGCCGGCAGCGGGACTGAGCAGGTCACGCTGGTGCTGCAGAGAACCATGCCCGTCGTACTCGAAATCACCCCGCGGTTCGCCGACGGCGAAAAGCCCGAGAGCGTGCAGGTGATGACCGATCGTACCGACCCCCAGGTGACACAGCCGGGCCGCTTTGGCGACCACCGCGTGCAGGGCGCATTTGACCGGCCGCCCGTGCGGCCTGTGGCGTACTGGACGACGCTGGGGCCCGAAGGCGTGCTGCGGCTTGACCTGGTGTCCGGCATAGCGGTGACCGTCACGCTGAGTGCCTTTCGCGACAACGCCAACTGGGCCTGGAGCGAGCGCATGACCCCGCAGGGCCAGGGGCAGCGGATCGATGCCGTGCTGCAGCGGGTGGACGATGACGGCAATGAGTTTCCGGGCCAATCCGGCGTCGGGCGCGTCGATGTCGCGATTGCGTTCACGGTAGATGGCAGCGCAAGCCACCAGTTCACGCAGGTGACGCTGCGGCGGCGCCTTGAAGACGCAGCCTATACCACGCCAACAAGCGCAGAGGGCAACAAGTTCACGTGGCGAAGCCTTGCAGCGGGCACGTATTTCGTTGTCGCGCAGGTGCAGGGCCTGCACGCGCGGTTTGTCGGCTCGGTTGACGTAACGCGGGGCCTTGAGCACAGCTTTGACATTCGCACGGGCAAGCTGCTCATCGTCGCGCGGCGCGAACAGGGCAGCCCTGACCCGGACGGAAAGGCGGCGCGGTACCGCGTGAAGTTGAAGCCTCGCGGCCACGGCACCGTAGAGAACTCGTTTCTGGGCGAAGTGACCGGGCAGAACAGTCACTCGCAGAATTTTGTGCTGCCCGAAGGCGAGTACGAGGTGCAGCTCGAATCCGGCGACCTGGGCGCACCGTTGGCGGCTGAGCCGGCATCACAGAAACTGAGGATGACGGCTGGAGGATCGGAGAGTTTGTCATTTGTGCTGCGGGCTGCTTCAACACTGACGTTCCGTTGCGTTGACATCAACGGCGTGCCGTATGCCGGCGCGGAGTTTCTGCTGACGTTTCACGCGGCGGGCAGCGTGCCCGCAAGCGAGCAGGCGAACGTGCGCAAGGCGGGCGCTGACGGCGTCTGCCGCTTTGAGTCAGCGCCATACGGCAGTTCATACCTGATGATCTGGGCCGGCAGCGCCGAGTGGGACAACCCGGACCGTGTATTCAAGATCGACTTGCCGGCATACAGCGGCAAAGATCTGGGCAACATCGTTGTCGCACCGTAGGGGCGACGCAAGCGTCGCCCCTACACGACCAGATTCGATCGACGCGATCGCTACTCGTTCACGGCACCCGGGATTCGCAGTGTGAAACGCGCGCCGCCCTGGCGGTTGTTTGAAGCGACAATTTCGCCGCCGTGGGTGTCAGCGATGCGGCGGCACAGCGCGAGGCCGAGGCCGGTCCCGCCTTCGCGGCTTGAAAACGCCGGCACAAAGATGCGCGTGAGCAGGTCAGCAGGAATGCCGGGCCCGTCATCGCGCACCTCAAACTCGGCGACAGCATCGTCTATGTGTGCGCTGACGTGCACCGCTCCGCCCTTGCGGCCGTCCTTGCGCCCGCGAATGGCTTGTGCCGCGTTGACAATCAGGTTGAGCAATGCCCGGGCCACCAGGTCTGCATCCACGTCGGCCTGGCCCTCACCGCAGTCGACGTACAGCTTGATCTCGCCTTCCGGGAGCTCGCGCGCGGCGAGGTTCACAGCCTCCATGACAACGTACGTCAGTGGCGTCAGTGCGCGGTTCGCCTCAACCTGACGGCTGTGCGCGAGTACGTCGTGGACCACGCGGTCAAGCCGGGCCACCACGCCGCGAATCCTGGCGATCGAGGCGTTGCGTTGCATGCCACGCTCGCGGGCAAGCAGGTCAAGGCAGTGGCGGATGCCGCCCAGCGGGTCACGGATTTCCTGCGCCACGCCCGCGGCGAGTTCGCCAAGCACAGCCATCTGTTCGTGCTGGGCGAGGAGCTCATCTTTCAGCACCAGCTCGGCCTGCAACTGATGGATTTGATCGAGCAGGGCGTCGTGCTCCGGCCCGGCTTGGCGGTGCGATCCACGCGTGTTTCGCGAGAACTCGGCAGTGGGAGATTTCACTTGCATCCTCCATACCCCGTACTGGAACTATAAAATACGTAAATAGCGGTGGCAACCGAAAAGCATGTACATTCAGTAAAAATCCGGAGTGCCGCTTGCCGGCGTGTGTAGCGTCATGCCCAAGTCATGTTCGTTTCAATCCTTGTGCGGAGCTTGACAGGGTCGCGCCTGCGGCTAGATTGGCCATCCTTCGCCCACCCCCCTGAAGGAGTTTTTCACGATGCTGCTACGCATTGCGCGTGCGTCGATTGTCGTCGCTTGTGCGGTCCTTCTGACCCTTACCTTCAATCCGCTTGAGAACGTACCTGTGGCGTTTGCACAGGACGACGAGCTTTCGGACGTCCGCGAGGGCATTCGCGAGTACAAGCGCGGCAACTGGGAAAACGCGATCCGCAAGTTTGACGAAGTGCTGGCGCGCGACCCCAACGACGAACTTGCCCGCAAGATTCGCGACGAGGTCGGCCTTGAACTGGCCCAGAACTTCGTGCAGGCGAACATGACGGCGCCGGGCCTGACGGGCCGCTACAACCGCTTCGGGAAGTGGTTGATGGCGGGCCGACCCAAGACCGACCCCATGGGCCGCACCAACAACCCGGAAGAAATCAAGGAGTACGTTGACGCGTACTTTGCTGACCGGGACGTTGGCCGCAAGCTTTTGCGCGCGCAGAGCATCCGCGACAGCTACGGCGACTTTGCGGTGCCTTACATTCAGGCAACGTACATGCACGCCGAAAGCATGGATTGGCGCTATGAGGCGCGCAATCTGCTGCGCACCCTGGGCTCGCAGGCCGTCAACGCGCTGATCCAGTGCATGCACAGCGACGAGCTGCATGACCGCCAGACGGCGGCGCTGGCACTGGGCGACATCGGCGACGCTCGCGCGCTTCCTGTCCTGGCCAAGCACTTCCAGAACAGCGAAGAGGATGAGCAGGTGCGCGAGGCTTGCCGCGCCGGCATCCAGGCCATCCGCGCCGGCGGGTCTGAGCAGGACCGGCAGGTGACCGACGCCAAGGACCTGTACTACCTTCAGGCTGAGGGCTACTACCGCAACAACGCTGCCGGGCGCTTCTGGCGCAACCGGCTGGTGGGCGGCGGGTATCCCGGCAATCTGCCGATCGCGATGTACAGCCACGACCGCCGCTACACGGCATGGAAGTGGATTCCTGAGAAAGAGGTCGGCGAAGGGGAAAGCAAGTTGACGCCACAGGACGTTCCGCTGTGGGCTTTTGCAGACATCCTGGCCGAGGACGCGGCGATTGAGGCGATTGAGCTGGGCATACGCTACGGTGGTGCGAACAGCAACTGGGTTCGCGACGCCGAGGCTCTGCTGGCATGCATTCACATGCACATGTACGGCGAGTGCCGCGCGCGCTTCCACCTTGGCGACGAGGCTGAGCAGGCATTCATCGTCGAAATGCTCGGCGAAGAAGGCTTCCTGCCGCAGCTTCACGGCCTTGGCCTGTCAGCTGCAAGCGGCAGCCCGGTGCTGTACCGCGCGCTTGAGCGCAGCCTGGCCGACGGCTATCCGTCGGTCAGCGTGGCGCTTTGCGACGCCCTGGCGCAGCTTGGCGACCAGTCGGCAGTAGGCACCCAGGCGGGTGCGCCCCTGTTGCGCGCGCTTGGCGACCCGGACAAGAACGTCCGCTACGCCGCTGCACGCGCACTGATCAGCCTGGCCGGCGACAAGGACACAGGCCAGAACCCGGAAGTCGTCGCCGCCGCCGTGCAGAACCTGCAGGAAGTCGCGGCCCGCACGGTGCTGGTCATCATGGAAGACGAGGCGCTGCGCAACCGCTTTCTGTCCGACCTGGCGAGCCTCGGGCACGCGTCGGTCGGCGCGCGCACCCTTGAAGAGGGCGCCGATCTTGCCACGCAAGGCACGCCATGGGACGCCATCATCCTGCAAGGCGACCTGGCAGTCGGCGCGGTAAGCGTGTTTGAGGCACCCAACATCGCCGGCGCCACAAACCGCTCGCAGATGGCCGAGCCGATCTTCCACCTGCTCAAGAACGACATCCGCACTCGCGGCGTGCCGGTACTGGTGGCGGTGCCGGGCGCCGAGCTTGACTCGCGCCGCGGTGACCTGAGCGCACTTGAGCTGTCTGACAACCGGTTTGTCACCTTCCAGGTTGAAGCCGGCTATGCCGTGGACGCTGACGGCCTGGCGCAGTCACTGGACGCGGCCTGGAGCGAAAGCGTCGAGAATACCAAGAGCAAGACCAACGACGCGGTGGTCGCAACCGCCAACGCCATCGGCGCGCTGAACCCTGCCACCACAAAGTTCAACGTGCAGGCGCTGCTGGAGGGTCTGTCCGGCGGCCTGCGGCTTGACGGCCGCACTTCGGCGGCGCGCGAAGCAATCTGCTCAGCCATAGCCTCGCTGGTCGCGGATGCCAACCGCACTGGTGCGTCGTGGGTGCGCGAGAACGTGGTGCCCAACCTGCTGGACACCATCGCCAGTGAAGAGCTGGTGGATCGTGCAAGCGTGAAGGCTGCTGCCGCCCGCGCGCTGGGTGCTACCTACGGCACGCATCGCGGGGCGTGGGATGAGGACGGGTTCAACGCCCTGAAGTCCATGCTTCGCCTGAAGGCTGAGCTTGCGCAGGCCACCGACGACGCGCAGCGCATGGCCCTGGCCCTGGAAGTGTACGACGCCCGTAACGCGGCCGGTAAAGCCATCGGGCGCGCGCCGACAACCGAGGCGCAGCGGCTTGAAGTTCGCAAGCTGCAGGCGGTCAACCCGCATGCGCCACACCCGGCACGACGCACCGCCGGCAATGACTAGTTTTGCCTTGCCATGCCCGGGGCCGCCTATGTGGGCGGCCCCAACTCATTTGGCTCGCCGTGCGCTCCGTTACTGCGGTGGTGGCGGTCGAAGGATGAACCCGCTGCGACCTCTCTTCGCCGTTTGCCACCATTCGCAAGTTGGTTTCAAACGGAGCAACGGAGAAACAGAGGTTTGATGCCGCGCGGCGGCCCTCACTCCCTTGGCGCGCTTTCGTGCAGAGCCGGGCGCACGCCGCCCAACCATCCCTTCTCTGTTACTCCGTGTCTCCGTTTTCATTCCAGCCATGCAAGCGGCCGTGAGTTGCAACCGTCAAGCTCGAAAGGTGTTACGAGCAAACAATGTCGCTGCGCCGGAGAGCGGGGATTTGCGCGTTCAACTTGAGCGCCCCGAGCTTGCGCTCGGGGCACCAGTTTTGGCTGCGCTACGGCGAGAGTGTCAGCGGTTGTACGTGCACCCCGCCCGCGCCGCGCGCTGAAACCAATACGAACTCGTTGCCGAACAGGCTGGCAATCGCGGGGCCGTCAGGCGTTGTGTCCAGCGCCAAGCCGCCCTGCAGGTTGCCGTACACCGGCGCCGCCAGCAGCGTGGGGCCCGCTGTGCCCGATTCAAGCGCGAACATGCCAGCCTCGGGTGTGATGAACACGGCGCCGTCGCTGCCCCAGGCCGCGTGCGAAAACGCTTCCAGTGCCGGCAATGGCAACGCGTCGCCAGACGATGCGGCGGCCCCAGGCTGTACCGTGACTGCCTGGCGCACGGTGAAGAAGCCGCCCAGCACTTGCTCGGTCATTACCAGGTAGCTGCCGTCCACGGCGTCCCAACTGCAAGCGCCGCCGCCACCGGCGGTAGAAATGTCAAAGGCCGCTGCTGCTGCGGCACCGGTGCTGACAGTCAGCAGGCGGCCGCGCACACCGCTGCCGTCGCGTGCCGTGACCAGCGCTTCGTCGGTAAGGTCGCCCGGTGCCGCGAGGCCGGCCAGCGTGGCCGCCGTAAAGACGGTCACTGTGGTGCCGACCTGCGTGCCGTCGAACTCAAACACGCCCGCGTGCACATCGAGGCCGGATTGCCACGCGATGACGAACAAGTCTTGTTCATAGTGGTACTGCACAAGCGGGCGCGTGCCGGTGCCCAGGTTGATCTCGCTGTACAGGCTGCCGAAGACAGGGTCGAAAAAGATGCCCCAGACGCTGGATGTTGCGGCATCCGCGCCGGTGGCGCCCACCACAACCGTGTCGGCAATGTCGTTGGCGGCAAGGCCGAACCCGCCCGCTGGGTCAAGGTTGACGCCCGGTTCGTGCGTCTCGGCGCCGAAGGGGTTCAGCGTTGTACCGTCCAGAAAGGTGTACTCCAGCGTACGGTTGGTGGTGCCGACATCCGACAGCCAGGCCACAATGTAGTCGGTCCCGTCTGAAGCCACGGCGCATTCGTCCGCTACATCGGTGGTGGTGATGTCAAAGGCAGTGCCGACATCCAGCGAGCCCGGGCCGCCGTCGCTGCCTGCAATGATCGTGAAGGTGTAGTTCAGCGTGCGCGTGGCCGGCGAGGCGTTGGCCAGCGTCCCGGTGATGGTGCCCGTGCCCGTCAGGTCCGTCGTGTCGAAGTCGGTGAACGTCACGGTGGCGGATGCGGCAGCCAGGTCGCTGGTGAACTGGTCGGCACCGTCGGTCAGCGTCATCAGGCGGCTTGTCGCGCTGAACGGGTCGCCACTGTCAAAGGCCGCGTCATTGAACTGGATTGGCGCCAGGCCCGCATCCGGCAGCGTGTCGGGCATGAGCAGCAGCAAGGTCTGGGTCCCGGTGGCGTTGCTCAGCGCGATGGTGCGCCGGCCGCCCGCATCGGTGATTGCGCCGCCCAGCGCGGTCGCAACGCCGCTGCCCGTCGTGAACGTAAAGTTGACCTGCAACGTGCCCGCGCCGCCCTGTTGCGCCAGGGTGCCGATCATGCTTCCGCTGCTGCTGGTGGCTGTGAACGTGTCAATCTGCACGACAACCGAAGCCGTCGGGCTGTCACTTGTGTAGGTGTTGCCGCCGGTCTGCACGGTCAGCAGGCGGTTGTTCGGGTCAAACGGGTTGGCGGCGTTGAATGCCGCGTCGTTCAGGGTGATCAGCGTGGGGGGTGTCAGGGTGTCGGCTGTGCGCACCAGCAGGTTGACACTGAAGGCTGAAGCCGCATCGGCAAGCTGAAACACCGTGCTGGTTGCCAGGGCGCTGACGGTGCCGGTCAAGGCAGTGGAGGGCGGAGGCGGATCGGTATCTTTGTGCGTGCTGACCGCATAGCTGTCCAGCGCGGTGAATGTCGCGCGAACGTAGGGCGATTCCAGCACGGTGAACTGCGTGTCTGCAGCCGGGCTTAGTGTCGTGAAGTTCAGCTCGGCTACATTGTTGCCGCGGATGCGCAGCAATGACAGCTCGGCATTGCTGACGCCATCCTCGTTGGCAAGGCCGCGATCGTAAAGCAGCTCCAGCGATGCCGGCGGGTCAAGGTCAATCCCCTCTACGGGCTTGCCGTCGTCGTCCTGCACCTCGACTTTCACCACGGGCGAGTAAAGCCGATAGCCGGCGGGCTTGCTGCTGCCCAGCGACAGCTTGACGCGGCTGCCCTCAGGGATCTGGCCGGCGCCGCTGCCGATGTTGGTGCCGCTGATAAACAGCCGGGCACTGCCCAGTTCAAGCTCGATGTCCTGTCCGGCGCGGGCGGTGGCCGTTTTCGGATCGACCGATGTGCCGTCGTCCATGGTGCACGCGGCGAGCACCAGCAGGAAACAGGGCAATACGAGGCGGTAACGCATCAGGGCTCTCCGGCAAAGACTGGATCAGGGCGACGCAGGCAGACGGGCAGCAATACAAGGGCTCCACATTCCCGCCAGCGGTGAAACGAGCGGCACAAGGGCGGGTTGGCAAAGGATGGTGGGAGAAGGTAGGGCTTGAAAATCGGGTTGCCCGGGGTACGCTTAAGCTAGTTGCCAGCAAATAGCGTACCGATTTGAAAGAAATCCCTTGAATTCCTATCCCGAAAGCCTCTCGCGACTCGTCGAGAGCCTCAAAAAGCTTCCAGGCATCGGCAATCGTACCGCTGAAAGACTTGCGTTTCACCTGGTCAACCTCTCCGACGATGAAGCCATGGCGCTCGCACGTGCCATTCGCGACGTGAAGCAGAACCTTAAGCATTGCTCGCGCTGCTTCAACCTCACCGAGCATGACCCCTGTCCCGTGTGCAGCGACGCGCAGCGCGACCAGGCACTCGTCTGCGTCGTCGAGACTCCCAAAGACCTCATGGCCTTCGAGAAAGCCGCCAGCTTCAAGGGCGTCTATCACTGCCTAAACGGACACATCGCGCCGCTGGAGGGCATCGATCCCGAAGACCTCAACATCGACGCGCTCGTCAAGCGCGCACAAGCCGGCGGTATCCGCGAGATCATCCTCGCAACCAGCCCCGACCTTGAGGGCGAAGGCACAGCCGTCTATCTGCGCGACGCGCTGGCCGATGTCGCCGAGCGCCGCAAGATCCGCGTCACGCGCATCGCCCGGGGAGTGCCAGCCGGGGCAGAAATCGAAAACGTAAGCAGCGCAATTCTGAATGATGCGTTGAGCGGCAGGCAGACGTTTGAGGGAGGAGCAAGGTAGTGAACTTCGGAGTGTCAAAGAGTTGGTTCCGAGTTCCGGGTTCCGAGTTCCGCGTTGAAGTGCGCCTGCCATTCAACGCAGAACTCGGAACTCAGAACTCAGAACTCGAGCGCCGGAGGCGCCCATGAGCGGCCCCTCCATGAGCCTCGACATGCGCGTCGGCACGCGGCTTGAGCAGCGGCCGGTGCTTTCGTTGCAGACCATCCAGTCGCTTAAGCTGCTGCAGATGGGCACGCTGGATCTGCATGAGCTGATCCAGAGCGAAATGCTCGAGAACCCCACGCTGGAGATGAGCAGCGAAGACCCGCCCGAAGCGCCCACCGAGTACGAACTTCAGCAGCAGGCAGCCGCAGAGATCCGCAACGAAGCGCCGGAACCAACAACCGAAGCCGGCGCAACGTACGAAGAAGTGTACGAGTTTCTGCAACGCAACACCGACACCGACGACTTTGTGTCGCGCTCGGCCCGTCCCATGGACAACGGTGAGCCCGACGCCAAGCAGGAGGCCTTCGCCGCTGTGGCTGCACCCGGCCGCAGCCTGGCTGACCACCTGCTTGAACAGCTGCGCATGCGCGAGATCGACCAACTCGACTGGCCGCTGCTGGAGGAGATCGTCTATTCACTGGACCATCGCGGCTATCTTGAGTATCCGCTGGAGGACATCGTAAAGGCCCTCAACGACCGTAACGGCCGGGCCACGGACCAACCGTTTGCGCCCGACTTCACGCCCGACTTCACGCCCGACTTCACGCCCGAAGAAGCGCTCTGGGCGCTGGAAACCATTCAGTCCCTGGAACCCAGGGGTGTAGGCGCGCGCAACCTCGCCGAGTGCCTGCTGCTGCAAGTCGGCAAGAACGACCCCGACTACGCCAGGCTCAAAACCCTGCTGACAGACCACTGGGACGACGTTCTCAAGAACCGCGTGCCGCGCATCGCCCGCGCCATGGGCATTTCAGCCGACGAGGTGAAGCTGCTGATCGACATGCTGGGCAGCCTCAACCCGCAACCCGGCAGCATCTACAACGAGACGCCCGCGCAAGTCGTCACTCCCGACGTCATCGTGGAGGAAGACGAGAACAGCCGCTTCATCGTGCGCCTGACACGCGAGAACCTGCCGCGCCTCAGCATCAGCCCGTACTACCTGCACATGCTGGAGAAGAAGAAGGCCGACAAAGAGGCGCTGAACTTCATCAAGGGCAAAGTCAACCACGCCAGGCAACTGATCGACGCCCTGAACCAGAGACAAAGCACGCTCGAGCGCGTAGCCAACAGCATCGTGAAACGACAGCAGGATTATCTGCGCTGGGGCATCGGCGGTTTGAAGCCAATGAAGATGCAGGACATCGCCGACGAGCTGGGCATCCACCACAGCACGGTGTGGCGCGCGGTTTACAGCAAGTACATGCAGACGCCGCAGGGCATAGTCGCCATGAATGACCTGTTCACGGGCGGCTTACCCAAAGACGACGGCGAGACAAGCCGCGAAGCCGTAAAGCAGAAGGTAAAAGAGCTGGTAGAAGCCGAGAACAAGAGAAAGCCCCTAAGCGACATGGCGCTAGCGAAAAAACTAGCCGAAGCCGGCATAAAGGCCTCTCGCCGAGTAGTCACCAAATACCGCGAAGAACTAGGCATCCCCGACAGCAGGGTGCGAAGGCAGCACTAGCCAAGTGGCATGCGCTTCCAGCGCATGAGTAGTGCCATGAGCTTCTAGCTCATGGAAGCAGGAGCCGGAGGCTCCTGCGACTACTCACGGCCAGGATGGCCGTGCCACCTTGGGCTTACCCTGCTCTCGGGCCGAGGTGTTCGGCTATTAGCTGCCAATGGCTGTTTTCTTGGATGAGGACTTGGGTTCCGCGGCCGGCTCCGTTGGCTGGTTTTCCGTTGATGATGCCTTTCCACTCGTACTCAAACAGGTAGGCAGCGAACTGGCTGTCCTTGCGGATCCAGTGCAGGTTGGACATCCGGTACTGCTCGCTTTGGATCATCCGGAAGTTGCGCGTGAACGCGGCTTGCACAGCCTCGCGCCCGCGGTGCGATGTGCCGTTTGAAAATGTCACGCACGCGGCTGGGTGCACCAGCGGCTCCACACGCGACCAGTCCTGTGTCGCCAGCGCGGCTTCCCAGGCCTGCACGAACTCTTCAGGCGTCATGGGGGCTCCAGGGGAAGGGCGTCGAAAGTCAGAGGCCAAAAGTCGAAGGCCAGATAACCACTGCCGGTCACGCGCCGCCCATCCACAGGTGCATGGTGTTCACGTCCTTGCCCTGCAGCTTGAGGTAGTAAAAAAGCTGCCCCCGGTGCTGCATCAGGTGCGCGATCATTTCGTGGCAGTGCTGGTACAGCGTGCGCTCCGGCCCGCCCCAGGGCGCGCTGCTGCGCTCGTTCATCAGGCGCTCTTCGCTGACTTCCGACAGCAGCTTCATGCACACGGCTTTGTCGGCGGCCAGCAGCTTCAGCGCCTCATCGACACTGCCCACCGTGGCCATCTGCTCGGCCTTTGGCATGGCTGTGGCGGCGCTTTCGGGCGCCGATGCGTCAGTCGGGAAGCCCCAGTCGCCGGTCATGAACCCCTTGATGCACGCGCCGCACGCCTCGGTGCAATGCCGCATCAGTTGGCCGGTGGTCATCCAGTTCGTGCCGGTGGCCGGCTTCCAGTTCAAGTCATCGACCTGCTTGAACAGCCCCTCCGCCGCGCGGTACACACCCTCGGCGTCCTGCTTCAGAATCTCGCTCAGTTTCATGTTTGGCTCCAATGGACCAGACGCCAAGTCTAGCGGGGCATGCGACAACATTCCGGCCTGGGTGAGTGTCAGTAATGCCGAATTCAGGTATGCGCAACCTCCAGCATGCGGCGGATGCCGAGAAACATGCTAAGCCACCCGGCGAAATTGGCGTCATAGTGGCGATCCCACGATGCGCCGTCCTTGTAGCCCGTGTTCACGAAGGTCACGGTGGTGACGCCGTACTTTTCGTGCAGCCGGTACTCGACGTAGGTCGCTTCGGGCTCGCTGCTTTTCCAGCGGTAGCGCAGCAACTCGCCGAGTTTGTAGTCCAGGATCTCGCATTCGTCCGGCGTGCCGCCCTCGTAGTCAAGGCGATAGACGCCGCCCGGCGAAGGCGTCGTAAGCTGCACCGCGTGCACGCCCTCCCACCAAATCGGAATCTTCTGCGCGTCGGTAAGCACCGACCAAACCTCACGCGCAGGCACCCGAATCATCACCTCAAACCGGATTGTGCGTTCCATACTCGCCCCCGGC